>JAIXZE010000179.1 GCA_027489875.1 Verrucomicrobiales bacterium
AATCATTCATGAGTCTGCAACGTGTTACTTCGGTGGCGGCCGCGGCGATGATCGCGGGTGCCGTGTGTGCCCAGGACAAGCCTGACCTCAAGGATCCCAAGGTCCGGTCCAGCTACGCCCTGGGAACGGATATCGGGTCCAACTTGAAACGGCAGGAGATCGATCTCGATCCCAAGGCGCTGGCGGCAGGCATCACCGATGCCATGACCGGCAAGTCCGCCCTGACGCCGGAGGAAGTCCGGGCCACGCTGGACGAGCTGCGCAAGCAGGTCATGTCCTCGATGGAATCGAAGGCCAAGCTGGCCGGAGCCAAGAACCTCAAGGAAGGCGAGGAGTTCCTCGCGACGAACGGCAAGAAGGACGGCGTGAAGACCACCGCCTCCGGTTTGCAGTACAAGGTGATCAAGTCCGGCACCGGTGCGACCCCGAAGCCCTCCGATGAGGTCAAGGTGCACTACCACGGCACGCTGATCGACGGCACGGTGTTCGACAGTTCCGTGGAGCGCAACGAGCCGATCTCGTTCCCGGTCACGGGCGTGATTCCGGGCTGGGTGGAAGCGCTCCAGCTGATGAAGGTCGGGGACAAGTGGCAGATCTACATCCCCTCGAAGCTGGCCTACGGTGAACGGGGATCCGCTCCCAAGATCGGGCCGAACTCCGCGTTGATCTTTGATGTCGAACTGCTCGGCATCGAAGGCGGGGCGAAGTAATCCACCGATGGCTCTTTGGATCAGGAATCCTGGTCCACAGATTTCACGGATTTCGCAGATGGACGGGTGCTCGAGTCGTTCCCCAATCTGGCTGACAGCGTAGCCCGATGGGCGGGATGGAGGCACCCAGTCTCAGGCAGCTTTTCAACGCGCCACTCCGGTAATCGGGGTGGCGCGTTGTGCGTTTTTCAGGTCCGCGCATCCATGGATCGAAACGAAAAAGGCGGTCCCGGGTGAGGGGACCGCCTTGATGCAGGACGTCGGACACGGGTCCGGCGTCCATTCGCGAGACTCAGGCCTTGGAGCCTTCGTCGATGTTGACCGCCTTGTACCCACCCTTGGCCTTGAAGTAGAGCAGGATGAGGATGTAGCAGACGGCCATGAGGGCCGGCACCGCGGAGGTCCACTTCAGGGCCATGCGACCGCCGACGAGGTTGGCCTCGGCGAGGATGGGCTTGTCCTTGGTCTGCTCGGGCGTGAGCTTGGCGGCCTCGCCTTCGAGGACGGTGGCCTTCTTGGAGCCATCCAGACCGGTGATTTCCTTGAAGAACAGGAACTTGCTGGGCTTGTCAGCCTTGTACGCCGCGTAGGTGGTCGGGCTCTTGGATTCGAGGTGCTCGGCCGCGAAGCGGTCCTGCTTGTATCCGATGCCGGGGCCGCCGAGGAGACCGGCGGAGAGCATGCCGACGCCGCCGATGGCACCGATGGTGATGGCGCCGCCCTTCGGGAAGCGGTCAGAGACAACGCCCAGCATCGTGGGCCAGAGGAAGGTCTTGCCGCAGGCATAGACGGTGGCGGCGACGACGCAGGCAGCGATGCCGTTGGCGGTGCTCAGGAGGTTGAGGCCGATGCAGCCGAGGATCGAGCTGACCACCAGCAGGCCCAGCGGGGAGATGCGGTGAACGATCGGACCGGCCACGAAACGCAGGGCGAACATGAGCGCCGAGGTGTAGACGAAGAGCAGGATGCCGTTCGCGGGGCTGGCCATGATGGCGCCGGTGATCTGGCCGATCCAGGAGTCCGTGCCGAGTTCGACGTAGCCGACGAGGGCATGGATGAACAACAGGAACAACAGCAGGGGCGCGGCGAATTCGGAGAGCATCGAGCCGATGCCGACACCCTTGGTGCTGGCTTCGGACTTCGGGAAGTTCTGGCCGAGGCACATCACACCGTACAGGACGACGGGGACGAGGAAGAGGGCCCATTGCACTTCCCAGCTGGCGTGACCGGCGACGCCGCTCTTGGCATCGAAGAAGTAGTTGGCGAGGGAGCCGAGCACGAGACCGGCAGGCCATCCGGCGTGCAGGATGTTCAGGTAATGCGTGCGGTTGCGGGGGAAGCAGGTCGCGACGAGCGGATTGACGACGGCTTCCGCGAGACCGTTGCCGATCGAGAACAGGATCTGGCCCCACTTCAGGAGGTTGTAGGCGGCGGCCTGGTTGTGGGCTTCACCGTACGCCGGCGAGGCACCGAGACACAGGGCGGCACCCACGAAATGGCAGAGGAACGCCGCGATCATCAGCTTTCCATAACCGACGACATCCGCCAGCAGCGCGCCGAACAGGATGATGAGGCCGAAGCCCACCAAGCCGAAGCCGGTGATCTCGCCGGATTGCTGCTGGGTGAAGCCAAACTGACCGGACCAGTCATCCAGGATGCCGCCGCGGACGCCGAATCCGACGCCGGCGGCCAGGATGGCCATGAATCCGGCCCATAAGAGCCGGTGCGCGTTTGGCGCTACGGCGTCGTTGTTTCCATTGCTCATGATGCGATACGAGTTGGTTTGATCTGTGGGTGTACTGGGAGGTTCACCGGTGATGCGAGCGCCTGCGTCGTCCCGACTGCGAGCAGCCGGGAATGGGTGCACCGGTCACCACGGAAGCGTCCGTGGTGCCCGAGGGCTCCGTCCTGCCGATGAACAATTCTTGGCACATGCCTGCACAAAACCGCCCCACGGGTCTGGCTGGCGACCCAATGCAACCAGTGCGTGGAGGCGGAAGATGGCGCGTAGTGAACGCGGGGGTTTCGCGGAGCGCAACGGAAAAGACCGGCTGGGAGAACCGAGTTTCAAGTTTGAAGCCTGTAGGCCGCGTGCCCCCACGCGGCGGGAGGAAGTTTACAAAAGTGGGCACCGCGCCGGGTGAGGGCACCCGGCCTTCAATCCACGGATCCAGCCAAGCCTCCTTGCGTCGGCACCGACGGTTCAAACTTGAATCTTCAAACTTGAAACTCCGTAACCCCACTTTGCACTTCTGGATGGGGCCGGGTTTTGGCACCAAGTACGGACCGATCATGAGATCCGTCCTGTTGGCGATGTCCGCGGCCCTGTTGTGGGCCGGGTGTAGTGACCCCAAGAGTTCTTCCGGGGACAGTGCGTCGAAAGCCGCGACGGCCATGGCCCGATGGCGATTCGCCGGAGGTCAGGCCCTCCGTGGGCATTCCAATGCGCCCGCGTTGCGCAACGTCCTCACCCTTCCGAGCACGGCGGGCGTTGGATCGCGCCTGGGTACCAATCTCACCCGTTTCCTGCTCGATCGCATCCCGGGCTCGCCGGGGCGCGCGGCCGAGGGCCAGCTGTATCCCCTCGTGGAAGCGGTGCTTGAAAACGAAAGCGCGGGCGAGGTGACCGACACCGAGTGGGTCCTCGCCCTTCGCGGCGCCAACCTTCCGGTGGCCGCCCTGGGTCAGGCCGCGGCGGTCCTGCCGCGTGCGTCCGGCAGTGCGGCACCGTCCACCCTGACCACCAACGGGTGGTGGGTGGTGGCGTCCTCCCCGGCGGCGTTGGCCCGGTCCTCCGCCATTCCCGGATTCGTGCCCGGTGGTTTCGGCGTCGGACAGTTCGATCTGCCCCGGATCCTCGGTCAGGGACATGACGACTGGCCGTCGGTGAACGTGTCCCTTTCCGTGAGCAACGCCATGGTTCGGACGGCGGCAACCATGGACTTTGCGAGGGCACCGCTGGGCGAACTGGAAGCGTGGAAGGTTCCCGACGAGTTCGTCCGCGACCCATTGGTTCGGTTCAGCGCGCTTCGCGGTGCCGCGCCGCTGCTGGAGAAGCTGGATTGGCCCCGGTTCATCGTGGGCGGCGAGACGCCGGGCCAGGTGGTTTCTTGGGCGCAACCCGAGGTTCCCTTCCGCAGCTGGTTTGGATTTCCCGTGAAGGACATTCCTTCCCGGATCGAGAAGATCCATCAGGACTTGAAGCCGTTCTTCGGGACCGAGGAGCAACCGGGACCCTACCGTGGTCACGTGGCCATGAATTCCAACAAGACGGCGGTGGTGGTGGGTGGCAAGCAGATGGCGTGTACGCCCCGCGTGGTCGCGGCGACCCAAGGGGCGGATTCCTTCCTCGTGGTCGGTTTCTTCGCGGGGAAGACCAACAGCGCGAAGGCCCCGGCCGAACTCCTTGCGCAGATCCAGAAGCCCAACCTTGCCTTCTTCGAATGGGAGATCACCAGTGAGTCCTGGCCCAACTGGAACGTCCTCGCGCAATACAACAAGATCCTCCTCGGCAAGGCCCCGAACGCGCCGATGGCCAAGGCGCATCGCTGGATGACATCCCTGACCAACCAGCTCGGAAACACCATCACGCAGGTTGAGCGCGTGACCCCCACGCGCTACCAGTTGAACCGCAAATCGGACATTGGGCTGAACGGTTTCGAACTGGTGGCCCTCACGCGGTGGCTGGACGCCGATTTTGGCGTGATCCCGGGTCGTTCGACCCAACTCCCGCCCGTGCCCGTCCGCAATCCCTGATCACATGCTGAAACTTGGGGTCAACATCGACCACGTCGCCACGCTCCGTGAGGCCCGGTATCGCGGGATGAACCACGGTGAGCCGGATCCCGTCGAGGCCGCGCTCATCGCCGAGGAAGCCGGAGCCACCGGAATCACCGCCCACTTGCGGGAGGACCGGAGGCACATCGTGGATCGCGACATCCGCCGGTTGCGCGATTCCATCCGCACGCCACTCAACCTGGAAATGGCGATCGTTCCGGAGATCATCGAGATCGCCCTCGCGGTGAAGCCGTACATCGTGTGCCTCGTTCCCGAGAAACGCACGGAGGTGACGACGGAAGGCGGGTTGGACGTGGTTGGGAGCGAAGTCCTGATCCGTGAGACGTGCACGCGCATGCGCGATGCCGGCATCCGGGTCAGCCTGTTCATCGATCCCGACCCGCGCCAGGTGGAAGCATCGGCGCGCACGGGGGCGGAGTTCATCGAGTTGCACACGGGTGCCTACGCGGAAGCCTTTGACCAGAAACGCGAGCGCAACGTGGAGATCGAACGTCTGGTGGCGGCCTCGAAGCTGGCCCATGGCCTCGGCCTCAACGTCAACGCCGGTCACGGTCTCAACGTCCGAAACCTCCCGTTGATCCACGTTGTCCCGCACCTCATCGAACTCAACATCGGGCACAGCATCATCAGTCGCGCCGTCTTCGTTGGCCTGCCCACCGCCATCCGCGAGATCCTCGCCGCAATGGCCGGGTACAAGGGGTAGGCCCCCGGGCGCACAGCGACACCGTCCCCAATGTGAAAACGGGGCGGCGATGTCCTCATCGCCCATGGAAACGACCGCGCAACGGCGACGTGGACGTCGCCTCCCCGTTCGGGAGTCAGAGGAGGGTGAGGATGCCCCCAGATGCCCGAAGATTTCAGTTTCGCGTTTGAAGCCCGCGCCGTGGGAGTCCTAGCCTCACGGCGTGTCATCCATTGCCGGCAAAACCTTCCCGAAGTCCCGCACGACGGCGGCCGGCCATTGGATCCGCCGATTCGCGGCGGTCCTTGCGGTGGGAGCGTCCGTCGACACCTCCGTCGTTGGCCTTGCGGCCGGATTCACGACGATGCCCCCCGCCGAAACCGGGGTGGCGTTCACCAACCATCTCGCCCCGGATCGTGCCCTCGCGAACCACATCCTCCTCAACGGTTCCGGTGTGGCGTTTGGGGACATCGACGGCGACGGACTCCAGGACCTGTTCCTTCCGGCATTGCAGGGTGGGAGCACGTTGTACCGCAACCTCGGGCAGTGGCGCTTCACGAACATCACCAGCCTCAGTTTTGTCGCGAAAGCCTTCGATGGCATGGATGCCACCGGAGCCGTGCTCGCCGACCTCAACGGCGACCGGTTGCCAGACCTCCTCGTCAATGGCATCGGCACCGGGACGCGTTGCTTCCTGAATCGCGGAGCCGGTCGCTTCGAGGAGACCACCGCCCAATCCGGGCTCGCGGGGCGGGGTGGCCCCAGTTCCTTCGCGCTGGCTGACATCGACCGCGATGGAGACCTCGACCTCTATATCGTCCGTTACCGCAGTTCCACCGTACGCGACGAGTTCCAGCAGCGCTTTGGCATCCGCAACATCGAGGGAAAGCCCGTGCTCGAATCGGTCAACGGCCGGTCGGTCACCGAACCGGACTTGGTCGGGCGGTTCTCGGTCGATGCGCAGGGGCGGATCACCGAACATGGCGAGGCCGATGGCCTTTACACCAACGACGGAAAAGGGGTGTTCCAGCCCGTGCCATTCGATGGGGGCGCATTCCTCGATGAGTCCGGCCAACCGCTGACCCGGATTCCGTACGACTGGGGGCTTGCGGCCATGTTCCGCGATGTCGATGGCGACGGAATCCTCGACCTGTATGTCTGCAATGATCTCGGTTCGCCGGACCGGATCTGGATGGGTGATGGCAAAGGAGGCTTCCGCGCAATCGCCCGCACGGCGATCCGCAAGACCAGTTGGTTCTCGATGGGCGTGGATTTCGGCGACCTCGACCGCGACGGCCACGACGACTTCCTCGTCACCGACATGCTCAGTCGGGATCCCGTGCGCCGTCAGGCGGACTTCCAGAACCTGACGCCCGACTTCGAGCCATTCACGGGCTTGGACGTCCGCCCACAGGTCCCCCGGAACACCCTTCACCGTGGTCGCGGCGACGGTTCGTATGCCGAGGTGGCGTGGATGGCTGGGATCGCCGCCACCGAATGGTCCTGGTCGCCCGTGTTCCTCGATGTGGACCTCGATGGCTACGAGGACGTCCTGATCACCACCGGCTTCGAACGGAACGTCCAGGACGCGGACATCGCCGAGGAGATCGAACGGATCCGTCAGGCACAGAAGCTCTCGGATGTCGCCGCGCTGCAATTGCGGCGTCGGTTTCCCTCGCACGCCCTCCCGAACCAGGCATGGCGGAATCTGGGGGGGATGCGCTTCGAGGAAAACGGGACGAACTGGGGTTTCAACCTCCACGGCATCAGCCAGGGCATCGCCCTCGCGGACCTCGACAACGACGGCGACCTCGATGCCGTCCTCAACAACCAGAACGCCGCCGCCACGCTCCTGCGCAACGACACCACGGCCCCCCGTATCCTCGTGCGCCTGCGGGGCAAGGGAGGCAACACCGATGCCGTGGGTGCCCGGATCGCGGTCGAGGGCGGACCGGTGCCGCAGCAGCAGGTCATCACTTCCGGTGGACGCTTCCTTTCCGGCGATGCTCCGACCCGCATGTTCGCGGCGCGGTCATCCAACGATCCGGTGACCATTCGGGTGACCTGGCCCGATGGAGCGCGGTCGGTGCGCGAAGGGGTCCTTCCGGGAAGCTTGCTGGTGCTCGAAGAACCGGCGCGTGATGCGTCGACCAACCCGCCGCCGGTCCAAACGGTCGTTCCTTTGTTTGCAGACGCCAGCAGTCGCCTCCGCCACCGCCATGCGGAAGAGGCCTTCGACGACGGCCAATTGCAGCCGAACCTTCCTCGCACCCTTTCGACCCAGGGCCCCGGCGTCGCCTGGGGAGATCTCAACCTCGACGGACGCGAGGATCTCGTGGTTTCCAGCGGACGCCGCGGATTGATTGGGATCCTGTTAAACGATGGAACTGGCGGGTTCCGCGCGGTCACCTCCGGCCCCCTCGCAGCGCCGTCGACCGCCGATCAGACCGGCGTCCTGGTGCATCCCATGCCGGGGCGAGGGCCTCACGTCCTGATCCCACTCAGCAATTATGAGACCCCGCGTTCGGCCAGTGCGATCCGGACGTTGGATCTCGCCGAAGGCATCTACCGTCCGGGCGGAATCCGGTTGCCAGGAGCGCTCGGGGCGATGGCGCTTGCGGACGTCGACGGCGATGGCCGGTTGGACCTGTTTGCCGCGGGGCGGGCCAGCGGCGGGCGCTATCCGGAAAGCGTTCCGTCCACACTGCTCCTCGGACGGGAAGCGGGTTGGGTGCCGTCCACCAACAATGCCGCGGTGCTTCAGCAGTTGGGCATGGTGACCGGTGCTGCGTTTTCCGATCTCGACGCGGATGGGGACGTCGACCTGGTGGTGGCCACGGATTGGGGTCCGATCCGGATTCTGGACAACAAGGGGGGGCTCCTGACGGAGCGGACCGAGGTTCCGTTGCGTTGGGCGGAGGGTGATCCACGCCCAAGGCCACGGGTGCTCGGGGCACTCACCGGTTGGTGGAACAGCGTGACCCCGGTGGACTTTGACGGCGACGGCCGCATGGACCTGGTCGCCGGAAACTGGGGACGGAACACGCGGCAACAGGTTCAGCCGGGCCGGACGGCGGCACTGTATCACGGGGACTTCGCCGGGCTCGGGGCTCCGATCCTTCTGGAGACCTTCGGCCATGGTTCTCCGGAACGCGACCTGCCATGGGTGCCACGCGATGTTCTGGGAGCGTTATGGCCGGCCGTCATGGAACGGTATCCGACACGGGCGGCGTTCGGTGCCGCATCCGTTCCCGAGATCCTGAAGGACGCTGTGCCGAAGCCTCAGCCGCTCCGGGTCACAACGCTGGATTCGGTAGCCTTGTGGAATCGGGGTGATCATTGGGTGGTCCAACCGCTCCCGGTCCGGGCTCAGGAGGCTCCGGTGTTCGGGCTTGTCGCCGCCGATTTCAACGGGGACGGAAACGAGGATCTTTTCCTCGCCCAGAATACGGCGGGTGCCCAGGACACCAACGACCGGGCGGATTCCGGCGTGGGGCTGGTTCTCCTGGGCGATGGACGGGGCGGGTGGACGCCACTTTCCGTCCAGGCCTCAGGAATCCGGGTGCACGGTGAGCAGCGCGCCGCCGCAGCCGCAGACTATGACGCCGACGGCCGGGTGGATCTGGTGGTCACCCAAAACGGGGATTCAACGCGGCTGTTCCGGAACATGGGGGCACGGCCCGGTGTGGAGGTCCGGTTCCGGGGACCGGCAGGCAATCCCACCGGAATCGGGGTTCGTGTCCGGGCCATGGATGCCGGCGGGAATGCCGGTCCGGTGCGGGAGATCCGCGCAGGCTCGGGCTACTGGTCGCAGGACAGCGCGGTGATGGTCTTTGCCGGGGAACGCCTGCCCACCGCACTCGAGGTTCGATGGCCCGGCCAGTCGCCCATCCAATTCCCCATTCCATCGGGGGGAACCATGATTGAGGTTTCTGCGGATGGCGTCATGGCACCGAAGTAAGTCTTGAAACCGTGGGAGGTTTCGGGTGCCTTGAAAGGCATTCGGTGGCACGGTTCTCCATGCACCGCATGCTTATGAATCCATCTCGTTCCGTCCGCGCGGCGGCAAGCCGCGGCTTCACCCTGATTGAGTTGCTGGTGGTCATCGCCATCATCGCCATCCTCGCCGGCATGCTTTTGCCCGCCCTGGGCAAGGCCAAGACCAAGGCCCATGGCATCAAATGCATGAACAACCATCGCCAGCTCCTGCTCGGCTGGGCGATGTACCTCGGCGACAACAACGACCGGCTGCCTTTCGCCTATGCACAGGAGGTCAATCCGAACACCTCCGATGGAGCTTGGGTGCAGGGCATCCTTGATCTCAACAATCTCTCAGCCCAGGACAACTGGGATCCCAGGCACCTGCGTCAAAGCCCTCTCTTCAAGTACATCGGTCAATCCCTTCAGGTCTGGAAGTGCCCTGCGGACAACAGCACCGGGCTCAACACCGCTCGCGCCCGCGTGCCTCGCGTCCGCAGCATGTCCATGAGTCTTTGGACCGGTGGCAACAGTGGAACGCATGGTAATTGGGGTGATGGAACATGGCGGGTTCACAACAAGATGTCGGACTTCACCGACCCGGGTCCCTCTGGGACCTACGTGCTGCTCGACGAGCGTGAAGACAGTATCAACGACGGCTTCTTTGTCGTCCAGATGGATGGCTATCCCAGTGCCGCCCGGACCATAATGGTCGACTTCCCGGCCTCCTACCATAACCGCGCCGGTGGTTTTTCGTTCGCCGACGGCCATGCTGAGATCCGCAAGTGGGTGGATCCACGGACAACCCCGCCGATCAACAAGAACCTTGCCCTGAATCAGCCCCAGCCGAACAACCCGGATGTCGTCTGGATGCAGGAACGTTCGACCCGGAAGAAGTAAGCCCTCCGGCAGGGTGTCCCCCCCAAGTCGGGTGGTCGACCTGGGGGGGTAGCCCCGGCATACCGGCGATCCACAACAAATCTTGTGCAGATCCCGGCTTTGCCCTCGACAAGTCGGACTCTGTGGAGTTGGTTCTGGAGTTGAGTTGCTGAATCCACTTGCGCGGGCTGTCTTTCCCGGCGCAAGGCTCGGTCCCGGCTGCAATGAAATTGCATCTGAGAGGCCGGCAATGGGGTCAGCAGCAGACAGCTGAATTGCAATTCACAGCTCCATGACAAACCACAACATCATCGCCAGACGTCTGGCCGTGGCTTCGGCCTTGGCTCTCGGACTGGCTGGCCAATCGGCGTTCGCCCAAGAGGTGTCCGTCAACTGGGTCCAACACATCAACGGCAACTCCGGCGTCGCTCCCGCGAACCTCCTGCCGATCCTCAAGAAGGGCGGATCGCCTGTCGCCCTCGGCCTGCAAGGCCGCGACGTGATGGACGGCTACTCGCAGTTGATCCGCTACGATGCGAATCGCCTGCTCCTCGGTATCCGCGAAAACGGCATCAATGAAAATGCCTCGGACCTTTCGCCCGCGGATCGCGCCCTCTCCGAAGCCTATCCCGACCGCTCCCTGGTGTGGCTCGACGCCAACACCGGACGACCCCTCGGTGTGGCCTGGAAGGAATCCCTGAACCCCGCTGCCGATATCGGCATCGATGTCACCGCCGAAGGCGGCGGCTCCCAGGGTGCTGCGTTCTACGCCTGGTGGCGCGTGGGTCTGGAAGACGGTGTCGACGGCCAGCGCGCCCTCTACTCCGCTTTCCGTCACATCATCTTCCGTTACGCCCCCAAGGCCGGCGGCGGCTGGGAAACCACCCCGACGATCGCGTACCAGGAACAGGTCCGTGGCGTGGGTGATGGTCTTTCCAACGGTGACGGTTTCAACAGCTGGCGCTTCCGCGACTTCCATGTCCGCGGCTCCGGCACCAACACCACCATCTTCGCCGGTGGCGGTACGTGGCGCGCCGGTCACCATCCTCAGGTCCTCAAGACCTCGAATGGCTTGACCTTCGCCCCGGTTGGTCGCGTCGACAACCGTGACAACGGTGCCCGTCGTAACGACTACGCCCTCGGCGGTCTGAGCTCCTTCCCCCTCGAGCAGACCAGCACCTACGGCGACGGTTCCAAGATCTCTGTGGTCATCGCGAGCCACTTCCCCGGCACTGGATGGGAAGCCCGTCCGAACCGCTACTCGCTGAACCCGAACAACCCGACCCCGACGCATCCGTACAACGAACAGCCCAATGTGGGTCTGTATCGGCGCAACGAGACGTCGTTCGGTGGCCTCCCGGCGTTTGCCTGGGAAGCGGCCGGCCTGAACAACCGCCCTCTCACCCATGCGGTGGACGGCGTCGACAGGTACGACGGCAACTGGACTCATGGCCTCCAGACCCACCAGGCGCTCGACTACATCGTCGCCTACTCCGGCCCGAGCTGGAACAACCAGTTCGGTGCCATCAAGAAGCCGGCATGGCTCGCGGTGCACCGCCTTGATGGTTCCATCGCCAGCGGCAACAGCTCCGTGAAGCTTCCCTTCACCGAGGCCGATGAGATCATCGAAACCCAGCCGAACACGGGCCACGACTACCTGTACGACCCGTGGATCAACATCTATCCCGACCCCACGGTTCCGGGCAAGGCTGAGGTCCTCGTGTCCTTCGGCTCCACCGGTTTCGGCTCGTTCACGATCCAGAACGTCGCCGCCCAGCTGGTTTCCAGCCCTGCGTCCCAGACGGTCACCGCCGGTGCGAACACCGAGGTCACCTTCACCGCAGGCGTCACCGGCAGCCCGAACAGCTTCCAGTGGTTCCGCAACGGTGTCGCCCTCCAGAACGTTCCCAAGTACCTGGGCACGACCCGTCACGCTGTCCTCAAGATCAAGGGCGTTGACTCCGCGGATGCCGGTGCCTACCAGCTCCGTTGGACGAACCCGATCAGCGGCGCCGGCCAGACCGTCGAGGCCAACCTCGTCGTCAATGGCAACGCCAACCTGCTGACCGCGGCTCTCGTCACCCCGACCATCGATTCCGATGGCGACCCCAGCACCCCGCCGACCTCCGGCCTCATCGACGAGAGCGGCGCTGAGATCCCCATCGCTCCTGGTTCCGTGAACGCCACGGGCGCTGGCACCTTCAACATTGTTGCGGGCGGCCTCTTCGGTTTCTCCAACCGCAACCGCGTTGGACAGCCGGGCGACCTCCAGCAGTTCAACTACGAGGCCATCTCCGGCGACTTCGACAAGTCGGTGAAGATCACCTCCATCACCAGCAATGTTGCCGGTGACACCGCCAACAACTCCGGCGGTCTCGCTGCCCGCGTCAGCATGGACGCCCTCAGCCCCTCGTTCTTCGTGAACGTGACCAGCCCCGGCGGAGCCAACAACATCAACGCCCGCGGCCGCGTCATCCAGGGCCAGAACCTGACCACCTTCAGCCGCGACTACCCCGGCGTCGGTGACGTCCTCCCCAACCAGTGGATCCGCTTGCGCCGCGTGGGCAACTACCTCGCTGCCTACGTCGGAACCAACGGCACCACCTGGACCCTGATCGCCGAACGCTGGAACGAGTGGCCCTCGACCCTCCTCGTCGGTACCTACGCCCAGTCCGCTGGCTACAAGATCACCGAAGGCGTTGCCGAAGGTAACCTCACCCAGACCACCGTTGGTTTCGCCAGCTACGGCAACACCATGGTGTCCGACACCACCCGCCCGACGATCCTCTCTGCCGGCACCACCGACAAGACGACCATCGGCGTGAAGTTCTCCGAGACCCTGAACTCGGCCTCTGTCTGGCCCGGCACCGGCCCGGTCAACTACAAGCTCAGCCAGGGCCGCGTGACCAACGCCCGCCTCGGCATCGGTGGCGACTCCCTCTACCTCACGGTCGAAGGCCTCACCGCGGACACCTTCACGCTCACCATCCTCGGTGGCCTGACCGACTCCGCCGGCAACGTCATCGCCTCGAACTCCACCATCACCGGCAAGGTGTCCGACTGGAATGCGACCGACATCGGTCTGATCCAGAGCGGCGATCCTGAGATCCGTACCCCGGGCGATGATCCGTTCCGCAAGGGCGCGGTTGTGGCTGTCTCCTCTGGCGACACCGAAACCGAACTCGAAATCGTCGGTGGCGGCTCCAACGCCTGGAACCCGGGTGATTACCTCCAGTACACCCACAAGAACGCCCGTATCACCGGCAACTTCGACGTCATGGTTGAAGTTTCCCGTAACGACCGCCCGGCGAACACCGCCGGTTGGGCCAACTCCGGTCTGATGCTGCGCGAGGCCGCCTACATCGATGGCAAGCAGTACTCCAACGATGGCACCAAGGCCGCCATGGTCGCCGTGACCACCTACATCGAAGCCGACGCTCCGGGCCGCTCTGCGATCCCGTTGTTCCGCGCGGAACCCGAAGCCGGTTACGGCAACGGCGCTCCCGTGGGTCGCGGCACCGTCATCGGTGGCGTGAAGGGCTACTACCCTGGCCTGAACGGTATCGACGCCGCGGGTAACGTGGATGCCGAGTCCTCCTCGCTCTCCGCTCGCTGGCTCCGCATCAAGCGCGCTGCGAACACGTTCACCTTCCTGAACTCCCACGATGGCAAGACCTGGAACGAGATCGGTTCCCAGGAACTGCCCCTCGCCAACAGCCTCCTGTTCGGCTTCTCGACCATGAGCGACACCGGTGGCAATGCACCTCCGGGCAACGCCTACGCCGGCAACGGCCACCACACCGAGGACGGCTCCGACCTCCTCGAAGGCAACCAGAACCTCTCGAACTACTCCGTGCAGCGCATCCGTATCGGTACCTCGGTTGCCCCGCGCGAAGTCCTCGTGAACCCGACGGTCACCGCCAGCCGCAACGCGGCCGGTAACCTCGTCCTCGAGTACATCGGCGTCCTCCAGTCCGCCGACTCCATCAACGGACCGTTCACCGATGTCTCGGGCGCCACCAGCCCCCGCACCGTCGTGACCGACGGCAACGGCAAGTTCTACCGCGCTCGCCGCTGATCGCACTGAACTGATCTGTCACAAGAGGCCGGGGCTCACGCCCCGGCCTCTTTTTTTGTTCTGCCCACTCGCCCCGGACCTCGAATGGTTCCGTCCATCCCGGAGCGTTGCAGCAGGGACTTGTCCTCGGCGGAGGGCGCATCTTGACACTGCCCCCTTTGGAAGGGATTCGGGGTGGCGATGTCCTCATCGCCTTGGGACAGGCTCTGGAACGGCGACGGGGACGTCGCCTCCCCGTTGCCTGCGGGGGCAGTGTCAAGATGCGCCCCTCGGCGGAAACCCCTGAACACCGCACTCCCATCCTCCGTGCATTTGCCTTAGACTCTGCGACGCATCCTGCTTCGAATGAACCTCGCGTTTCCGCTGCTTGCGCTTTGCCTCGGCCTGCTTCCCGCCCGCGCGGCGACGCAGTTCCAGGATTTGCCTCCTGCGGCTTTGCAGCCGTCGCGGGTGGGCTTCTCCCACGTGCCTCCTGCCGCTGCGGGAATCCTGTTCACGAACCTCCTGTCCCCCTCACAGATCGCTGCCAACCGGCTCACCGAGGACGGTGCAGGCCTCGCCGTGGCAGACGTGGACGGCGACGGACGGTGCGATCTCTTCTTTGTCAGCCTCTCCGGCGATTCACGGCTCTTCCGCAACCTGGGCGGGTGGAAATTTCAGGACATCACTTCCACCGCCGGGGTGGGCTGCCAGGGGCTGACGGGTACCGGCGCGACCTTTGCCGATGTCGATGCCGACGGAGACCCGGATCTCTTCGTCAACGCCCTGGGCGGCGGGACGCGCCTGTTCCGGAATCTCGGCGGCGGACGTTTCGCTCCCGCTCCCGACTCCGGGCTCATTCCAACCGGCGGTGCCCGCTCCCTCGCCTTCGCGGATCTCGACGGCGACGGCGACCTCGACCTGTACGTCACCCATTACCGTGCCACCACCGCCAAGGATTCTCCGGTGAAGGTTCGCGTGAAGCAGGTCGGCGGCCGCTGGACCGTCCCGCCCGAACACCAGCAACAGTTCCGCGTCGATACCAACGGCCTTGGGGCCGTCGCCCTGCTGGAGTTGGGCGAACCCGATGTCCTCTATCTCAACGACGGGACGGGAAGGTTCCGGGCCGAACCGTGGACTGCCGGTCGGTTCCTTGATGCCGAAGGCAAACCGTTGACCGCGCCGCTCATGGATTGGGGCGTGTCCGCGCTCTTTCGCGATCTCAACGGCGATGGCCACCCCGACCTCTACGTCTGCAACGATTACTACTCCCCGGATCGCCTCTGGTTCAACGACGGCACCGGCCGGCTTCGCCTCGCTCCCGAACTTGCCCTCCGCAAGACGAGTTGGGCTTCCATGGCCGTCGACGCTGCCGACATCAACCGCGATGGCTTCGATGACCTTTTCATCACCGAGATGCTTGGAGCCACCCACCTGCGTCGGCATGTGCAGCACAGCCTCCAGGAGATCGATCCGCTCCCCGTGTGGGGTTGGGGCTGGGGACCGGAACGTCCCGGACCCCGGATCCAGGTCATGCGCAATGCGCTCCTCCGCAATCGCGGCGACGGCACCTTCGCCGAGGTCGGTTTCCAGGCAGGCGTCCATGCCACCGACTGGAGCTGGGGTTGCCTGTTCCTCGACGTCGACCTCGACGGCTTTGAGGATCTGCTCGTGGCCAATGGTCACTCGCGCGACCTCGCCAACTCGGATTCCCTCGCCGCCATCGACCGACGCCCACCCGCCCGCAATGCGGCCGAGCGGGAGTCGCTGCTTTCGCTCTTCGCTCCGCTGCCCCTGCCCAACGTCGCCTTCCGCAACGTCTCGGGTGAACGCTTCGAGGAGGTCGGCAAGGCCTGGGGCTTCGACACCGTCGGCGTGTCGCAAGGCATGGCCATGGGCGACCTCGACAACGACGGCGACCTCGATGTCGTCCTGAACAATCTCAATGCCGCTCCCACGCTCCTGCGCAATGAGGGAACCAACGAACGCGTCGCCGTGCGACTCGTGGGCCGCGCCGGGAATCGGCAGGGCATCGGTGCCCGACTGAAGCTCGTCGGTGGCCCCGTCGAGCAGTCGCAGGAGATGATGGCCGGCGGCCAATACCTCTCCGGCTCGGAAGCCCTGCGCGTGTTCGCCGCCAGCGGCGGCAAGGACATGCGCCTCGAAGTCCGCTGGCGCAGCGGCGCACGCAGCGTCATCGAGGGCGTGAAACCCGGTCGTGTCTACGCCGTGGAGGAACCGTCCGGAGCCGCCACCGCAGAGCCTCCACGCATCGCGCGGCCTTCCCTGTTCGAGGAACGCACCAACGCCTTGAAGCACGTCCACGTTGACGAGGAATTCGACGACGCCTCCCGCCAACCCCTGTTGCCGAAACGCCTGAGCCGCCTCGGGCCCGGCCTCGCCGTGGGCGACCTCAACGGTGACGGCAACGAGGATCTCATCCTCGGCAGCGGTCGCGGCGGTCGGCTCGAACTCCACGCCGGCGATGGCAAGGGCGCATTCCGTCGGG
>JAIXZE010000242.1 GCA_027489875.1 Verrucomicrobiales bacterium
AGGGCAGCGCCGCGGCGAGCATCTCGAGTCCGAACTTCCCGGAAGAATACCAGCAGGGCATGGCGTCGGCGGCGTGCATCGGGCCTTACGTGGTTTCGATCACGAAGTATGACTTCAGCCGCGGCATGGTGCGCGGGGGTGGACGGCTGGATCTGGTGACGTCGACGAATGCGGCGTTCCGGCCGGTCGACGTGGAGTTCGGATTTGATGGCGGGTTGTACGTCTCGGATTTCAGCAGCGCGATCATCGGGCATGCGCAGCACCCGATGCGCGATGCGCGATGGAATCATGTGAAGGGTCGGATCTGGCGAGTGGTGAACACAGCGAAGCCGGTGGTGAAGGAATGGCCGCAGATCCGGGGAGCGAAGACGGCCGCGTTGCTGGAGTTGCTCACGCATCCGCAGGACATCGTGCGGAAGCATGTGCGGCTGGAATTGCGACGCCAGGGGGAGGGCGTGTTGCCGGCGTTGGAGTCGTGGGTGGGGGCGCATCCGGAGGACGATCAGGCGTTGCTGGAGGCGATCTTCGTCGCGGAGAGTTTTGGCGAGGTGCGTCCCGCGTGGCTGACGCGGTTGATGCAGGCGAAGTCGTTCCATCATCGGGCGGCGGCGGTGCGCATGAGCCGTTACCAGGCCGACCGGTTGCCGGATGTGGTGACGCGTTTGCAGGCCATGATCCTCGACATGCATCCCCGGGTGCAGATGGAGGTGGTGGACGCGGTGGCGCACCTGCGTCCGCGGATGCCGGCGGTGGAGCATGTGCTGCATGGGTTGGGTGACGCGGCTCCGGACGTGAAACGGATGGTGGCGGACCTGAAGTACGGAACGAAGTCGGTGCGTGGTCGGAGTGTCCCGGTGCTGAACGTTTCTCCGGCGACGCGGTTGCGGCATTGGCAGTGGGCGGGAACGGATGGGGCTGCGGCTCCGGTGCCTTTTGATGGAGGCTCTGGCGGCGGCGCGGGTCCGGGCGCGGGCGTGTATCGCACATGGGTCAAGAGCGAGGCGGCGCAGCCGGCGACGTTGTCGGTGAAGCACGGGTTCCTCGACATCGCCGTGAATGGGGAACCGTTGCTGTCGCAGGATTCGCAGTGGAGCAGTCACCAGGAGGTCCAGGTGGCGCTTCAGCCCGGATTGAACCTGATCGAGCTGACATTCCGCCAGATCGGCGGGCGTCCGCCGGCGGTGTTCCTGTTCGACCTGCTGGGCCAGCCTTTGGGTGGAGCGCAGATGGCGGTCGATGAAGTCGGGTTGGGTGCGATGGCAAAGGACTGGGCGGGGTTGAAGGCCTCGGCGGGCGACGCGTTGGTCGTGCGGGCGGCGCCGGGGTTGCAGTTCGCGCCGAAGGAACTTCGGGCGAAGGCGGGTTCGAAGGTCCGGTTGATCTTCGAGAACCCGGATCTCATGACCCACAACTTCGTACTCGTCGACGCTGGCGCGGGGGACGAGGTGGGGGCGTTGGCGGATCGGATGGCGTCGGATCCGGAAGGCATGGCCAAGGGATATGTCCCTCAGTCGCCGAAGATCCTCCTGGCGACACCGCTGGTGAACCCGCGGTCGAAGCATGAGGTCGTGTTCGTGGCTCCGACGAAACCGGGGCGGTATCCGTACCTGTGTACCTTCCCCGGGCATTGGCGGTTGATGCGGGGTGTGTTGGTGGTGGAATAGGGCGGGTGCGTCCCGATCGAACTGGCGCTGACGAAGAACTGCGACTTGGTGGGGCTCGTTGACGGCGTCAGGGTGGCATCGGTGTACGCTTGAATCCCTTTATCCAAAGGAGCACGCTTTTCCGTAGTTGATGTGCGTCAAGCACACACCGTTTCCCGCAATGCCTCCATTATCCTTATCTGTCGCCTCCAAAGCAGCCTCTACGGCCATGTGCTTTGTGGGAAATCTGGCCCGGGATCCATTCCGTCCTGCTGGGACTCGTTTCAGCTATCTCCAACGGTGGGCGAGGATGAATTACTGCTGGATCAGCAGGCGGCCCAGCATTCCCAGCCGTACTGCCGCGTCGCTCTTGCCCGGGATCCACCAAATGAACATCCCCCTGGAGGTATCCTTCAAGGATTGGAATGTGACCCCGCTGGAGCTGTTTTACATCTGCTGTTTCGCACGTTCGATTTCACCGCGTTCTGTTTTCGAGTTTGGCACCTTCGACGGTGGTACAACCCTTCACCTTGCCCGCTCGTGCCCGCAGGCCGAGGTGCACACGCTGGACCTGCCAAACCCGGAAAGTCACTTCCGTGTCGGAGAGCGTTTCCTGAACACCGCCGAAGCCGGTCGCATCCGGAGCATTCGCGCTGATTCCAGAACCTTCGATTTCGCTCAGTTCAAAGGCCGGATGGAGTTGATCTTCATCGACGCTGGGCATGACTACGATTGTGTTGCTGCGGATACCAAGAACGCCCTGCTCATGGCGGCACCGAACGCCACGATCCTGTGGCATGATTACCTTTCGTTTGGTGGGGTGAAAAAGGCAGTCGATGAAGTTGCCCGCACGCAGCCTGTAGTTCACCTCATGGGAACTGAAATTGCGGTGCTTCAACTCGGCAATCATCGGAGAACATCGACGGATCAGGGATCTTCCAATGGCTACCTCAACGATCAATTGGGCAATTGGCTCCAATCGGATCAATGATCAGGCCTGAGGCTATGTCTGACCCGCGCAAGGCCAATAGAGCATCCTCTGAGGGACAGAGCGTCCCTGTCACCTTTTGCCTCTTCGAGGACCGACCCGAATGCGAAATTGGGATCCGGTTGCTGGTCGTGACGCTCAAGCGCCACTGTTCCGGTACTCGAACGATCCTTTTCCATCCGAATCCATCGGACGCACTTGCCCGTTGGCTTGGAGGTTTCCCCGACATTGAACTACGCCGCCAACGACTGCCCGGTGCCGGATCCGCAGACATCAAGCCGCACGCCCTGATGGCCGCGCTGGCATTGGGGCACAGGAATGTCGTGTGGTTGGACACGGACATGATGCTGGCTGGGGATCCAAGGCCATTCTTCGAGCACCTGCCGGAAGATGTCCTCGGCGTCGCTGAGGAGGTCCGGTCTGCTCCGAATCAGGGTTCGCGACTCCGGACGGAGGCCTGGGGAATGACTGTGGGCCGGGTTTTTCTGCATACGCTGAACACCTGCATCACGCGCGTGACCGATCACCATGTTCCACTTCTGGTGGAATGGGCGCGATTATTGGTCGACGAGCGTTATACACGGTATTTCGATCGTCAGATCAGCCTTCGCCCGCCGCATGCCATGTTCGATCTGGACATCCTGAATGCGCTTCTGGGATCCAGCGAATGGGCTCATCAACCGGTACATGTTTTCAGGACGGGGAACGTCCTTATCCATTGCGGAGGCGCGCGGTCATTTTCATTGGGGGAACGTTTGGGAGGCCTATTCAAACCATGCCCTCCGATCCTCCATGCCCTGGCCAAGAAGCCGTGGGATCTCCTCAGCCCTGAGAAGCGCTATACCGGTCGGTATTGGGAGTTCCGAAAGTTGATGCAGGAGATTTCCCCCTTTGTCGCATTGGCACGTCAGTATCGCGAGGAGGTTGGAATACCCTGTCCGTGGCTTGATCAACATTCCACCTCGGGGCGGCTGTTGACTTATGCAGGCCTCGGTCACTTCGCTCTCCGCGGCCTTCCCGTGGCCCTCGTTGGCGAGGCTGCCCGATTGTGTGGACGCGCCGCGCCAGGTCTATGAGGCCGCGTTCGCCGGACGGTCGGATTGCATGAGGCGATCTCCTGACGGCGGCGACTTTGTAAGCCCCTGCCGCTGCATTCACTCGGAAGTTTTGGACGCTGCGGCGTGAAGGTCGGCTGGTATCCCTCGTTGAGGAGGCGTTGTTGCGGTGGCCGGTGTGGCTTGGGCGGGTCGCGGGAAGCGCGCCAGTTTGAAGAAGGAATGTGAGTCCGCAGCGGCGTGATCTGGATGCGGATTGCCGAGGCGAGGAGAAGGCGGTTGAGTCGGAGCATGTCCTTTGAAGTTCGTCGGATCGAGGGTCCAGAGATCGCGGGCTTGCGGGCGCGACGCGTGGAGGAGATGTCCGGGCAGGTCGTGCATCATTCGATCCACCAGCGGCCGGGATGGACGGTGACGCACGGACTGGAGTTGGACGGGGGATGGGTGGGTTTCGGGTCGATCGCCATCGCGGGGCCGTGGACGGGGCGGCCGACGGTCTTCGAGTTTTATCTGGATCCGGTGCATCGCTGTCGGGCCTTCGAGGCCTTCGAGGCGTATCTCAAGGGGAGTGGGGCACGGCATTTCGAGGTGCAGACGAGTGACGGACTGCTCACCGTGATGCTCCATGCCTACGCCAGCAACGTTGTCAGCGAGAAGATCGTGTTCGCGGATCATCAGGTGACGGCGCTGGCGATGGAGGGAACGAGTTTGCGCCAGGTCACTCCGATGGAGGAGGTCCGGGAGGCGATGCGGCGAAGGCGTGGGGGTGGGGAATGGGTGCTGGAGTGGAAGGATCAGCCGGTGGGGAAGGGTGGGATCCTGTTTCACTACAACGAGCCTCATGGCGACGTGCACATGGAGATCGACGAGGCATTCCGTCGTCGGGGCTTCGGTGCGTTCCTGGTCCAGGAGTTGAAACGCTGTTGTCGCGAGCTGGGCGCGGTTCCGGCCGCACGCTGCAACGTCGGTAACACGGCGTCCCGGCAGACCTTGCAGCGCGCAGGTTTTGCGCCGCGGGGTCACATGTTGTTGGGCGACATACCGAGGTGACGGGCCCCTGGAACTGCCTCCTGTAGGCCGCGTGCCCCCACGCGGCGCAGCCAATTACCCGCCGGGTGAGGGCACCCGGCCTTCAATCGTCTGGGAACTGGCTTTGGTCTGCCTCCTGACGTCGACATCTACGAGGTCGGTGAGGCGGTGGCTTTCTCCGCGCTCGCGTGGGGCAGGATTCCGGGGCAGGCTGGGCGCGCCGCCCCGATGAGGGCGGTCATGCATGCTTTCCATCCGCGATCTCAAGATGTCTTACGGCGGCCGCGTCCTCTTTGAAGGGGCGTCGCTGCAGGTGAATTACGGCGACCGTGTGGCCCTCGTTGGGCCGAACGGTGCCGGCAAGTCCACGCTCTTCTCCATCATCCTCGGCGAGGAACAACCGGTCGAGGGAACGGTGGAGCGGGATGCGTGGACGATGGTGGGATACCTGCCGCAGGAAGGGGAGGCCGTCGGTGAGGAGAGCGTGCTGGATATTGCCACGGGGCGCGCGGGCGAGGTGGTGAAGCTGGAACAACGGCTGAAGGAACTGGAGGTGGCGGGCGCGGTGGACAGCCCGGCCTACATGGAGGCGCATGCGAAGCATGACGCACTGACGGATCCGCAGGTGGACGCCAAGGCGAAGAAGATGCTGGCTGGGCTTGGGTACCGGGAGTTCGAGTTCGAGCGGAAGGCCAAGGAGCTGAGCGGCGGATGGGTGATGCGCGCGCACTTGGCGCGGCTGCTGGTGATGGAGCCGGACCTGCTGTTGCTGGACGAGCCCACGAACCACCTGGATTTGCTCTCGTTGCTGTGGTTGCAGAACTATCTCGCGAACTACTCAGGGGCGCTGCTGCTCATTTCGCACGATCGCCAGTTCATGGACGAGGTGGTGACGCAGGTCAGCGAGATCGCGGACCGCAAGGTCATTGCCTACACGGGCAATTACACCGAGTACCTCAAGCAGCGGGAGGCGAATTACGAAGCGCAGTTGTCGGCCTTCAAGAACCAGCAGAAGGAGATCGCGGCGTTGCAGGAGTTCGCGGACCGTTTCCGCTCGGTGACGTCGAAGGCATCGCAGGCGATGGCCAAGCTCAAGCAGATCGAGCGGATGGAACTCATCGAGAAACCGACCCCGCCGCGGAAGCCCTTCCGGTTCCAGATTCCGCCGCCGCCGCGCGGTGGGCAGCGCGCGATTTCGCTGGAGGGAATCCACATGGCGTACGGGTCCATGCAGGTCTACAGCGGTGTGGATGTGGCCATCGAGCGCGGGGAGCGGACGGTGTTGGTCGGGCCGAATGGCGCGGGCAAGTCGACGCTGCTGAAGATCATGGCCGGGGTGCTGGAGTTCCAGAAGGGCGAGCGGAAGCTGGGGCACAACGCGAAGCTGGGGTACTTCAGTCAGCACCGGGCCGATGCGCTGGATCCGGAGAAGACCGTGCTGGAAGAGGTGGTGGCGAGCGGACCAAACCTGCGCGAGGACGAGGCGCGCGCGATCCTGGGGAGCTTCATGTTCCGGAAGGAGGAGATCTACAAGAAGACCGAGGTCCTGAGCGGTGGCGAGAAGAGCCGGTTGAACCTGATCAAGTTCCTCGTCGACCCGCCGAACCTGCTGTTGATGGACGAGCCCACGACCCATCTGGACATCACGACGGTGGAGTCGCTGACGATGGCGTTGGAGCGTTACGAGGGCACGCTGGTGTTCATCTCCCACGATGTGCACTTCATCCGCAAGCTGGCCAACCGCGTCCTGCACGTCTGTGGGGGCAAGGTGACCGCGTACCCGGGCGGGTATGACTACTTCCTGGAGAAGACCGGTGCGGGCGGCGATGCCCGGGCCGCGTTGACGGCGAGTTGAGG
>JAIXZE010000152.1 GCA_027489875.1 Verrucomicrobiales bacterium
CGACAACGATCGCTCCGTCTCCTCGCGGACGGATCTCTATTGGCTCTATCTGGGAGGAAGCCGGAAATGGGCCGAATCCGGAATCCAGGCGCGGGTAGCGGTCATGGGCGCGGGTTCCATTGGAGCCGACCGCCTCAATGCCTGGCGGGTCGGAGGCATGCTGCCCCTCGCGGGGGAATTCCCCCTGATCCTTCCCGGATACTTCTTCGAAGAGCTTTCGGCACGTCGTCTCGTGCATCTCACAGGCAGCCTCGGCATCCCGCTCAGTGCGGACCGTCGGTGGCAATTGCGTCTGACCGGCGCGACTGCCCGGATGGAGTTCCTGCGGGGCTTCGAACAAGCGGGAGATTGGTCGACCGGTGTAGGTCCCGGCGTGATGTATACTTCCCGAAGCGAATCCTGGCGGTGGGTGCTCACCTACGGGCATGGGTTCCAGGCCCTGCGCAACGACGGGCGCGGAGGCCACTCCGTGGGTCTCCTCTTTCAATACAACTTCCGCCCAGCTCCAGGAGCCTCGGGCAGGACAGGAGACTCCACAGATCCGTGACGGCGCAGTGAACGGGGTGGCGACGTCCTCGTCGCCGTTCCAAAGCTTTTCCCCAAAGGCGATGAGGACATCGCCGCCCCGAAACCTTTCCCAAAGGTAACCGTGTCCAGATGCGCCCCTCGCAACCCAGGCATTGCGCTTCAGGGTTAGACCCCATGTCCCACGGATGGCGGTGAACCTAATGTACAACCCGGGACATCCGTTCCGGAATTCAGTCTACACTATACCATTATGAAAACGACCAAGCAGCTTGCCGCAGCCGTGCTGGCAACCCTCGGTGCCCTCGCCTTCTCGGGAACCCTGCTCAGCGCCTCCGATGTCGACGACCGCATCGAGGCCGCGGCCAAGAAGACCTATGTCTTCAAGACCGTCCTCAAGGACGATGACATCAAGACGGTTTCGAAGGACGGGATCGTCGTTCTGACCGGGACCGTCGCGGACACGGGACATCGCACGCTGGCGGAGACCACGGTGGAAAGCCTCCCGGGAGTCGTGAGCGTCGACAATCGCCTCATGCTCAAGAACGCCGATGAACCCGAACACTCCGACGCGTGGCTGACCGCCAAGGTGAAGACCACGCTGTTGTTCCATCGCCACGTCAGCGCCAGTGCCACGGACGTGTACGTGAAGGACGGCATTGTCAGCCTCCGGGGCACGGCTTCCAGCAGCGCCCAGATCGAACTCGTGACCGAGTACGCCCGGGACATCGAAGGGGTGAAGTCCGTCGTGAACGAAATGACCATCGCCACAGCGGAAGCCCCCAAGCCGCGCACAGCCTCCGAGAAGTTTGATGACGCCTCCGTGACCGCGCAGGTCCGCCTGGTGTTGGCCTCCCATCGTTCCACGAGCAGCGTGCGCACGGTGGTCCTCACCCGGGACGGCGTCGTGACCCTCACCGGAATCGCCAAGAACAACGCCGAGAAGAGCCTCGTGACCAAACTGGTCGAAGGTGTCCATGGCGTCGACAAGGTCGTCAACGGCATGACCATTGCCATTCCCGTTGCCGGCAACTGATCCATTTTCGGGAATTGTTCCCGAACCTCCGACACACCGCGTGCGTACACGCGGTCTTTTCGCGGAGATCGTCCCATGTCTGAAACCACCCGAACCATGATCCAAAACCACGAAGCCTTCATCGAAGCCATCCACAAGCGCAGCAAGGTCTGCGTCCGCTTCTACTCCCACAGCGACGGCGGGGTCCTCGACCGCGTCTGCGCCCCGGTGGACTATGGACCCGACATCCATTCCGACGACGGTTTGAACCGCTATTGGGTCTGGGATTACCAGGCGGAGGGCGACGCACGCCTGATGGGGCTGGTGCCCGCCCAGATCGTCGATGTCCGGATCCTGGGTCAGACGTTCGACCCGAGCGATGTCGTCCATGCCCAAAGGACTGCGGTGACCGGCACGGCAAATGCCGAAGCCTGGAGTCCGGCTATTGGCCCGCAGGATCAACTGGTGCGCTGTGCCCCCTGCGAGACGCCAGATGAAGAACCACGGCATGCTCTTGTCGATCGTTCGTGAGCGCGAAGCTGTTGCCGGATTGCCGGACCCCGTCGAGCAGCAGCACATCCTCGCTGGCATCAGGGGTCCATCCTGCTGACACGACCCCCGTCTTGAATGGGGTCGCGACGTCCTCGTCGCCATTCCTGAGCCCTTCCACTGGCGATGAAGCCATCGCCGCCCCGGAATCCTCCGCTGGCACCCGGAGGATCTCGATGCGGTAGGTTGTGTCCTGGTGACGGTAGGTGATCCGGCAGGACGGCCACGCCAACGGAAGGCGCGGCGTGAGATGAAGGCTGTTTCCCTCCCGGTTCAGTCCCAGCAGGGTTTCGAGGATCAAGCGGTACATCCATCCGGCCGAGCCCGTATACCAGGTCCACCCGCCGCGCCCGACATGCGGTGCGACGGCGTAGACATCGGCTGCCACCACATACGGCTCGACCCGGTAGGTGGCGATGC
>JAIXZE010000327.1 GCA_027489875.1 Verrucomicrobiales bacterium
CGCCGCCCCGCCACGACCCCTCTCGATTCCATCGAGAAATTCGACAAGCCATTCCTGATGGAAGGTCCCGGGGACTCCATCCTCGCGCTCGCAGGTGAACGGCTGCACCAGTGGAATGGGACGTCGTGGTCGTCGGCCTTCCCTCACCCGGTGGTCTCCGCCAACGCCCATGGCAAGATGGCGGCGGTCCGTGGCCTCCTGGAGAGACCAATGGCCGCCGTCTGGATGCTGCCATTGGAAAGCCTGAAACCGACCCTCGCCTTCGCCTGGAACGGGAACAACTACGGTCCCGGCCTCACCCCAGGTAGACTGGACATCTCCCCACCGACCTTCGAGCCCGGCAAGGGTCCGGCCTGGAACCTTCCGCACCATCTCGCCGGATCCCAGGCCACCTACCTCCCCCTGGGCAAGGATCTGCTCGTTTGCATCGACGAACTCCCGGAGGTCACAGCGCCGCCACCCCAATCCGCGACACATCACGCGCTGGTCTCACTCCTTGAATCCGGTACCTCCACCCCCAGGACGTTCCGCCTCCTTTTCGACGCCGAGAAAGGGCCGCTTCCCTACCCCGGACCACAGATCAACCCGTCCAGTCTCGAACAGCGGCCCAGGTTGCGCCTCCGCGTGATGGGCGACGAGCTCCTGGTCTTCCATTCGTGGCACCCCGGCTTCTGGCGCATCCCCCTGTCTGAGTTCCAATCCGGTTCCACCCCAAAGCCCTCCCGTGCGAAGCGCCCCTGAAGCCACCCCACTCACGAACTGCATCGTGCGAACCGCACTCTGCGGCAACTTCGTCATCGCTGCCCAATAGCCCCGGAAACAGGCTCAGGGCAAGGTCGGCGGAGCCGGCGGCTGATCCGACATCCGGACCGGCAGGATCCGTCCATCCGCGCCATGCTCGATCCGATCGATGCAGATCTGTCGTGATCCCTTGTATGGACCATTCCCGGTCTGGTTCTCCCACCGGTGATACACGATCCGCCAATCGTCGGTCCCCGGGAAGTGCAGGAAGGAATGATGCCCCGGCCCTTTGCGGGTCGCGTCACTCGTCAGGATGGGCCCCTCATAGGTCCACGGACCGGTCGGCGTTGGAGCCGTGGCGTAATGGACCGAGTACGAGGCGTGCTGCCATCCACCGTGGCTGTACGAAAGGTAATAGCGCCCCTCGCGTTCATGCATGAATGCGGCCTCGGTGAACTTCGGCGGGGTCTCGACAGGTACCTCCCGCGCAAACGAGATCAAATCCGACGCGAGTTCGAACACGCGCAGCTTCGCCCCTGCACTTCCACCCGCGTACAGGTACGTCACGCCGGTTTTCGGATCCTCGAACACCATCGGATCAATCGCCTCGAATCCGTTCCCGCCCGTCAGCAGGGGACGCCCGGAATCCTTGTACGGTCCCCCCGGTTGATCCGCGACCGCCACACCCAAACGCGACGGCGTCGGGTTCTGCGGGCCCACCGAATAATAGAAGTACCACCGCGAACCCCGGCGCAGCACGCACGGCGCCCACGGGCCATGCCACGGCTGCTTGTCCTCGGCGACCCAAGGAATCTCCGAGAGATCGAGCAACGGCCCATGCCGCTTCCAGTCGGTCAGATTCGTCGACGAGAAGCCAAAGAACTTCGGTCCCCGCGGCCTGTCACTCCACGTCGGAAAGATCCACACCACACCATCCACCAGCACCGCGTGCGGATCCGCTCCGGGCAGCACTGGCGGACTGGCGTGACCACCCACCCAGGCCACCATCGCAGCCATGGCCAGCATGGTTGAAAAGACCCGACGCGGGATCGCGGTGTGAAACGGCATCTTCAAGGTCCCTCAATCTCACTCGCCCTTCTCCCCCGAGCAAAGGACGAAAACCCGAATCACTCGGGCAGGGGCACATCCCGACACCGCCCCCGCATGAAACGGGGTGGCGACGTCCTCGTCGCCGCTCCGGAGCCTTTCCCAAGGCGATGAAGACAGCACCTCCCCGTTCGTGGACGGGGTGGCGACGTCCTCGTCGCCGTTCCTCAGTTCGCCGCCCTTCCTGCAACCGAGGCTCCCATCCGTCGGATGCCCCGCCCTCCCCGGAATCGTCCTTGCCGCGCCATGCCAGCAAGACCAGTTTTTCAACCTCAGATGCAACCCGTCCACAGCCTGCTCGCCCTGCTGATCGTCTGGCTTGCGATGGACGCCACCGTCGCGGGCACCAATCGACCCTGTTTTGAGGTGTCCCAGCGACTTACGGCCGAGGGATTCGTGGAGGTGTCCGTCGATTTACTGAAAAGCCTTTCCGTCCCACACAATTCAGTGGGAGCGATCACGAATGAGCTGAAGAGCCCACCCGTCCTCGATGTGCTGACGCGGGGCCTGTCGGTCGAGCCTTCCCGCCTGGCCGCATTCGAGGCCTTGGGCTTCGAGGACGCTCAGCGGGGCAACAACGCCATCAGTGCGGAAATCTGGTGGAAGCTGCCCGAAGCAACCGCGTCTGAGGTCAACGTGATCCAGGGGCGCCTCAAGCGCTACGTCGACTGCCGCTGGGAAGGCCATACCGCAAAGTACGCCCTGGAGAGCCTTCAAGCCTCATCGAAGGCAACGCCATATCCACGTTCTCCCTGGGGCACCATCCTGTCGGCGCACCCCGACATCCCGCCGCGCTGGTTGGTCCCGGTCACCAATGAAACACGCACGGTCCGGGTCCCTGCCGAGCGTCTCGCCCGGCGCGGCGTTGCTGCCCAACCTGGCGAGATGGTGGAACTGAAGGTCACCAACTACCTGTTCAAGGTCGTGGATGGTCCCGTGACCTGGCATTATGATTCCCA
>JAIXZE010000222.1 GCA_027489875.1 Verrucomicrobiales bacterium
AGGTCGAACACCTGTCGCCCGGCCCGGGCCATGGCCGCAGCGGCCGTGGCGAACTTGCGCTCGTCCTGGTAGTCCACCGAAACCGGCTTGCCGAGGACGTTGACCGCCTCGATGCGCGGGACCCAGTCGAAGTTCGCGTTCAACAAGAGCGAGTAGTAGCCCTTGATCGCCGTCAGGTAGTGGCCGTAGGCATCCCCATGGCCCTGCGGGAACATGTGGGCCGCATCCTCTGCATTCACAACGCCGTCCGCATTCGTATCCGGCTTCTCCTTGATGTTGTAATTCAGGGCGTAGATGACCTCGCCGGAGTCAATGCCACGCGTGTAGTTCCAGACCATCCGGTTGTACACCGGGGCCACGTCCACGCCGGGCAACAGGAAGTCATCCCGACCCCGCAGCAGTCCCAATTCCTCCTCCAGCAGCGTCGGCACCTGACCCTTGAAGCTGAACAGGGAAGTCGCCACGTCGCCGTAGTTCTTGTCCGCGGTGCTGATGCCGATCGTCGGGTTCGCCGCGTCGGCCCAGGCCTCGTTGCCGATCAGCATGTAGAGGTCGCTGAGATAGCCCGCCGCCAGCAGCAGGGCGTCGTTGGCCGGACCGTAATTGAACCCCGACTCAATGCTCATCGAGCGCCCACGCCGGAGCACGGTCTCGTAGATCTCGATCAACCCGTAATTGTTGATGGTATCGAGGTTCAGGGCGACGTCGCCTTCCCAGCGCCTACCCGCCTGGGTCAGGAGGCTGACGTCCGTGTTGACCTGGTTGTTGAACAGGTCGGAGACGCGTTGGTTGAAAGGATTGATCCCCGCCAGCACGCGCTTGATCCAGCCTTCCGCCAGCGCCGGAGCGGTCCACGCGGACCAGTCGGCATCGGTCGGGTTCTCCTTGTAGAGCGGATGGTTGGGGTCCATCGGCCGGTACCGCATGACCACATAATTGTCCCCGAGTGCCTGGATGCCCGCACCGCCAATGGTCACACGCGGGATGTTGGTGCTCACGGTGCGGAGCGAGAGATAGCGCGACATGGTGGCGTCCACGAGGGGCGGAAAACCATCCACCGGGGCCGCAATCTTCCATTCGTACTCGAACTCGTCGTAACGCGCCGCCATGTCCCCGCTGAACTGGAAGGTCACCAATTCACTGAGCGGATTGGCCGACAACTGGACCTTGATCTCTCCGCGATTCAACCCGCCACCGACGCGGAGGATGTGCATGGAAACAGGTTCCCCGGGCTTGGTCCGGTCCGTTCCACTGGCTTCGATCACGGTCACGTACCCGGATCCGGGTCCCGTGGCGCTCAACGCATAGCTGTCGACCGGAATATTGGCGTTCCCGATGACCGCAAGATCTCCGACGCCCACCATGACCGTCTGATCCGGGTCCGGGATGTAGGTGGCTGGAACATCCGGGTTCTCCACGAACGTTTCCACCGCAGTTTCGAGTCGCGCCACCAGATTGGTCCAGACGGCATGCCCGAGGCTATCGGACTCCGGGCAAAGGTTCATGACCGCCTGCAGATCGGAACCCCGCAGGAGGTTGGGCATGAGATAGCTTTCCCCGAAGGTCTCGTTCTTGAATTCACCCAGGAGGACCAATTGCCCTGCCTCCCCTCGGCTGGGATCGATATAGACGCGGGTCGCCAGATGCGGCGGCAGGTTCGGGAAGTAGTACTTCCCCTGATATCGCGTCATGAAGACGCTGTCGGGCGCTAATCCCACCTGCGGGAACCGTCCCGTGTATGGCTGCGTAAAGAACGAGTTCCTGAGATCAGCAATGTCCGAGTACTTCGCCCGGGTGGCATCGTGCAGGACGGCGCTGGGAACCTCGGCCCGCAGATCTGCCGCGATGCTTTGTTGGTAGAGCACATGGGCCGTCTTGAAGTCGCGGATGCCCGGCAAGCCGAAGGCCGGCTTGGTCAACGTGGCGGCGAACGGCAGCGTCGGCACGGGCTTGCTCCCGTCCTTCGGATCCCGTTCGGGCCAGAACGGGCGATACACGATGTCCAGCGAAGGCGTCAGCTCCGACGTGGGATCTCCCACGTACACACCGGTGGAGGGATGGATGGGCCGCAGGTAGGGCACGATCGTTCCAACCGCAGGCGGACTGGCAATCCCGGGCCACGCGAAGCTGGCCTCGGTCTTGTAGTAATACCGCATCGTGAAGCTGTTCGAACCATTCGGCGACTGGGCGAGGAAGGGCGGCCGGTTGGTGAAGGTCACCACGCTGCCGGTGTACTGATTGGTGCTGATGATCGCCAGGGCCGGCGGCACCGAGGGCGTTCCCGAGGCGACCACCTGCAACGTGAACTCGTTGGTCACCGAGCTCAGGTCATAGAGGTCTCGGACGGCGTACCGCACGGTGAAGTTCCCGGTCGTGGCGGCGGGGGGCGTACCGATCACGCCCAACCCGTTGGCCACGATCCAGGCCGGTCCGCTCTCTACGGTCAGCGCCATGAACTCGTCCTGTCGCGAGGCATGCACCGGAACACGGAAGGTATTGTTGGCCACGACCCGGACCGTGCCGATGGGCTCAATGGTACCCGTGGACTCCTGATACGTACCGGCCTCGACCGTGGGCAATCCCGTGTGCGGCCCGCGATACACCCAGAGATCCTGGTGCCGGTCCTTGAACACGAACTTCTGATAGTGCCCGAAGGTGTTGGTTCCATCCGTGGCATTCCAACCGCCCGGAAGGTCTTGCTCGGCCAGGGTCGGCTCGTAGTTCCGCGTGAAGGCGGCATCGCCCAAGCCCACGATCGGCTTCTGCAGGAAGGTCAGGGGCGGCGGCGGCTGCATCATCTGGCCGGCCGGCACCGGGTAATCGAACACCCAGCCCACCTCCGGCTTCTCGCGCAGCACCTTGAAGACCCCCATCGACGGACGGCCGTCGAAGGCCTGGTACGACACCAGGACGAAAGGATCGGACGAGTAGCCCTCGCCGGCCGCGGTGATGTTGAGGTCATCACGGGTGGCATACGGCGTCCCCCCGCTCATGATGGCGTGCTCTTCGTTCGGGTTGTATCCCGGCAAGGTCCGATCGTTCTGGTAGTAGATGGTTCCCTGGGCTTCCGGCAGGGTGGCGTCGATGCCACCCAGCTTGCTGGCCAGCACGATTTCCCGCGGCGCGGATGGCCAGACAATCGTGTAGCGACCGACAGCCGACGGCCACTTCGCCGCCGAGAATCCCGCGATCGTATTGCCGTTGTTCAAACCCGCCCGTTGCGAGCCGGGCCGGAACCACCAGACCTCCAGCAGGTTCCTGCCGGGGATGGCGTTGATCGGAATGATGGAGCCCTTGGCGGCGGTATCGAACCCGGCCACGAACGGGTTCTTGTAAGCACCCACGTCATAGGAGGTGCCCTGCTCTTCCCGGATATAGCCGGCAAGGTAGGGATCTTCGGCCAGGCTTCCCGGCTCTTGCGAAGGAGCCACGATGCGTTGGCCAACGACCACGGTCTGGTTCACCACGCGGGGAGCCTGCGTCGGGTCCGGCCACACCACCGTCGAACCGTTCCACGCGGTCAGGTTCGTCACGATCGGATTGCCCGCGTAGTTCGTGGAACGGAGGTTTCCGACGAACCACGAGAAGACGCGTTCAAAACCCACGCTCTGGGCCGAGTTGTACCGCAGCAGCGAGCGATGGACCGGCTGGTTGGTATCGAGGACGGTGACAAAGCGGGAGTCGACGAGGATCTGCGCGCGGGGTCGATCCAGCGGATCCTGATACTCGAGGATGGGCACCAGGATCGGATTCAACTCGACCGCCGTCGCTTCCGCCTCCTTGTCATTGGCCACCTCCGGCCGGACATACAGGCTGTACTTGGCCACGTCCGTGGGCCAACGCAGCTCGTAGCGTCCGTAGTACCGTGGCCACCGGATGCCGGCCACCCCGGTTTCCATCCAATGCACCAGGTAGTCGTTGAGGTTGAATGTCTCCCGGGTGGCGTAATAGGTCGTCTTTCCGCCCGTGGCACTGATGTCCTGATAGGCGTAGGGTGGGAGCCCGACCTGCAGGATCGGCTCCGGATCAAGCTGGGCCAGATCGCCGTCCAGCGGAGGAACGATGCGCTCACCCAGTTCGATCCGGACATCCTCCGGGAACGGCTGCTGGATGACGTCGACGATCTCGAATCCGATTTGCCTGCGGCGCCCGTCGCCGACGGCATCGCCCAACACCTCGACAAAGACCCGCCCCTCGGCGTTGTAGGCATAGATCTGCCCGATCTGCTGCTCATACCAGAGCGTTCGCAGTTCCGCCAACGGGGCGTTGGTTGATCCATCGGCCGGACTGGTCGTGCCGATGCCGCGGAACTCCGTGGGAACGGTCTTCGGGAACGCGTTGTTGTAGACGATGTTGACCGCGCCAACCCGTGCCGTGGGCACGAGGATCGGCTTGCCCGTTCCCTGAAAGCCCTTCTGGGTCCAGTACATGTTCCGCGGCTGCTTCGCCGGGGATCCCGAGACGACGTAGCGCTGGGTATACAGCAGGAACACGTTGGCCCCATTCGTCATGAAGCTCCTGGTGCCCGCCGCGTTCACGTAGTTCGGCACCGTGCCGAGCGTGTAGGACTGGGCCTTGATCCACGTCACCGAGATGACGCCGGCCTGAACCGCATAAAGACGGCCCGCGTGGGGACTCCAGTAGGTACCCGAAGTTTCCGGCGAACCGACCTGATAAGGCTCCGCCAGCCAATAGTCCTGAGCCGTCCCCGTGGGCAACTGGGTTCCATCTTCGCCCACGACGGGCACCGAGATGACGGAGCCGAAGCTGTAACTGCTCCGCCTCACGAAGAAGGACGACCCCATCTGCATCCGCCGCACGAAGGCCACGACCGCGCCGGAGCCATTCGTGCCCACCGGCAATCCCATCTCCGCGGCCACCGCCCCGGTCAGGGGGCTGGTTCCCGCGTTCAACCCCGCCGAATTCCGCAGCTGCGCCCACACCGGCTGGGTGCGCCCCGAAGAGCCGCCCAGCATCGACAGGGTCCTGAACTGCCCCGCCGTCGGCTGCACGTAGATGCCCGTGGACTCATTGCTGTTCGGCACGCGTCCATCCGAGCCCGGCGGCGTTCCCGCCACCTTGGAGATCGGGACGCCGCGCACGCTCTGGTAGTTGGGCGTGTTCCTGGCTTCGCCAAACTCCAAGGGCAAGGCCTGGGCCAGCGCAGTGCCGCCCAGCAGCCATCCCATGGCCAGCAGGACCAGATTGCGACCGGTTTTCATAGGGTTGGACATCGATGTGACTGCCACGGATTCAGGGAAGGAGGATTCGGACTAGCGGGACGAGGCCACGGCACCCGACGCGGACCCCGTCACGGAGGCCGAACCGGCGTTCTTCGAGGCGCCTGCCTGGATGCCGGCGACGAGCTTGCGCAACTCCGCGACATCGCGTTCGAGCGATTCCACCCGGGCCGCCTTGCGCTCGAGTTCCATCACCTTCGCCTCCCGCTGCTCGACCAACTGGAGCCGGCGATCGACCTGCTGCAGGGCGCTGACCGCCGTCATGTAGATCTGCTGGTAATCGACGCTCTGGAAGTCATCCACCTGCCGTCCAATGACCCGGACCTGTTTCGGGGCACTCGTGGGACTGCTGCTCAGTTCGATGGACTTCTCGTCCGGGACATTGAGGATTTGGGCTTCCTCGGTCCTGCCATCCATCTCCAATCGCAGCCTTTCGTCCTTCTGGAAACCATGAGCCGCTGCGAAGCGGACGACGACGGGCGACTGTGGCCCATCCTTCTCCACGGAGACAGCGTCCTGGGCTGGAACCGGGATGATGTTGCTGCCGGTGGAAACGGCATTTGGAAGGACCTCACCGAGTTCCTGGGCAATGACACCCTTGCTGGGGCGCTGCCCTCCGGCCCCTCCGAATTTCATCGTGTAATCAGTGACGCGGATCTTCCGGAGGTTCTCCAGATCCTTGGGGTTTTCAGACATCCCAATCACATCCTTCACCCGCCGGTCAGACTGCGCAATGAACTGCTGAGCGCCAATAGCCGACGAGGCCATGATGGAATATCCGCTGGTAAAGCCAGTGCCAGCAACATACAGCGGGTAACCGTTCACCAGGCTGTTGCCAGCATTGATCGCCATCGCCGTCTGACAGATGCCATTGCCTATGATGAGTCCGGTGTGTGTGATGCTGCTGGCTCCGAGGCCTCCACTCGCTACCAGAATACCTCCGACCGACAGGCTGCCAGCTACGGTGGCTTGGTTATTGACCGCGAGGCTATTCGCGACATCGAGGACTGAGTTAACCTTCAATCGCCCTGCAATGGTCACCACATTATTTGTGTTTGTCACCAAGTCCGTACCGCTCGAACTGTCGACCAACTTGACGGCCGAGATGGCATTGGTTGCCCTCGTGGCCGTGAGGGCCGTGGTCGCCACATTGGCCGTCTCGGCCAGCGTAGCCAGGACCGCACGGCTCGCGAGGAACGCGTACGGTGCGCTCATCATGCGGGCGCGGGGGAGGATATCGACGTCCGCACCGCCGGAACCGATGCCCTTGACGGTGAATCCCACGTAGCGATCGGAGGCCGTGGCGCTGTTGAACAGGGAGGACAGGGTGATGCCGGCATTGGGAACACCGGACACGGGAGCGCCTTCGCCCAGGAGGACGCTGAAGTAGCCCTTGTCGACGGTGACGGTCTGCTGTTCGCCCCAGATCAGCGTGCCGGCGGTCTCGGCGTCATAGACGCGGAAGATGACGTCGTAGTTCTTCGGGGCCGTGTTGCCGAGGGCCACGCCATCGCTGCCCGCGATGAAGCCCTGGTACGTCATGCGTTCCGGGGGACGGGACGTGGCTTGGGCGTGGGCCGACTCGGCCAGGTGCAGGCTGGCCACCAGGGCCATCACGCTCAGCCAGGCGCTTCTCTTCAACACCGCGTTTCGGTTCGTCTTCATGGTCTGCTCTCTCTTTGGAATGTCGTCTGAAAGGTTGGGAGGATTCGGTTCAGGGAGCCGCGGAAACCGCGGCAATGGAGGTGATCCGGTTCAGGATGAATTCGCCCCGGACCTCGAAGTTCCGGGTGTCCGCGTTCCCACCGCCCCGGGCCAGGCCCAGCACGCGGAGGGTCTCGGTATAGACGCCGCCCAGCGTCTCACCCACCGACGTCCGTCCACCGAAGTCATCGGCCGGCGGCGTCAACTGCAGGGTGATGTCACGGACGATCGTGTAGGACTCCGAGCCCTGCGGAACCGTCTGGGTGAACCGGGCGTTCAGGTTGTCGTGGTCCGGGTGGTAGGTGTGGACGAACGGGTTGGACTGTCCGTCGTTGAAGCGGTTGGTCACCGACACCGAGACCGTGGCCCCGGCCGTCAGGGAACCATTGAAACGCCAACCCGCATTGGCCGTGGTGAAGGGCAGGTGCGGCGCACTGATCCGGCGGGCCTGCGCCAATTGCGACCGATCCAGCAAGGCCTCGCTGTTGGCCACCACGACATTGGTCTGGGTGTCGTATCCGGTGAACACGCGCTGGAACAGGCTCGCTGGAGCGTTGGTCGGATTATGCACGATCAGGCGCAGGGGATACGGGGTGGCCACCCCGGTCATGGCGGTGTTGGTGGAGATCGCCACGAACTTCCCGTCCGCATCGATGGCCGTCTGGCCATTCGCATCGAGTGCGTACTTCTTCAGGTATTGGCCCACCTGGGTCACAGCCGCCGCACCCACCCAAAGTCCGGTGGTGTTGCCCACGATCGAGGACACACCGACATCCACGCGCGCCTGCGACGTTCCGTCGCTGAACTGGAGCACACCGGCGAGCAGGTCCCCGGGGTTCTGTCCGGGAAGCGACCGATCGACGCCCAGCACCACCTCGATCCCCGATCCGTCGGCACCGGCGGGAGCCAGCGTCCACGTCGCCGGCGTCGCGGCGTTCAGCCGGGTATAGGAATAGGAACCGGTCTGGATGTTGCGCGTGCCCCGGATGAGGAGCGGGATCTCCCCGGCGATGGCGGGTTGACCCGCGGGAGGTGCCTCCGAAGCCTGGAAACCCAATCGCAGGGTCAGGGGGGAGGTGGTCAGGTTGTTGATCCGGATGCCCGCCGTGCGCTGGAGTTCACCGAACTTCACCTGGCCGGTGCCGGACACGGACACCTCAAAGGGGCTGAAGTACCGGTTGAAGTAGTCGCCCGACTTGATCCAGTAGGCCTCGCCACGGCGCACGGGGGTGGTGCGCAAGGCGAACACCTGGGCCGGGTTGCCGGCTCCCAGCGGCCCGCCGGGGTAGCGGAAGAACTCGGCCGAACGACGGAACTCCGCCGGTGCCCGTCCCAGGAAGGTGTCGAAGGTCGGCGGCGTGGCGGCATCCGTGGGGAAGCCCAGGAAGTTCAACCCGGAGGTCGTCCACTGATAGCTCGGTGCCACCGGTTGCCCCTTCAGGGACCACGTATAGGTCGCGACGCTGTCCTTCACCTTCACGAGGTAGGCCAGGTTCGGGGTCAGCGTGCGCAGGGTGGAGGCGGGCCCCTGGATGCGCGACCAACTCTGCCACCGGCTGTCGGTCGAGATCGGCGCCTGCGGGCTGTCGATGAATTGCTGTGAGCTCAGCTCCGGACGCCACAACCAGATCTCCTGGATGTTCCCGTCGGGATCGCTCCCCACGAGGTTGTCGAGTTCCGCGTGGGACGGGTCCACGTGCAGGAACACCGCGTTCCAACCCGCCTTGAGGTTGAATTGCTGCGTCAACCACTGGGCCTGCATCACGCCGCACGCCATCGTCGCCGCTGCCAAACTCGTCAGGATCCGTCGCATGTTGATTCTCCGAAAGGGGTTTGAAATCGATCGTCCGCTCACGGCTTCCGGTACAGGTACCAGGTCGCCTCCGGCATCAGCCGTTGCACCGCCGCCATCGAACTCGCCGGTACTCCCGACCCGAGTCCGCCAAAGACCACCAGCTCCGTCCCGGTCCACACGCCCGTGTGCAACCGTCGCGGCAACGCGCCTCCCGTCGATGACAGCGGATGCCAGATCGCGGTCGCCGGGTCGTAGCCCGCGCCGGTTCCCAGCGCGCCGAAGGCGTCTTCCCCGCCGAACACCACCATCTCCCGCCCGGTCCACACCGCCGTGTGATACCCGCGCGCCGACGCCGCTCCCGTGGTGGGCAACGCCGTCCAGGTGTCCGTCTGCGGGTTGTAGGCCGCTCCGTCATTCACGGCCACCCCGCCTACCTTGCCGCCCCAGATCAGCAGCTCGCTGCCCGTCCACACCGCCGTGTGGCCCTGGCGTCCCAAGGGTGCATTCACCGTCGAGAGCGCCGTCCAGGTTCCGTGCGTCACCCCGCCCGTCATCGGCAGCGCGGCACCGGTGTCCGTTTCGCCGGCATCGGATTCCCCGCCCCACACGATCACGCGATCCCCGCACCAGGTGGCCGTCGCGTTGCGTCGCGCCGAAGGCGCTCCCGCCGTGGGCAACGTGATCCACAGATCCCCGATCGGATCGTAGGACGCGCCGTCTTCCAGCAGGCCGTTGTCGTTGCGTCCGCCCCAGATGAAGAGCCGGGCGCCGGTCCACGCCGAGGCCTGCCCCACGCGCTCGGCCGGTGCGCCGAGGGTGGAGAGCGGTGTCCAAAGCTGGTTCGTCGGAGCGTAGGCCGCGCCGGTGCCGAGGTAGGTGTCCCCAAGGCCGCCCCACACCAGCAGGCGTCCGCCGGTCCACGCCATGGCATGACCGCGGCGGGCAGCGGGGGCATTGACGGTCGCGATCGGTGTCCACGAGTCGGTGGCCGGATCATACGCGCCGCCGGTCGCCGAAGGGGTGGTCCCGTTGACCCCGCCCCACACCAGCATGGCCGAACCGGTCCAGACGGCGCCGTGACTGTTGCGGGCGCCGGGGGCGTTGAGCGTCGCGCCGGTCGTCCAGGAAGGGGCCTCGAACTTTGCGAACTGCACCAATCCCTGGGTCAGGAGCGTCAGGTCGGCGGTCACCGGCGACGCAATCACGAGGCCCGCCGGCAGCGTGGGGGCCACGACGCCCGAAGCCGGCGGCAGGGCCGCGGTCAACTGCGTGACGCGATCGCTGAGGATGTTGAGTTGTTCCTGCAGGTTCGCCTGCGTTCCGTAGACGCGGTCGCTCAGGAAATTGCTGGAGCTGTTGACGTCGACGATCCGGGCGATGTTGAGGCTCAACCGGGCGTCGGGAAGCGTGCCCGTGGTCAGCGTGGCGGCGTCGCCCGGCGTCGAGAAGGCGTGCAGCGCGTACGGCACCGCCGTGATCGCCGTCCGCGGCGCGAACACCGCGATGGCCGAAACGGATCCCGAGGGACGAGCCGCGAGCTCGATCCAGCGGTCCGCCCCGGTGAACACCCCATTGCCGAAGTCGACCGAGACCGTGAACAGGCCATTGGTGACGCCGACCGTGGGCAAGGTGACGTCGGTTCCCACCTGGGTTCCCGCCGAGACCGCATCGAACAGGCGGAACCGCAGTTCATAGGTGCCGTTCGCCGGGGTGGCGTTGTCGACCAGGCGACCCTGGTAGGTGAACGGCGCCGCTGCGGCGCCCGCCATGGCCATCCACCACGCCATCGGGGCACTCCAGCAACTCCGGAAGACCCGGTGGAGTGGACGGACGACATTTCCCAACAAGACGCTCATGGTACGGTAAGGCGATTGCACGGATGGACACCCATCCTTCCTGCTTCATCGGCGGTCCCGGACGCATCTGGACATAAATCTAAGATTATTTTTTCAGGGAGGTCTGTGGAGGGGGAGGGGAAGGCAGGTCCACAGATTGCACAGATTTCACAGATTCTAT
>JAIXZE010000281.1 GCA_027489875.1 Verrucomicrobiales bacterium
GACTGATCTTCGCTGAAAACGCGTGGGAGGATTACCTCTACTGGCAACGCACCGACCCCAAGCTCGTGCGAAGGATCCACGAACTGATCAAGGACACCATCCGCCACCCATTCGAGGGCAACGGGAAGCCTGAACCATTGCGGCACGCCCTGGCAGGGTATTGGTCCCGACGGATCACGGATGAGCACCGGATGGTGTACAAGGCCGTAGGCGATGATCTGCTCATTGCCCAACTTCGTTATCACTACGCATGAATCCGAGTCGGGGCTGGTCGGCTCCACCGCAGCGAGCCGACGCAGGAAGTTGGGCGGTGGCGGAAGGAGTGCATCTCGATGCCCGTCGGGCGGTGTATCTCGCCAAGGGACGCATCCTCCTCGTTGCGGATCTCCACCTCGGCTACGCGTGGGCACAGCGCCAACGGGGGCAACTGCTCCCGATCGGCGAGGATGACACCCTCACGCGGTTGAACGCCCTCTGTGCGGACTGGGCTCCCGAGGTCGTGATGGTGTTGGGAGATCTGGTCCACGCGGTGGCCAGTCCCGAGGGAATCCGCGAGGCCGTCATTGCGTTGGTCCGCGGACTGCCGTCCTCGGTCCGGTTGGAGGTTGTTCTGGGGAATCACGACCTGCGCCTGGAATCCCGGTTGATCGAATGGGGCGTGCCGCTTCCCTGCGCTGAGGAACGTCGCGAAGGCCAGTACCGTTTCATCCACGGGCACCTGCTGCCGACGGAGGGTACCGGCGTCCTTTGGACGTTCAGCGGACACGAGCATCCCGCACTGGAACTCGGGGATGGTGGGACGACGTCGGCCAAGGTCCCGGCCTTCCTGGTGGGCGATGGCCGGGTGGTGTTACCCGCCTTCTCCCACTGGGCGGGCGGATGTGTCCTGGGTCGGCAACCCCTGCTCGGGGAGTGGGCCCGTGCGGCCCGATTCGAGAAGGCCGTCGCGTGCCTCGGGCCGCGACTCCTTCCCATCCCTTGGAACCGGTTGCCACGCGGGGTGTATCCGGCCATTTCCTGAAGCAGGGCAGGCTCGCGAGGGATGCGGGACGGCTTAGAGGCTTGGCGGCATGGGATGGTTCCGCAAGGATGGTCCAGCGTGAGACGAAATCTGATGACTCCTTCGATGGGCGGCGTGGTCCTGACCGCGTTGCTGTTGTCCGCGATGCCGGCCTGGATGCAGGCGGCAGACGAGGCCAGGCCCGCCGCCGCGACGAAGAGCAAGTTTCCGTGCCCGCCGGAGGAGGTCGCCCGCTACACCGCGCTGAAGGTCCGCGAACCGATCGTGATCGACGGTCGGTTGGACGAAGCCGTTTGGAAGAATGCGCCGCGGTCGCCGCGGTTCGTCGACATCCTTTCGGGAGGTCCCACCATCCACGACACGCATGCCATGGTGGTGTGGGATGACACGAATCTGTACGTGGCCTACCGGATCGAGGAGCCCTTCGTGCACGCGAAGTTCACGAAGCACAACGACCCGATCTACTACGACAACGATGTCGAGTTCTTCATCGCGGGGCGGGACGCGTACTACGAGTTCGAGATCAACGCGTACAACACGGTGTACGAGGTGTTCTTCATCTGGGAAGAGGCCTACGTGAAGTCGGGGTTCGCGCAGGCTCCGGAGTTCGCGCGGAAGAACCTGGTCCCGTTCAATGGGGTCGGGTTCACGACGCATCCACGGGGCGGGCGTCTGGGTCATTTCAACTGGACCTTCCCGGGCATGCGGACGGCTGTGCAGATCGACGGCACGGTGAACAAGGACGACGACCGTGACCGCGGATGGACGGTGGAACTGGCGTTCCCGTGGAAGGGGCTCGAATGGCTGGCGAAGGCGGATGAGCGGCCCTTGCCCCCACGCGAGGGCGACGTCTGGCGCATGGATTTCTCGCGGTTCAACACCTACAAGGAAGCACCGCCGGCCAAGGACTCCAGTGGTTGGGTCTGGACCCGCCACGGGATCTGGGATTCGCACATCCCGGAGTGTTTCGTGCATGTGAATTTCAGCACCAATACGGTCCCGGCGACGGCCAAGTGACGCTTGGGCGGGCTACGTCTGACAGCAATCCTTCACTTCATTCACCATGTCCTTCGCGATTGTCTGGGGAACCAAGATCCGGGAAGTGGACCTCGGCAGTGTCGGTTTGAACTGCGCGTGGTGCGGCGAGGTGACGGTCGGCGACTGCGTCCGGGTGGATGAGGCGTCCCACGTTTATTACATCCGGGGAAAGTTCAAGGAGAAGGGGCGATACCTGCGTTGCCGCCTGTGTGCGATCGCGCAGGGCGTGACCGAACCCGACCTGAAGCCGGAGCGGATCAACGAGGAGATGGTCTGGCCTTCGCGCGAGATCCTGGCGGCGACCAACCCGGTCCTGGCCGCGCATCCCCATGAGCCCGCACCGCTGGATGGTGAACTGCCGCCCGGCATCAACCGTCGCCAGTGGGCGTTCCTGTCCGGCCTCGAATCCGCGATGGAGCGCGAGAGAGCCGAAGATCGGGTGGGCGGAAACATCCAGGGTCTGGTCGTGCTTTCGGCCATCGCCTGCGTCGGCTTGCTCATTTACATCGTGATGCAGGTGCCGGACGGATCGCGCTGGCCATGGGTCTGCGTCTGGGCGGCGGGCACAGGGTTGCTTTCCTACATGCTGTATCGGCTCAACCGCTGGATGCTTTTCCGGGCGACGTTCCGTCGATACGGCCCGCACCTGAAGCGGCATCTGCGGGCGACGGTGGCCCCGATGGCAACCTTGCAGAAGGCAGCGGAGGCCCTCGGCAAAAGCCGGCGTGATATCCGCCGGTTCCTCGATTGGGCGGCCTCGCGGGTGTGACAGGTTCTGATCCACCCCCGGCGGCTTCAGTCCACGCCCGGCACCATTCGTCGCCAAAAGGGCCACACCGTCCTCGACCGGACAACGGTGCATGAAGTGCGGGTGCGGCCGGTGAGAAGAAGAGGGGGCTTCGAATTCTCCGGGCGCGGGTTCACGGGAGAGCAGTGGGCTGAGGTGTTCAAAGATCCGGGTGTTGCCGTTCGCGTGCGCCTCTTCGCGCAACCGGTACAGGGAGTTGTCCATCACGGTGATCGCCCAGTTGCGATCGTAGGCGCGCTCCGCCGGTTCGATTCCGGGATCCTCGGCCTGGAAACGGGCCTCCGCGTCCTGAAGGCTCAATGGAGCCACGCCTCCGCCCCGCTTGGCCGCAGTCCTTCGGTCCCACTCATTGGCCAGGAAACGGGAGACGGCCGTGAGAAGGAAGGCGCGAAAGCGGCTGCCATTCTTCTCCACACCGGTCAGCCATTCCTTGGCCAGCAAGCGGGCGAAGAACTCCTGGGTGCAGTCCTCAGCATCCGATGGTGCCATGCCCCGACGGCGGGAGAATCCGTAGATCGGGTACCAATAGGTGCAGCAGAGTTGCTCGAGCGCGGCCTGATGGCCCGGTGTGCCAGGCTGGCTGGCGGCCAGCACCACGCTCCAATGGGTGGTTGCGAAAATAAGGGGTTCGCCGGGACTCCGGTTCACGACGCAGTTCTATTCCCGCCCCCCACGGCGTTCAAGAGGGAGTCCTGGCAGTCGGCAACCCAAGGTGCATCCCGACACTGCCCCCGCATGGAACGGGGTGGCGACGTCCTCGTCGCCTCGGGGAGAGGCTGGTCAGGCAACGAGGACGTTGCCGCCCCATGAATCAGGGATGGGATGGTGGCCATTCGACTCCGCGGAGTTCCGGGGGAAGCTGGGTGGGGTCGACGGGATAGTGCTGCTTCAAGTCCACGGTGCCGGACTCAAACTCCTTGTCCGGAGCACCGACGATCAGCCAGAGCACCTCCTCGTTTGAATCATTGAAGACCTGTCGCAGGAGCGAGGGCCCGACCAGCACGCCTCCGTACCGGGGAACGGTCAAGGTCTCGTCACCGATTGGTGGCCCTCCGGGCCTGGTGCTGGGGCTTTCTCGCAGGAGGTGTGGAATCGGGGAGACGCGAGTATCGGGGAATCCGCGGTAGGTGTCCCCGGTAGCATCGGGAGGCAGGGGGTGGATCCGGATCAGGCGCCCTTGGACCAGATCTGTGAGGCGAGGGTGTCGAGGCCGGTGAAGGTCACGGCGAGGTCGGCGAGGGTGCGGTGGAGAGGCTGGGTGATGTCCGTGGAGACCACGAAGTTCGCGCCCTTTGGATGGAGCGTCCGGAAGCGACGCAGGTTGTCGGGATCGAAGTGTCGGGAGTTCCACTTGCATTCGATCGCGTCCACCACGCCCCGGCCGCGCGGGAGGATGAAGTCGATCTCGTGGTCGTCCTTGTCGCGCCAGTAGTGGAGGTCGGGGGCGGCGGGATCCGATCCGAGACGTTCCAGGACGAGGTGTTCCCAGAGGTTGCCGAGGTCATCCGGGCGGAGGTCGGACCAACCGCGGGCGAAGGCGACGAAGCCGGTATCGAAGCCATAGATCCGGGGCTGCTTCACGAGTTCGCGCGGGCTGCCGCCGGACCAGGGGCGGAGGGTGCGTGTCACGTGGGTGGCTTCCAGGACGTCGAGGTAGTTCAGGACGGTCGGACGGCTGAGTCCGGTGAGGTTGGCGAGGGTGGTTGCCTCGATCTGGCCACCGCTCAGGCGGAGGACGGATTCAACCAGCTTCAGGAATGCGCCCCGCTTCTCGACGCGGAAGAGTTCCTGGATGTCCCGGGCGTAGTAGGAGTCGAGCCATTCGGCGTAGAATCCGGGGTCGTGATGCGGCGACAGCAGTGCGGGCGGCAGTCCTCCCCGGTGAAGGCGGTGCTGGAGGTCTGTGACGCCGAAGGCGGGCAGTTCGTCATGGCGGACCGGTATCAGGTGGAGGTTGCGTTTCCGGCCGGTCAGGCTGTCGCGGAACTTGCCGGTCGCAGCGAGGGTCGAGGACCCGGTGGCGAGGATGCGGAGGTGAGGGAAGGCATCCGCCCCGATCTTGAGGAGACGGCTGGGATCGGGGAGTTGGTGGACTTCGTCGAGGATCAGCCGGGGCCTGGAGAGGGAACGGTAGAACTGCTCCGGGTCCGCGAGTTGTTGCTGGGCGGAGGGAAGGTCGCAGTTGATGTAGTCGGCATCGGGGATGGCCCGGGCGAGGGTTGATTTTCCGACGCGGCGGACACCGGAGAGCCAGACGATGGGAGCGAGGTTCCAGGACGAGAAGATTCGTTGGAGCCAGAGCGGGCGCTCGATCATGAAGACAGTAGTTACATTTGGTCGGACCAAATGTAAAATCTGGTTTCGGATCGATTGCCGGTTGCCCAGCCGCATTGAGGTGTCTTGCCGCAAGAAACGCAGCAGCCGGGGACTGGGCCGCCCTTTCAGGGCTTGGGTGTTCGTGGGTGTGGTGGTCCCAGGGCGATGCCCTGGGCTGGATTGGGGTGCCCCGTTGGGGCGCGGGGCGGTTCCCCAACTGTTTGTCGATCTTGCCCGCGGACGAAGCCGTATCCATGTCGTTGGATGGCGGAGAGTGACTCGCGCAGAGACGTGGAGACACAGAGGAAGTGAGTCATTCCATCATCGTCATCGAGTCACCCAACGGTGATCCCGATCACGCTTGCCCAAAGCTTCAGATTTCCTGTCGCTCTCGGCGTCTCTGCAACGCGGCGCGAGTTCTCTACGGCAAGGAGACGACGTTGACGTCTGGGACTACGCCTGTCGGGAAGCGTTGGTTCTGATCACCTGCTCAATGGGGTCGAGGCAGTTTCAGGGAATCGATCTTTGATTTGGCAGCCGCAACCACGCCTGCGGTGGTTGCGGAGTTCGCCGTTCCTTCGACCCGGATGACTTCGACGTCAGTCAATCCAATGCATCCCAGGATGCTACGGATGGACGGGACGAAATGATCATGCACGGCATAGGGGCCTTGGGAAAAAACGCCCCCGCTGGAAACCACCACGAAGACCTTTTTTTGGGGAACCAGACCTTTAGGTCCTTGAGAGGAAAAGCTGATGGTGCGGCCCACTCGGACGATGTGGTCGACCCAGGCCTTGAGGACGGATGGCAGGCCGAAGTTCCATATCGGCGATGAGATGAGGAGGACATCCGCGGCGAGGAGCTCGTCCACCAGTTGGTCGGACAACTTGATCACCTCCTGCTGCTCCGGGGTGCGGGCCTCGGGGGGGGTGAAAGCCGCTCCAATGTCGGCCCCGGTGAGGTGGGGGATTGGCTGGGCGTCAAGATCACGCGTGGTGATGGAGATTCCCGGGATCTCCCCTTTGAATTTCTCCAGCAGATGCCGGGAGACTTGGAGTGAGGAGGAGCTTTCGCCGTTGGGGCTGACTTCGAGGTTGAGCAGTTTCATGACGATAACGGGTCTGTTGTTGGCTGTGGTGGTAGGAATGAACTTGATAAAGGTTCTTTAGTTCCGTCGTTCGGTATTTTGGAACTATTGAAGAATACGTCAATATGGTTTATCCAAAAACCATGCGGCCCCTCATTCACCCTCCTGTCGAGGCAATCACCGTCGAGGGTATCCTCCATGCTCTATCGGACCCAGTCCGGGTGCAGATTCTGGCCGGAATCATCAAAGCCGAATGCCCCCAGAGCTGTGCAAAATTCCAGATGGTGAAAAACCGCGAATTGCCGAAATCCACCTTGTCCCAGCACTTCAAGGTGCTGCGCGAGGCAGGGCTGATCCGCTGCGAGCGCAAGGGCGTGGAATTGCACAACAGCACGCGGTACGCGGAAATTCGCGAGCGGTTCGGGCCTCTGCTCACCGCCATCCTCGACGCCTACGCAGCTGAGCAGCGCTAGGTCGCCTGGCCCAACTCCGGTAAATGCCCGTCGATGCAGAAGAGGAGGACCCGTCGTAGCGTTACCCAAGTCGAAGTAGGAATCGGGACCACGCCAAGGCTGGGTTCGTTGCCGAACCTGTAGCTCGCCGATGACGGCCCTCCGTCGGCTCCCGGATTGGCCTTGGGGTGTACGGCGCGTTGTGTGATCCCGGGGGTGAGCCCCACCGGGGCGTCCCAAGGCAGCCCTGGGCATCGCTCCGGGGGAGAGGCAGATTTGCAGCGAGCCCTGCAAGGGCGTCAGAAGAATGGGTTTGGGGGCGACTGGGCCGCCCTTTCAGGGCTTGGGCATTCGTGGGTGTGGCGGTCCCAGGGCGATGCCCTGGGCTGGATTGGGGTGCCCCGTTGGGGCGCGGGGGCGTTTCCCCAACTGTTTGTCGATCTTGCCCGCGGACGAAGCCGTATCCATGTCGTTGGATAACGGAGAATGACTCGCGCGGAGAGGCCGAGACGCTGAGGAAAATTTTGCATCCGGGACGAAGATCTTGGCGAATTGCGGAGTGGGACTGATCCCTCCGCTGGATAACAACGAATCATGAAAAGCATCCACTCCGTGCCGCCACTCGTGGTGCTGATCATCGCTGCGGCATGGCTCGCCTACTTGCGTCGCTCGAACAGCGCCATGGAGCAGGAGAATCGCTCCCTTCAGCAAAGGATCGCGGAGTCCCGCAGTTCACCTGCTTTTCAGAAGGAGCCCGTCAGAGCCGGGGCGATAGCCACCCGGGCGAAGAGCGGCGAGAGGCCACCGGAACAGAAGATCAAGCCCTCGACCGACTGGGTGAGCACCTCCAGGGATTGGAGCCGACTCGTTCTCTCCCTCAATGATGAGGGGAATTACAGGTCCACCGCGGCATGGAAGAGACTGGAAAAGCTGGCCTCCGAAATGACGGCGGATGAACTCGTGAAAGCCTATGCGGAGATGACCGCACTCGCCGTCAATGCACCCCTTCGCGAGGACCTCGAATGGATCATGCTGAAGGAACTCGAAACCAAGGATCCCGAGTTTGCGTTCAGCCAATACGTTGCAAAGTACCAGAGTGAGGGGAAAGCCCCGGCGCGTATCGGAACGTTCGACAAATGGCTTGCCCGAGATCCCGTGGCAGCCACGACCTGGTATGAGAACCAACTCGCCTCGGGTGTCTTCTATAAAGGCATTGGCGGGAAATCTCCCATCCTGTTGCCTTTCGAATCCGCGTTCATCATGTCCTTGATCGCGTCCGATCCATCCGCCGCCCAGCAACGCATGAACAACATTCCGCCGGAGTTGCGCAGCGGTCTGGGGGGATACATGTGGGAGGTTCCCAAAGGGAGCGGCCAGGCGTTTGTTGACCTGCTTCGCAAGTCGATGCCGATGGAGGAATACATGGGCATCCTGAGGAACAACAGTTTGACGGAGTATAACTTCAGCCTCTCCAACGATTCCGAACCCCAGAAGGTCCAGGACAACCTCGACCGACTTGGGGTCACCCCGGAAGAGCGCTCGACCCTGATGGTGCAACAGTTCTCGGAGCTTGCGAAGTACCGCGCCATGAGGGACAGGGGCAATACCCCCTCTCGTGAAAAGTTCGATGGCTATCACCAATGGTTCCAAGCGATCGACCCTTCCTCCACGGATCGAGCCATGGGATTTGCACTGCGGACGTACCTCGAAGGATCCATGACTGCCGGGGCTCAGGATTTTGTCGAGAAGATCGCCATGGATTACCGCGCTTCCGGTGCAGGCGACGAACTGTTGCTGCCATTGATCGAGGGGAGCGCGAACGGGAGTGTGGCTTTCCCAAGGGACAGGGCGCGAGGTCTGGCAGCGATGATCTCGGATGCCAAGCTGCGTGAAGAACTCTTGAAAAGGCTCAATTGAACCATGAAGCGCTCCCTTGTCTCGTGCGCTCTCATCCTGCTTGTCGCCTCCGTTCTGGGTTGGCGGGAGGCTCAGGAGCTATCCCGGAAGAAGGAGGCCAATGCGAGACTCCTGGCAGAAGCGGCGGCCATGACCAACGAGGGCTCCCGAACACCCAAAGCCACCGTCATTCCCACGACTCGCCCGGACCTGCGTACAGGAGATCCCGGCATGAAGACGGAAGTCGCAGCCCTGGCACGGGAGTACTTTGCCCTGTTTCGCGATTCAGATGGAACTGCCGGTGGGGAATCCAGTGAAGCGTTCGCGAAGCTCAAGGCGGATATGAAAAGCCGCCTGGAAGGGTTGAACCCTTCCGCGATCCAACAGTTCATGGCCGAATGCAATGGGAATCCGGACCTGAACCTGAGGATACGGCGCGATCTCAATTTCTATGTCAGGACAGTCTTCATCTCGAAATACCCATTGGAGATGGCGAGGATGATGGGTGATGCGCCAGAGCTCTTCGGGATCAGCGGCAAGGCAATGCCCGAGGGATATGTGCAGGATCCATTCCAACACCTCGTCTACTACTACAGCGCTGAAAAGAAGGACCTGTCCTTCGTGTTTCAGTGCCTGGCCCAGGCACCGTTGGAATTTCAATCCAGGTATATCGGTGGAACGTTGGATTACCATGCGGATACCCCTCCGAAGCGAGCCGAGTTGCTCGAAGCGATGAGGGACTTCGCCGCGACCCCGGAACAGGGGGAGCTTGTGAAGGGCAAGTTGAGCGAGTTGGTCTTCGGGCGCAGCGAAGCAAAGGCGACCTTCGTTGAAGTGACCGATTGGATGGGATCCGCGAATCTATCGAGTGATGAGCTTGTCGCTGCCACGAAGGACATTCAGGCGAAGGTGCGAGTCGGCGAAACCGGCCAATGGCTCGACTGGCTTGCCACCAGTGGGATGCCGGGTGAGGTGTCGAAGGAGCGGGCCTTCCAACTCGGCGCCGAGTGGGCAGAGAAGGATTACCTCGCCGCCGGGAAATGGCTTAACAGCGCCCCCGACAGTCCTGAGAAGTCAGCGGTCGCCGGCGCTTACGCCGCCAAGGTCTATCCCTACAATCCCGAGGCGGCCATGCAATGGATCCAGACCCTCCCGCCGGGTCCCGACCGCACCAAGGCACTGCAGACGATCTATCAGGGCCTGCGGAAGAAACAGGGTTCCGATGGAAGAGTCGCCGAGGCCTTTGCCCGCCAGCATGGGATCAGGGAATAGTCCGTGGGGAATCCTGTCGGC
>JAIXZE010000361.1 GCA_027489875.1 Verrucomicrobiales bacterium
CGGCATCCAACCATTCCATCGGCGTCTTCCGTCGTACGCGCAGGAACAGGCACGCCAACCCCGAAGCGCTCCAGAGGCACCATCCGATCGGCCCGGTCTCATTCACCACCTTCGGCGGGGTCAACCACGCCAGCGTGGGAAACAACCCCGTCGTTGCCGCCTCCACCTTGGGCGCCGACGGCAACGGCACCACCCAGGCGAAGTTCGTTCCCTCGCCGACAATGCGCGTCTCGATTGCCAACCGCTCCACACCGTTCGACCACACCAGCAACGCCCGTTGGTCCGGCATCGTCACTTCGGTCGAGACCGCCACCGGCGGGTACGCCTTGCCGTCGGCCCACGCCATCGTGGTCCCGAGGATCAGCCCCAGAAAGAGCACCAGCACCGCACGCCAGCGAAGCGCGATGCAACGCGCGGAGAATCCAGTCGATGTCGAAGTGGAGCTCATGAAGAAGAGTGAGGCCTAAGGGTCCGGCGACGAGACGATTCCACAGCATGGACCGGGCCACACGCAAGGGCTCACCCGGAAACCCATTCCCCCTCTCTGCTGCCGGCAAAACCGGGAAGATGGAGCCATCGAACGAACCGAATCCTCCCATGCCGCCCTTGCCTTGAAGGGGGCTCCAGAGCAATTTCACTCAGCTTATTGAGTAATTTGTATGGTCCGAAACACGATCCACGCCGAGCTCCTGAAGCGACTGGGCGAACGCCGACGGTTCATTCAGGTGGTCGCAGGCCCCCGTCAGGTCGGCAAGACCACGGTGGTCCGTCAGGCGATGGCCGCATCCGGAATCCCCGTCCACTACGCCTCGGCCGATGAACCCACCCTGCGCGACCGGACCTGGCTGGAACAGCAATGGGACCTCGCACGACTCAAGGCGCGGGCAGAAGCCAATGGTGCACTCCTGGTGCTCGACGAGATCCAGAAGGTCCACGACTGGCCAACGACGGTGAAACTGCTCTGGGACACCGACACGCACGCAGGCGTCCCGTTGAAGGTGGTCCTTCTCGGTTCGTCGCCCCTCCTGATCCAGAGTGGCTTGACCGAGAGTCTCGCTGGCCGATTCGAGCTCATCCCGGCACCGCACTGGTCCTTCGGCGAGATGCGCGAGGCATTCGGTTGGAACCTGGAGCAGTACATCTTCCATGGAGCCTACCCCGGTGCCGCAGAACTCATCGACGAACCAAACCGGTGGCGCCGATACCTGCTGGATTCGTTGATCGAGACGACCCTTTCGCGGGACATCCTCCTGATGACCCGGGTGGACAAGCCGGCCCTGCTGCGCCGTCTCTTCCAACTGGGATGCGCCTACTCCGGTCAGGTCCTGTCGTACCAGAAAATGATCGGCCAACTCACGGATGCCGGGAACACCACGACCCTCGCGCATTACCTGGAGCTGTTGAACGGTGCGGGAATGCTCACGGGACTGTCCAAGTATTCCCACGGCGGGGTCCGCCAACGCGGATCCAGTCCAAAGCTCCAGGTACTGAACACAGGCCTCGCCAGCGCCCTCGACCATCGGTCCCTGTCCGAAGCGCGGCACGAGGGCGACTACTGGGGACGTCTGGTGGAATCCTGCATCGGTGCCCATCTCCTGAATTCGAGCCTCGGGACCGAAATCGAGGTGATGTATTGGCGCGAGCGGAATCTGGAAGTGGACTTCGTGCTCCAACGGGGAAGGACCGTCGTCGCGATCGAGGTGAAGAGCGGCGCTCGACGCCAGAGCCTTCCCGGCATGGAGGCCTTCGCCCGGATCGCCAAACCCCGACGCCAGCTGCTCGTCGGCGGCCAAGGCATCCCGATTGAGGAATTCCTGTCGCACCCAGCAGCGCACTGGATGGATTGATCGACCCGCCAACGGCGACGAGGACGTCGCCACCCCATTCCGGATGAAGCCCCCGGAAGGGAAGCAATGGGGTCGCTTCTATATATTATACATTTACCCGCAACCCGCGGCGACGGGGCCGTTGCCACCCTGTTCCTGGTTGGGCAGTGCGCAAGATGCGCCGTGAAGTGGCCAAGTTCCGGACGGCACGTCGCGGACAAAGCGCGTCCACTGAACCCGGTCGAACAGCTGGATGAACGCCGCGACCAAACCCCGCCCCCTATGAAAACCAGAACTGCCGGTTCAGGACTCTCCGCCGCCCTTGCGCTCTCGCTGTCGCTGTTCGGCCCGGTGTCCGCGCAGTGGACCATCACGGACCTCGGCCTTCTCGGGGATGCCGACGGCAACGACTCGCAGGCTTGGTCCATCAACAACCGCGGCCACGTCGTCGGATCCGGTCGGATCCTGACCCCGGGTTCCGCCGCCCAACTTCACGTGGTCCTGTGGGCCGATGGCCGGCAGCGCGATCTCGGGGTCAATGCTTCCTCGTCCCTCACAGGAGCCAGGCTCAACGACGCCGACGTCGTCGCCATCAACGACGGCACATGGAAGCCGCACGTCTGGCAGGACGGCCTCCTGTCGGTCCTGCCGCTTCTTCCGGGGGCCTCGTACGGCGGCATCCATGGCCTCAACTCGGGCGGCCAGATCGTGGGATGGTCCGACTCCCCCACCGGCGGCAGGTCCGTGATCTGGCACGGAGGAATGGTCACGGATACGGGAATGATGGGTGGTTCCTCCATGTGGGCCATGGCCATCAACGACAGCGGCACGCTGGCGATCAATCGCGCCGTCCGGGGCTTCAACTCCTACCTGGTGGGTGGCGGCACCACCAACTTCCTCACGGTCGCCAGCGTGACCCCGGACGGCACAACCTCCGTCGTCGACCTCAACAACGCAGGCCAGGCCTGCGGCAACTTCAACAACCACGTTGGCCAGTCAGCCATGTGGCACGCCTGCCTCTGGACCGGGGGCGACGGCATCCCGCTACCCGAATTTCCCAACGGAGGCAGCGAGGTGTTCGGCATGAACAACCTTGGCCACGTCGTCGGCTATGCCTACCGGGGACCCTACGACGCACCGGCCGTGCTCTGGCGGGATGGCACGTTCGTGAACCTGAGCGAACTCCCGGAAGTCCTGGCCGCAGGCTGGAGCAGCCTCAGCGCCCGCGATGTCAACGACTCCGACCAGGTCGTGGGTCACGGCTACCACCACGGCAAGCTCCGCGCCTTCCTCCTGTCACCCGCCACCGTTCCGGTTCCCTTCCAGGTCACCCTCCGCCGGGAAGCCACCGGCGCGACCCTCTCCTTCGTCTC
>JAIXZE010000178.1 GCA_027489875.1 Verrucomicrobiales bacterium
ACTTCAAACCCACGGACTTCACGAACCGCCGTCCGCCCGTCCCGGAACCCCGCGGCATTCGTCCCCCACCCGCTTCCCAGCGCCGTAATGATGCCGGCCCCGGTGACCACCACCCGGACTGGCTCGGACGTTTTCCTGGAAAATGGGAACAGCATCGTTTGCAGCGTCCGCCCACGCTACGGACCTGCTTCCCACCTTGGAACCCGAAAACTTGGCCCGTCTGCCAGCCGGGCGCATCTGGACACTGCCCCCGTAAGGAACGCGGTGGCGACGTCCTCGTCGCCGTTCCGAAGCCATTCCCAAGACGATGAGGACATTGCCGCCCCGAATCCTTTCCAAAACGGGGCAGTGTCCAGATGCGCCCCTGCCAGCCCGCCACATACAGGCTTCAAACCTGAACCTGAAAGGTTCAAGGTAACACCAACGTGCCGCCGTCCACATCCTTCGACGTCCTGATCATCGGTGGCTCCCTCGCGGGTTCCGCCTCTGCACTCCTGCTGCTCCGCGACAACCCCGCGCTCCGCATCGGCATCATCGAGAAGTCCACCCACTTCCCCCGACGCGTCGGCGAGGCCACCGTCGAAGTCAGCGGCTACTTCCTGAGCCGCGTCCTCGGCCTCACTGGGTTCCTCAACGAAACCCAGCTCACCAAGCAGGGCATGCGCTTCTGGTTCGCCACCCCCGAGACGCGGTCGCTCCCCGAGTGTTCCGAAGTCGGCGGACGTTACCTCGCCCGCGTGCCTGCCTGGCAGGTCGATCGCAGCACCCTCGACGAGGAAGTCCTTCGCCGCGCCGTTGTGGCCGGTGCCCACCTCCTCCGCCCAGCAAAGGCCCGCAACGTCCAACTCGCCCCAGGCGGAACTCAGACCGTCACCGTCGAATCCGCCAACGGCACCGAAACACTCTCCGCCCGCTGGATCATCGACGCGAGCGGCTTCACCGCACTCGTCGCCCGCCAACAGGGCTGGCTCCGACCCAACACCGACCACCCCACGACCGCGTGCTGGGCCCGTTGGCGCGGCGTCCAGGACTGGGACAACCTCGACCTCGCCCGCCGCTTTCCCGAATGGGGAGCCGCCTGCCATGGCATCCGGAACACCGCCACCAATCACGTCGTGGGCGATGGCTGGTGGGCCTGGTTCATTCCCCTCCGCGGCGGCGACACCTCCGTTGGCGTCGTGTTCGACCAGCGCCGCGTCCAATGGCCGGAGGGTCCCGCCCCCCTCGGCGATCGCCTCAAATCGTTCCTCTGCGCCCATCCTGCCGCGGCAGAAATCCTCCGCGAGGCCACCCCCATCGATGGCGATGTGAAATGGCGCGCCCAACTGGCCTATACCTGCGATCCCATCGCGAGCGACGGCGTCGTCCTCGCGGGCGACGCGGCGGGATTCATCGATCCGTTCTACAGCCCGGGGATGGACTGGCTCAGCTATACCACCACCCGCGCCGTCGAACTCGTTCGTCGGACCCTGGCGGGCGAGCCGGTCGCACCGCTCGTCAATGCCCACAACACCGATTTCAACCGCTCCATCAACCGATGGTTCGATGCCGTCTATCGCGACAAATACGCCTGGATGGGCGACTACGAACTCCTCCGCATCGGCTTCCAACTCGATCTCGGCATGTACTACCTCGGCGTCGTCTCGCAGCCCTTCCGCGACGGACCCGGTGCCCTTCGAGACCCGGTCTTCAGTCTTCCTCCCAGCAACATTCCCTATCGCTTGATGGCGACCTACAATCGCCGGCTGGCCCGCATCTCGGAGAAGCGACGCCGCCGGGGAACGTTCGGCCAGGCCAACCACAAACAGCGCTACCTCCTCAACGGATTCCTCCCGGATCGTTCGACCGGCAAGCCGGTCCTCCGCGCCATCCTCTCCTGGCTCGCCCTTGAACTTCGCGAAGGCTGGCGTCCCTGAGCGGTAACCCATGATTTCATCGTGAACAGCCACCCCCTCTCACGACAGCCAAGTCCTCCCCGCTCGTTGAAGCTCCGCCAAGCGGAGGCAACCCCGTTCCCACGAATCCTCGCCACCGTGTGGCTCGCAGTCACCGCGATGGACCCAATCGCACTGCAGGCCGCCACCCCCCTCCAGCACAGCGTCACCTGGGTGGGCAACTCCTTCCCCGGGGCCAGCAACCGTTGGGTCCAGAACTTCTTCATCCATACCCGCGTCCAACCCGATGGCACCGTCAACACCTGGAGCCACTGGGACGAAGGAGGGAAAAAATTTGGCGTGTACAAGGACGGCGACGTCATCGGCAACACCAACGTCAACCCGAACAGCCTCGAAACCCGCGACAACGCCGGTCACCTCTGGAAGATCGAAGTCACGTATACCGACCCAAAGCACCAGGAATGGGAGTTCATCCCGAAGGGGATCACCTGTGACGGGAAACCGGTCACCTTCCCGGATCTCTTCCAACCCATGGCGCTCGCCCTCGCCGACGACGGCACTCTCCTGGTCGCCGACTCCGGCACCGGCCCACGGCAACAGGTCCTCTTCTACGACATCTCCACCCCGTCCCAGCCCAGGCTGTCGAAGGCTTTCGGACAACGCGGCGGAATCGCTTCGGGAATACCCGGTGAAATCACGCCCACGAAATTCTGGGGCATCCGCGGCCTCGGCATGGACGCCGCCGGAAACCTCTACGTCGCGATGAGCGAACAGGGCTCGATCCTGCGGTCCTTCAGCCCGGACGGCAAATTGCTGTGGGAACTCCACGGCGAGTTCTTCTGCGACGTCGCCACCGCCGATCCCGCCGATGACGGCAACACCGTCTGGGGCATCCAGGAGCGATACGCCATGGACTGGTCCCAGCCGCCGGGCCGCGACTCCCGCTGGATGGGTTATACCCTCAACCGCCACCGCTATCCCAACGATCCCCGCGGGCTCATGCACGTGAAGCAGCAGGGCGAACATGGCCTCACCTCCCCGCAGGTCGTTTACCTCCATGGCAAACGCTTCCTCTTCGTCGGCGGGATGTTCGCCAGCAATTTCATCAACATCTTCCGCTTCGACGACGGCATCGCTGTCCCCTCCGGCCTCATCCTCCAATGGGGTAATGGTCTCTACAACACCGACCTCACCTGGCCGCCCAACAAGCCCAAGGGCACCAGCATCTGGCGCGACTCCAACGGCGATGGCGATTACCAGGCTGCCGAGTTCACCCCGAACACACCGCGTGTGAAGCCAGGCCCGTTCTGGGTCGACCGCAAGGGCAACCTCTGGATGGCGTACGGATTCTTCCGCTACGACTTCCAGGGCCTCGACCCGCAGGGGAATCCGATCTACTCCGCCGATAAGGTCACCGTCCTCGACAAACCCAAAGGCGTGAACACCGTCGCGCGCGTCTGCTACCTCGACGAGTCCGACACGCTGATCGTCGCCGAGGAAGGGGTGGACGAAAAGGGCAAGCCCAGCATGCGGCACATCCAGCGCGTCCATGTCTGCCGCGGCTATCAGGCCGGGAATCGCGACACCGTCTCCTTCGTGCCCGGTGCCGGCCGGGAGGCCGGGTGCGTCGCTGCCGCCGGCGATTACGTCTTTACCGGCGGTTGGAAGACACGCGGACGCGTCTGGGTGAACCGCATCCAGGACGGTGCCGAAGTCGGGACGTTCGAACCGGGCCCCACCGTTGGAGGCGTCGAAAACACCGGATGGATCGACCTGCTCACCGGCATGAACGCGTTCAAGCGCAGCACGGGCGAGTACCTCGTCTTCGTCGAGGAGAACTACAAGGCCAAGAGCCTCATCTACCGATGGAAACCCAACCCATAGTCCCCTTCAACCGCCGTACCGTGGGCTCATGCGCCCGGAAGGGCTCGACGGGCGGAATCACCGGTGGCAACGCCAACTCCGCACCGAACGGCACCGCCGCCACCTTGAGGTTGTACGCACGGACCAAGAGCGCCTCGAGATTCGTCACGTCCCGGATGTTGTAGGCGAGCAACGTCTCCAGGGCCTGCACGTTCTGACGCCGCTTGTAATCGTTCCACAGCAGCACCGCGAAGTACCCGTCCACCTCCGCCAGGTCTCCGCGATCCAAACCCAGACTCCGCTCGCACGCCTTCAACCCTCCCTTGTACCCCAACCCAGCCAGCACATAGCGCAGGTCGATGTGCGCCTGATCCAATGCCAGCCCGAAGGCCGAGCGCAGGAAGGGCAGATCGAACGTCTTGCCATTATAGGTCACCAACAACCGGTACTCCCGGATATCCCGCTTGAAGTCCGCCAGGTTCTGCCCATGCACGTAGTGCCGGATCATCCGCCCGTCATAGAGCGCGATGGTCGTGATGTGATCCCCATACCCGCCCAACCCGGTCGTCTCGATGTCCACGTAGGCCACGCTGTCCCGAAACTCCCGGAACAACCTCCAATGCTCCGCAGCCGGCATCGTCTCGGCAAAGAACAACGGATTGTTCCCCGCCAGTTGTCGCCGCGACTCCTCCACATGCCGAGCCAACGACTCCCGCTTCCGCGCCGTCACCCCTTCCACCATGCCGTCCCCCAGCGCGTCCCACGAAACCACGCCCGACGCCCACAACCGTTCCTCGGCCTTGATCCCCACTCCCGGCACATGACAGAACGTCTGACGCAACACGCCGCGAGTCTGGCTGGACCTCCTCGCTGCGGCAATCCCGGGCTCGGTGTGGATTTCCGACGCGAGGTGGCTGGGCACGCGGATGTCGCACCCTGGATTGGACTGCCAGAAGCACGGCCACACGACCCGTGGGCTCGCGGCACATCTGGACACTGCCCCCACATGGAACGGGGTGGCGACGTCCTCGTCGCCGTTCCAGACCCATTCCCATGGCGATGAGGACATCGCCGCCCCGCATCCTTTCCAACAGGGGGCAGTGTCAAGATGCGCCCGTGTGCTCGCGGCTCCGACGGTCAGCCTTGAGATGAAGGTTC
>JAIXZE010000438.1 GCA_027489875.1 Verrucomicrobiales bacterium
GGTTCAGATTCAGGGGGACGGCCGGTTCGTTCGTCGCGCCGCGCGCTCGCACCTCGGCGGACGGCGGTGGCGTCTCCGGAGCGCCCGACCACACCAGGGACAGGGGTTGATCCACGAAGACGGGGATTGAGCCCGTCCTCAAAGACCAGGCACCCGATGACGCCGTTGCAGGACGGGCCAGGGCGGAGAGAAGAGTGGACCAGAATCGGGCGTACTCGTCGTCCTGCCCCTGTTGCCGCCATCGCCACGAATCCAGCACCAACGAACAGGCCCAGCGTCCGCGTCCCAGGGAACGTCCCGCAACGAGCGGGCGACCCTGTGGATCCTGCGCGAGGACCTGTCCGGCGGGCGGAACCACGAGGTCGGACGCGAGCACGGAAACAGGTGAATCCAGACGGACGTCGTTGAAGAGGTGGATTCGAGTCTCGCGGCTGGCGACGGAAGTCTCCGGCGCGGGTTGGGGCTGTCGGAGCCAGGGCGCGACCAGCGGACTCCTGCTGGACACCGGCCGCACCGTTGAAGGGCGTCGGGTATCACTGACGGAAGGCGTCCCGGGGGTTGTCCGATCGCTTGGCCCGTCGTCGCTGGCTTCCTGGGGACTGAGGATCAGCAGACCGAGTCCCTCCTCGCGAATGGCCTTCTCGAGGGATTGTTGTTCGTCCGGCGAAAGCCGATCCAATGCGTTGGCGTGCGCCACGACCCCATCGAAGGAAGCGAGTGAGGGCGCGTCGAGACGCTCGAGCTGGACGGGGTTGACTGGAAAGGAAGCGATCCGATGGCGGTCGGTGCTCACACGGGTCCGGCAGGTCACCGGGGATCCAGCTTCGGTGAGCCATCGCTGGAGACGGGAACCTTCGACGCTCGGGTGATCCAGAAGGAGCAGGACCCTAGGGCGATTGGCATCGCCCACGTGCACGCCGAGCACGATCGGGTCGTCGGTCGCGTTGAGTCGGAGGATCCAGGAAAAGGAGCCGGGTGCGATGGCCGGCGTGGGATGCTGGAGGGTGAAAGCGGCCTCGTGATTTCCGGCATCCTGAAGCTCGGCCGATGCCACCCTGCCGTCCGGGCCCACGAGTGAGATCGTTGCGGGGTTGGTCTGGGTCAGGCCGCTGACCCGTCCGTGGACGGTCAGGCGTTGGCCGGGCATGAGCACGCGATCGGCGGTGAGGTGCGTGAACTGGGGCGACCTCGTAGGAACGGCACTCCCGGGCGACGTGGGATCGTTGGCGAGAGCCTTCACCGGAATGGAAGGTGGGATTCCGGGTCGGGGCGCGAAGGCGTCCCAGCCGAGCATCCCGAGCGACACGGCGGCGAGCGCCAGGAGCCACTTGTGGCGGAAGGGGCTCATGGCTGTGGTGAGGAGGGTGGGGCCATGGCTTCTGCATAGCGTTGTTCCAGGCGAGGCTGGAACGCGCCGCGTTGACGCGGGGATTCCATCGTCTCGGGAAGAAGGGACCAGACGGCCTGTCGGATCGAGTCGCGGGCGGATGGCGGCAGAGGGGTGTCCCGGGATCGCCATTGCTCCAGTGCGGGCAGGTAGCGGTCCGGTTGGGCTTGGGCCGCGCGCCACAGCAGGGCTTCGACGCGCGACGCCATCTCCGGCGGAATCTCCCGGGTCGCGGGCCCGGCCATCGCGGCGACGACCTGGCGGAGGGCGGCCGCGTCGGGGTCGCTGCGGAGCAAGGGAGATGTGCCCGGGGCGAAGGCGGGAATGGTTTCGAGTTCACCGCGCAACCGTCGTTCCGCCACTGGCAGCGGCAGTGGGTCGGAACCGACCCGCCCCACGGAGAGCCGGTCGGCCTGTTGAATCAACTTCAGGATCTCGAGCGCGCGATTCTCGGAAGGCAGGGCGGCGGCCGGTTGCGCGGTGCGCAGGAAGCCCTCGGCTTCCCACATCGCGGCCAGGACATCGCGCAGGGAAGCCTTCAAACGATCATCGAAGAGCGTGGCGGCCTCCGGGCTGTCGTGGTTGTGGCTCAGTGGAGCCTGAATCTCCGGGGCGTTTCCGGGGCGGAGTTTCTGGCCAGGACTCGGCTCATGAATGTGCGTGGCCTCGATGGCGCGCCCGATGGCGGCGGCTCGGCCAGCGTCCCTGCCGGCAGGGTTTCGCAGCGTCGCCGCCCATTCCATGGCCACGGCTTCGCGTGGAGCTCCCGCAGAGTCCGGTTCGAATTCCTCTCCCAGAAACTGGCCGTACCGCAACCGCAGCAACTTCTGATCGATGCCGATATTCTCGGAGCGCGTGCGGAACTGGGCTTCGGAAAGGCTGGGTCGCTCCGAGAGCAGTTGCTCGGTATCCAGAATGAGTTGCCGCTGACTCCGGAAGTACTGGGGGACACGACGCAGTCCCGACAGCGTGACCGCAGCCTCGCCCGTCGTTGCCGACAGTCCGGCCAACGTCACACGCCGGGTCTCGGATCGGGACTCATTCGGGATCGGACGCCTGGAATCGAGGGCGATGGCGTGGAGGTAGACTTCGTCACCGGGATCCAATCCGAGTGCCGTCAGGTCGAGGGATTTTCCGTAGCTGAGGTTGGAAGAGGCAAGCAGTGCGCGGCTGTGCAGGATCTCGGATTGCTCCCGGAACCGCAGTCCTTCCCCGGAGCCTTTGACCACGGTCAGGACGAGGCGGACCTCGGCGAC
>JAIXZE010000056.1 GCA_027489875.1 Verrucomicrobiales bacterium
GCGGTTCAGCGGAAGCAGATGCGGCTGACGCATTCCTCGAAGCCTTCCGCGCCGGCGACGATCTTGATCTCGACGCGCATGAAGTAGACGGGGATGTCGCGGCGATCGAGCTTGGGGAAGCGGACGGCGTCCTTCTGCGTGGTGATGAGCATGGTGGCACCGCGCTTCTTGGCCCGGTTGATGGCGTGCAGGACTTCCTGCTGGTTGAAGCGGTGGTGATCGGCGAAGCGCCGGGCGAGGACGATCTCGGCGCCGAGTTCGACGAGCTTGGATTCGAAGCTCTCGGGTTGGGCGATGCCGCTCAGCGACGCAACCTTCCGGCCCTTGAGGAGATCCAGGCCGTGACGGTCGTCCCCGAAGACATTCTCGAAATAGAGCGGGTGATGGACGCACTCGATGATGTCGGCCGCCGGGTTGAGCTTGGCGACGCGGACGCGCAGTTCGTCGATCCGGGCGGAGTGTGCGGGCGTGGAGCGGTCGACCTTGGTGAGGAAGACGACGTTGGCGCGGCGGAGATGGGACGGGGGTTCGCGCAGTGTGCCGCGGGGGAGCATGTACCCGTTCGAGAAGGGCTGTTGCGAATCCACCAGGACGACGTCGGTACGGCGACCCCGGAGTCGCCAGTACTGGAAGCCGTCGTCGAGCAGGAGCGTATCGCACCCGAACTTTTCCACGGCGTAGCGGCCCGCCTTGACGCGGTCCTTGTCGACGAGGACGACGACGTCGCGGAGGTTGGAAGCGAGCATGTAGGGCTCGTCGCCGGAGGAGAAGGAGTCGAGCAGGAGGGATTGGCCGTCGCTGACGATGCGGGGTGGGGTGGTGTCCGTCTTGAGCAGGATGCGGTCGCGGAGGCGTTGGAGGAGGGGTTTGGGCTTGGAGCGGTACCCGCGGGACAGGATGGCGACCTTGCGCCCGGCGTCCTGGAGGGCGCGGGCGAACTTCTCGACGACGGGGGTTTTCCCGGTGCCGCCGACGGTCAGGTTGCCGACGGCGATGACCTGCACGCCGAGGGTGGCGTCGCGGAAGATACGGGCGTTGTAGAGGACGCGGCGGAGTTTGACCGCGCCGGCGAAGACGTGGGAGAGGACCTGCAGGGTGCCGCGAAGGACGGAGGCCTTCTTGCCTGGGCGCTGCTGGAAGATGACGTCGAGGAAGTAGGTCTCCGCATCTTCGAGGAATTTTTGCCAGCGTTCACGCACCGGGTGCAGTGTCGCGGTTTCTGGGGGAGTTTGAAGTTTGAAGATTCAAGTTTGAAGGGGAGCAGCGCAAACATGGGTAACGCCGGGTGAGGGCACCCGGCCTTCAGGGGACTGGGAACTGGAATCTGGAAACTGGGAACTTCCCTTCCTACGGCGTGGTATCGGGTTCGAGGCGCCAGACCTTGCCGCGGCCGGGCGTGAGACCAGTGGAGCCGTTGGTCAGGACATACAGTTCGCCGTCGTTGTCCTCGCCGAAGGCGCAGACGCAGCCGAAGAGTTTTCCCGGGCCATTGATCCGGATGGTGTCGATCTGCCAGGCGCTCGTGGAGGGGGTGGCGGGCCGGCGGGCGATGAAGAGGCGACCCTGCGGGGTTCCTTGGGCACCGGACCAATCGCCGAAGACGTAATCGCCCTCGAGGTTCTTGAGGGCCTTGCCGCGGTAGACGTACCCGCCGGTGATGCTGATGCCGAGGGCCTCGGGGTCCTTGCGGAACCCGCTGGGGTTCTTGTAGGTCGTGATCGGGTTGGCGAGGGGTTCCCCGCGAAGGCCCTTTTCGGGAAGGCCGGTGGGGGCCTGTTCGGGGTGCTCGCGGTTGAATCCCTCGTATCCCTCCCGCAAGGGCCAGCCGTAGTTCGCTCCCCGGTGGATGATGTTGACCTCTTCCCAGCGCATCTGGCCGATGTCGGCGACGAAGAGTTCCCGGGTGCCGCCGCGGTCGAAGGTCAGGCTCCACGGGTTGCGGACGCCATAGGCCCAGATCTCGGGCAGGGCGTCCTTGCCATCGGCGTAAGGATTATCGGAAGGGATCCGATACGCCTGGGTGCCGGAAGTGCCTTCGACGTCGATGCGGAGGATCTTGGCGAGGTGGGTGCGGAGGTTCTGGCCGTTGCCTTCGGGGGCGTGGCCATTGCCGATGTCGCAGCCCTTGGGGCCACCGCCGTCGCCGACGGAGATGTAGAGCTGGCCATCGGGGCCGAACGCGATGCGTCCGCCGTTGTGGTTGAAGTAGGGCTTGTCGACCTCGAAGACGATGCGCTCGGAGGCCGCATCGATGCGGAGGGGTTCAGCGGCGGGAAGCTTGAACTCGGAGACGCGCAGGGTGCAGTCGAACTCCGCCGGGGCGGAGGCGCGGCGTGGGGCGGTGTACGCGATGAACACGCGGCGGTTGGCGGCGAAACGGGGGTGCAGGGCCACGCTGAGGAGGCCGCGTTCATCGAAGGAGTTGTGGTTCACCTTCGAGAGGCGCGAGGCGATGTTGAGGACATCGCCTTCCTCCAGGCCGCCGCCGGACTTCATCAGGCGGATGGTTCCCACCTGATCGGCGACGAGGGCGCGGCCATCGGGAAGCGCGTTGAAGCTGAGCGGCGAGACGAGTCCATCGGCCATCAGGCGGAGGGAGAGCCGCACGGATTCGGCGGCCTGAGCGGCGGTGGCTGTGAGGGCAGCGCAGGCCAGCGAGACGATCAGCGACGTGTTCATGAGAAGGGGGTGAGATTCAAGTTTTCAGATTCAAGTTTCAAGTCCGGGGGGAGTTCCCAGTGGCCAGTGGGCGCATCTTGCACTGCTCCCGCATGCAACGGGGTGGCGACGTTCTCGTCGCCGTTCCAAAGCCATTCCCAATGGCGATGAGGACATCGCCGACCCGAATCCTTTCCAAAAGGGGGCAGTGTCCAGATGCGCCCTCCCCAGTTGCCAGGAGTCTGGGAGCTCCCGATCCCCAGACTCCTGATGTTGGCTTACCGCCCATTAGCGCGGGAGGGTCTGCTCGAGGTCGGCGAGGGTGTAGGCCAGGATGGCGAGGGCGGCGGTGCACCGGTTGAGGGCGTCGGGATCCACCTTCTCGGGGGTGTCGGCCTCGGTGTGGTGATACCAGAAGTAGCGCTCTCCCTTGACCCGGAGGGCGGCGACGGGGACGCCTTCCTCAAGGAGCGGGCCGGTGTCGGCGTCCGCACCGCCAGGAACGATCCGGCCGGCACCGAGGCGGGGTCCGGTGAGTTCACCGATCGCACGGACGATGGCCATGGCTTCGGTGCTGCCGGTGAAGCCAAAGCCGGTGGGATCGAAGGCCCCGTTGTCGCTCTCGACGGCGATCACGTGGTTGGCCAGTTCGGAGCGGTGGGTGTTGCGGTAGCCCTTGGCACCATGGAGGCCGTTCTCCTCATCGGTCCACAGAACACAGCGGATGGTGCGCTTGGGTTGGAGGCCGAGTTCGCGCAGGAGACGGAGGGCTTCCCACGCGGCGACGCACCCGCCGCCGTCGTCGAGGGCACCGCGGCCGACGTCCCAGGAATCGATGTGGCCGCCGATGACGATGATTTCGTGGGGGAGGGAGGTGCCGCGGATCTCGCCGATGACGTTGCGGGAGGTGGCTTCGGGCAGGTTTTTGGCTTCCATGCGGAGGCGGACGACGGGCGAAGTGCCGCGGAGTTGCCAGCGATGGAGGCGGCCCGCGTCCTCGGCGGAAATGCTGGCGTGGGGAATGCGGCGGACGTCCTTCTCGTAGGCCATGGCGCCGGTGTGGGGCGTGCGCAGGCCGAAGTCACCGACGGCACGGACAAGGGAAGCAATGGCACCGGCCTTGGAGGCGGCGTTGGCCCCGGACCAGCGGTAGCGGACGGTGTCGCCGTAGCTCTTGAAGGGCGCATTGAAGACGACGATGCGGCCTTGGGCTTCCGCGCTGCGGGCGGAAAGTTCGTCGAAGTTGGTGACAACGAGCACACGGCCCGTGATGCCTTCGGGCGGGGTGCCGATGGAGCCGCCAAGGCCGAGGAGCGGCAGCGGTTCGGGCGTAGGTTCGAGGAGTTCGAGGGATTCCTTGCCGCGGACCCAGTGGGAGACGGGAACAGGTTCGCCGCGGACGGCATCGAGGCGGTCGGTGCGCATCTCGGCCAGGATCCAGTCGATGGCGGATTCGAGGTTGGTGGAGCCGGCGAGGCGCGGGCCGAAGCGGTCGCAAAGTTCGGCCAGACGGTTCCAGGAGCGGTGGCTGTTGGTGGCGGCGGCGGTGATGCGATCGGCGGCGGTGGCGAAACGCGGGGGAAGGACAAAAGTTCCGACGGGAGCTGCGGGTGCGGGAGGAGCCAGGGAACGCCAGCGGAGGTTCCGGAGTTCGGCGGTGGTGCTCCAGGTGGCAAGACCGAACGGGGTGCTCATCTCGATCTCGCCGGTGCGGAGGGCGACCTTCTTGCCCGCGGTGGCGACGTGGATCAGGCGTTCGTCATCGATCCAGACCGAGAGGTGCGTCCGGGTAACGGCGAGGCGGATGGCGTACCAGCGGTCCTTCTGGAACGAGCGGTATTGGGTGGTTTCGTTCTGCGAGGCATCCTGATCGTCGAGGGAGGAGATGCCGACGACGGCACCGCCCCAGCCGCCAACGACAAGCGTGGCGTGTGATTCGAGGACGGGAAACGTGAGGCCGCAGAAGAAATCGCCGCCGAGGACACGCCGGGCTTCGAGGGAGACTTCGTAATCGACAAGTGCGGGCGGGTTGGTGCGGTGGATGCCGGTGAGGACGCCCTGGTTCAGGACCAGCGTGCCGTCGCGCACCTCGATGTCGCCGTGGCCGGCGAAGGGGGTAACGACCCATCCGTCGAGCGATTTGCCGTCAAAAAGCGGCTGCCAATCGGCGGCAAGGAGCCGGTTGGCCGCGAAAAGGAGGATCATCCACCAGCGAAGGCGCATGGGAGGGGAGCATGGGGAGGAAGTGGTGGGGTGGAAGGGTGAAGTTGGGAGTCGCGCCGCCAAAACCTTGATGGTGGTCGCTTTGACTTGCGGGTGTCGGGTGACGTAACATGGCCTCAATGAACGTGACGCGTCACAGCGACGCCAATTTTGAAGCGCAGCTGATCCGGGCAGCTGGCGGTTCGAGCCTGTTTGACCCGGTGATCGATGAACGGACGCGGACCATCGTGGAATCGGTGCGGGCAAAGGGGGATGCCGCACTGGTGGAGCTGACGGAACGATTTGATGGAGCAAAGCTGACGGCAGCCGGCCTGGCCGTGCCTGCGGCGGAACTGGCGGCGGCAATGGAGGGCGTCGATGAGGCGCTGAAGGCCGCGGTGGCGGACGCGCACAAGAGCGTGCAGGTGTTCGCCTCGAAGTCCTTGCGGGTGGATTGGCAGACCAAGAACCACCATGGCGCGGCCGTGGGCGAGAAGTTCGATCCCTTCCAGCGCGTCGGCATCTACATCCCCGGTGGTACGGCACCGTTGGTCTCCACGGCCCTGATGACGGTGACCTTGGCGAAAACCGCGGGTTGTCCCGAGATCGTGGTCTGCACGCCGCCGGGCAAGGACGGGAAGGTGAATCCCGCACTGCTGTACGCTGCGCAGGTGGCTGGTGCGACCGAGATCTACAAGGTGGGTGGCGCGCAGGCCATCGCGGCCATGTCGCTCGGGACCGGCAAGATCGCCCGGGTCCAGAAGGTCTTTGGACCCGGCAATGCGTACGTCGTGGCGGCGAAGCGCCTCTTGTTCGGATACGTCGCGGTGGATCTGTTGCCCGGACCGAGCGAGGTGCTGGTGCTGGCGGACGATTCCGCGAACCCGAAGTTCGTCGCTGCGGACCTTCTGGCGCAGGCGGAACACGGTTCCGGCCACGAACGCGTCTGGATGATCACCACGTCCGGGAAATTGCTGAAGGCAGTCGAGAAGGAAGTCACCCGCCAGCTCGCCAAGCTCTCGCGTCGGACGTTCATCGAGAAGGCGCTGACCGCGAACGGATGGCTGATTCATGTCGAGGAACTCGACCACGCCATCGCGCTGGCCAACCGTCTCGCCCCCGAGCACTGCGAGATCATGACGGCGCATGCCCGTGACGTTGCACGTCGGGTGACGACGGCCGGGGCGATCTTCCTGGGCGATTATTCACCGACGGTTCTCGGGGATTATGTGGCGGGACCGAGCCACGAGTTGCCGACCGGCGGTGCCGGGCGATCGTTCGCGGGCCTGACGGTGGATCAGTTCCAGCGGCGCACGAGCGTGGTCGAGTACGGCAAGGGCGCACTCAAGCAGGCGCTCGCCTCGGTGCAGAAGTTCGCCCAGGTCGAAGGCCTCGATGCCCACGGCCGTTCGGCGACGATCCGTGCGGACAAGTAGGACGGTGTGATCCCCGCGGGCATGCGTCCGGCGGGGTGGACGGTTCGGTGGCAGGTGTTGGATGGAAGCGGGCTGTTTCCCTCTTCAGTCAGGCGAGGGCAGTCCATGGCAGGCGGTTTGGAATCTGAGCGATGAAGACGAAACGATCCTCGGTGAAGAAGTCGGGTGTGGCGGCGCGTGTCCGTCCCCTGGTGCAGGCATTGCACGCGTACGTGCCCGGTGAGCAGCCAAAGATCCGCGGCCTGATCAAGCTCAACACCAACGAGAATCCGTATCCTCCGGCCCCGGCGGTGCTCAAGGCCACACGCGCCGCGGTGGATGGACGGTTGCGGTTGTATCCGAATCCTACCTCCAGCGCCCTGAGGGCGAAGCTCGCGAAGATGCACGGCTGCGGGCCTGAGAACATCTTCATCGGGAACGGTTCGGATGAAGTGCTAGCCTACCTGATCCGGGCTTTCGCAGAACCCTTGTCCGCGGTGACGCCGACCACGTTGGGCAAGGCGACAGTCCAATACCTGTGGCCGTGCTATTCCTTGTATCCGGTGCTGGCAGAGACGCACGGGGCGCGGGCGAAGGCGGTGCCGTTGCTGGCGGATTTCGCCTTGCCGACGGTGCCGGTGTTGAAGCGCGGCGGTGAATGGGATTTCGACGCGGCGCTGAGTCTCGTGACCACGCCGAATGCACCCAGCGGACGCGGCTATTCGCGGGAGGAGTTGGAGGCGTTGTGCAAGGCCCAGAAGGGTGTGATCGTGCTCGACGAGGCCTACGTGGACTTCGCCGAGGGACATTCCGCAGACCTCGCACTGAAGTATCCGCACGTCGTGGTCGCACGGACCTTTTCGAAGGCCTACTCCCTGTGTTTCCAGCGGGTGGGATATTGCATCGCGCACGCGGACGTGGTCGCAGCGTTGGACAGGGTACGCGACAGCTACAACGTAAACGGGCTCGGTCAGGTGGCTGCGGAGGCCACGCTCGATCACCTGGCTTATTACCGGAAGGGATTCGCCAGGGTCATCCGGACGCGGGAACGGTTGCGCCGGGAATTGAGTGGGCTGGGTTGGAAGGTGCTGCCGAGCCAGACGAATTTCCTCCTTGCCGAACCTCCGGGCCTTCCCGCGAAGGCGTGGCTCGAACGGTTGCGTGAGAAGAAGATCCTCGTGCGCTGGTTCTCGCTCCCCGAGATCCAGCAATACCTGCGGATCACCATCGGCACCGACGCGGAAATCGACGCCCTGTTGCGCGCCGTGCGTGCGGTGTCGCGTGCTGGATGAGGACGACTCCGATGGACGGCGCGGCGAACCCGGGATCCAGTGCCGCAGGGCGTGCCTGGGGTTTCGTGGATGCGGGCGAGGTCGCACCCGCCCTGAACATGGCCTTCGACGAGGCGCTCCTGTTGCAGGCGGCGGAGGTCGGGGTTCCGGTCCTCCGGTGGTACGGATGGGCCTCGCCCGCGGCGACGTTCGGATACTTCCAGAAATACGCGGAGATCGAGACCTGGACCCGGATCCGGCCGCTGCTGCGGCGTCCGACCGGCGGTGGATTGGTCCCGCATCTGGCCGATTGGACCTACGCCTTTGCGGTGCCTCCCGGGCACCCGTGGTACGCGTTGCGCGCCCCGGAAAGTTACGAACGGATGCACCGCTGGCTGGAACGGGCGTTTCAGGAATGCGGCGTTCCCACCGAGGTCGCGACCTGTTGCGAACCGACGGGACCCGGGCAGTGTTTCCTGGGCTGGGAGAAGTTCGACCTGTTGCACGGAGGCCGGAAGATCGCCGGTGCCGCCCAGCGCCGGAATCAGTCGGGGCTGCTGATCCAGGGCAGCATCCAGCCCGTTCCGGGTGCCGTCGACCGGGCCGGATATGCGTCGGCCCTCCGAACGGTGGCCGGACGCGACTGGCAGGTGGAATGGGAGACGAAGCCGGCCTCCGTGTGGGAGGTGCAGGCGCGGGAATTGGCAGCAACGCGGTACGAGGACGATGGCTACCATCGTCGTCGGTGAAAGGATCAAGACGTGAACAAGCAGGAAGTGCTGGGGAAGATTGTCGAGAAGTTGGCTGCCGAGCTGGATCTCTACCTGCGCGCGGCAAAGACCGCCGCTGCGGAAGCCACGGACGAACAGAGCAAGGCGGAGAACAAGTACGACACCCGCGGACTGGAGGCTTCGTATCTCGCGCGTGGACAGTCTCGTCAGGCCGCCGAGATCGAGTCCGCGGTGCTGCTGTTCCGTGGCCTCGCGACGAAGCGGTTCGCCGAAACGGATCCCATCGACATTGGCGCACTGGTCGAATTGAAGGGCCGACGCGCCCGGGCGTTCTATTTCATGGGACCGAAGGCCGGCGGAACCGAAGTCGAACACTCCGGCGAGGAGATCACGGTGATCACACCACCGTCCCCGTTGGGCGGGCAACTGATGGGAAAGAAGGTGGGCGACCGCGTGAAGATGCCCTCCGGCGAGGAGTTCAAGGTCGCCTCGGTGGTTTGAGATCCAGGCTGTCAGTGCCCGCGTCCCAGGGCTGCCGGAGGGAGGCCGGTGCGCATGTGGCGGACGTCGACAGCGTCCATGCCGGCGGCGCGGATGGCCTGCATGCCGAGGTCGGTGTCCTCGAACCCACGGCAACGGAGCGGGTCGACGCCGATGCGGCGGGCGGCTTCGAGGAAGATGTCGGGTGCGGGCTTCTGGCGGGTGACATCCTCGTTGGTCACGACGGCATCGAACCATCCCAGGATGTCGAGGTGTTCGAGGATGTGTCGGATCGCGTGGCGCGATCCGCCGGAGGCGACGGACATGGGGATCTTGCCGCGGTGTTCGCGGGCGATGGCGACGACCTCTTCAACCGGGCCAACCTCGGGGAGGAAGTGGAGGTAGAGTTCCTCCTTTTCGTGGGCGAGGGCGAGGGGGTCGATGTCGGGCCGTTCCTGTTCCTGGGCGAGCATGCGCAGGATGTCGCGCGTGGGCACGCCACCGAGCGAGTAGAAGCGGGTTTCGGAGAAGACGAGACGATGACGTTCGGTCAACTCCTGCCACGCGCGCCAATGAAGGGGCATGGTGTCGGCGAGGGTGCCGTCGCAATCGAAGACGAGACCGGCGGGAATGAAGGAGGACATGGGAGTCAGTTGTGGAGGAGGGCGAGGCGTTCCTGAACCTCGCGGCCGATGAGGGGATCGAAGATGGGGTCGCAGTTGCCTTCGACGAAGGCGGAGAGGTTGTAGAGGGTGACCTCGATGCGGTGGTCGGTGACGCGGTTCTGGGGGAAGTTGTAGGTCCGGATCTTCTCGGAGCGGTCGCCGGTACCGACCTGGCCGCGGCGTTCGCGGGCCATCTTCTCGGCTTCCTCGGCGAGCTTCCGTTCGAGGAGGCGGGAGCGCAGGACCATCATGGCCTTGGCCTTGTTCTTGTGCTGGGAACGTTCGTCCTGGCAGCGGACCTCAAGTCCGGAGGGCTTGTGGACGATGCGGACGGCGGAATCGGTGGTGTTGACGCCCTGGCCGCCATGGCCGCCGGCGCGGCAGACGGAGATGTCGAGATCCTCGTTCTTGATCTCGACGTCGACTTCCTGCGCCTCGGGCAGCACGGCCACGGTGGCGGTGCTGGTGTGGATGCGTCCCTGGGCTTCGGTGGCGGGAACGCGTTGCACGCGATGGACGCCGGACTCGTGCTTCAAGCGCTTGAAGACGTCCTGGCCCGAGATGAGGAGAACGACCTCCTTGAGGCCGCCCAGATCGGAAGTGGAGGCGTCGAGCGTCTCGACCTTCCATCCGCGTTCCTCGGCGTATCGGGAATACATCCGGCAAAGGTCGGCGGCGAACAGGGCGGCCTCGGCACCGCCGGCGGCCGCGCGGATTTCGACCACGGAATTGCGGGAATCCGTGGGGCTGGGCGGTGCGATGCCGTCGAGGAGCCGCAGGGTCAGGCGTTGGTGTTCGGGTTCGAGGCGTTGGAGTTCCTCGGTGGCCATGAGCCCCATTTCGGAATCCGGGCCTTCGGCCAGCAGGAGGGCCTTGTTCTCGGTGATCTCGGTGCCGGCACGGATCCAGGCTTCGCCGTCGCTGACGAGATCGCGGAGGCGGGAATGTTCGCGGGTGAGTTCCTGACCCTTCTGCGCGTTGGCGAAGGCGTCCGGGGACGACAGGAGCGCCTCCACCTCGTCGAAACGGCGGCGGAACTTCTCGATGAAGGGAAGGAGGTCCATGGGAGTGGCGTGGGAGGGTTGGAAAAAACAAACCCGCCCGCGGGCAGCCCATGAGGGCGTGCCGGCGGGCGGGTGTTGGAAGGGGGCGCTAGGCCTTCTTCTTCTTGGAATTCGCCTCTGCCTGAGCGGCCTGAGCGGCCTGCGTCTTGGCGAGACGTTGCTGGAACTTGTCCACACGGCCAGCGGTGTCGACGAACTTTTGCTGCCCCGTGTAGAACGGATGGCAGGCATTGCAGATGCCGAGCAGGATCTGCGGCTTGGTCGAGCGTGTCTCGATCACATTGCCGCAGGCGCAGCGCATCTCGCTCTGCACATAACGCGGATGAATATCAGCCTTCATGTAACGAAAAAGAGGGGCGAAAGTACCAGCCGCGTCCAGACTGACAAGGTTGATTTTCGGAAGAGTTCGTTTCGGGGGGTATCTCGATGCTGCTCCCCACATGGAACGGGGTGGCGACGTCCTCGTCGCCCTTCCGCAGCTTTTCCAATGGCGATGAGGACATCGCCGCCCCGAAACCCTTCCCAAAGTGGTCAGTGTCAGGATGCGTCCTTCGATTCAGCTCCTCCTGCACCACTCGTGGCGTGGGCCTTCTGGGGGAGTTGAAGGCCGCGTGCCCCCACGCGGCGGCAATGAGCGGAATCGCCGGGTGGGGGCACCCGGCCTTCAAGGGAGTTCCCAGTGGCCAGTTGCCAGTTCCCAGAACCCGACTGTAGGCCGCGTGCCCTCTCGCGGCGGGTTTGGGGCTGGTTCGCGGCAGGAATCCGGCATTCCGGAAACGGAAAGGTTCCGGTTCACGGCGGTTCTGTGGCAGAACCACGGCGTGGTTCCGACCAATTCGAAGGCAGCCGGTGGTGGAGGGCTGGAGGTTCGCGCACTGACGACGTCGGCCCGCGACGTGGGGCGATTCTGCCGTGTGCAGCTGGAATTGCAGGGAAACGAACCCCATTCGGTGCTGCCGTTGCGTCTGGAGGTGGAAAAGGTGCTCTCGGACGCGAATCCGTTCTGGCGTCACGCGGAACGGGCCTTGTGGGTGGTCTTTCGGAATGGCCGGGCCGTAGGGCGGATTGCAGCGGTGTTGGATGCGGAGCATGCCCGCCATCATGGGGAACGCTGCGTATTCTTCGGCTTCTTCGAAGCGGTGGATGATCCGGCGGTAGCGGCCGCCCTCTTCGCAGAAGTCGAACGGTGGGCTGCAGCGCGGGCAGCCGGGCGGATCCGTGGTCCGTTGAATCCCAACATCAATGAGGAATGTGGCCTGCTGGTGGAGGGCTTCGATCGGCCGAACGCGGTCATGATGCCGTACAATCCTCCCTACCACGGGCAGTTGATCGAAGGGGTGGGTTTCACCAAGGCCAAGGATCTGGTTGCCTTCGATCTGGTGCTGGCGGACAGCCCGCATGCGCGCCTCATCCGGTTGCGGGACGGATTGAAGCGTCGGTCGCCAGGGATCGAGTTGCGGGCGGTTACCCGGAAATCGCTGAAGTCGGACCTGCCGGACCTGAAGGCGATCTACAACGCCGCTTGGGAACGGAACTGGTCGGCGGTGCCCATGAGCGCGGAGGAGATCGACTTTCTGGCGGAACGGTTGGCGCCGTTGCTTTTGGACGGGCTGGTGTGGATGGCTTCGGTGAAGGGGAAACCGGCGGGTTTGCTGTTGGCGGTGCCCGACGTGAACGAAGCCCTCGGTCCACTGAAGGGGAGCCTGTTGACCCCGGCGCTTTTGGGAGCCCTGCCAATGCTCCTGGGGTGGCGTAGGCCAAAGCGGTTCCGCCTGATCGCGCTCGGGGTGAAAGAGGAGTTCCGAGGGCGTGGGGTGGAAGGGTGGATGTTCGCGGAGACGCTGCTGGCGGCGGAGGCCATGGGCTTCACGGGTTGTGAGGCTTCCTGGGTGTTGGAAGACAACATTCCGGTGCACCAGCTCGCGGGACTGTTCGCCGCGAAGATCACCCGGCGGTACCGCATCTACGACCGCTGCCTGAACCAGAGCGCGGTGGGAGAGCCCAAACGGGGAGAGGCGGAACGTGAGGGAAAGTGAGGAAATGCTCTGGTCTGGATGGTGGAGCCGAGGGGGCTTGAACCCCTGACCTTCTCATTGCGAACGAGACGCTCTACCAACTGAGCTACGACCCCGCAACCAGAGCGGGCGAGTAAATCGCAGAAGGACCGGCCGGTGGCAAGCGCTGGTTTTCCGGGTTTTGGGGTCCGCGACGAACGATGGATCGTCCGGGCTTCGGTGGGCACCGGACGGATTGCGGCAATCTTACGCAAAATCACTGACCAAGTGACCGTTCCTCATGAAGGACACCTCGTTGACGTAGATGGCGCCATTGTCGCGCTGCTTGATGTACAGATGGTAAGCCCGGCCCCGGTCATTCCTCATGGTGAAATGAAGGGTGAAGCCACCGCTCCGGAGGTTTTCCGGTTGATGGGTTCCCTGTTCGATCATGACGTCGTGGACACCTTGGGCAGCGCTGGCGTCAGAGAGGATCTCCCGCACCCACGTATCCCTGAATCCTGCCCCTGCGGCGGCCCACATGGCCTGCAGGATCTGCTGCTGGTTTACCGCATCCAGGTAACCCTGATAGCTGCCGAAACGCCGCACGTAGTCCGGGTCAGCCTTCTTCCAGTCCTGATGAAATAGAATTCCCATGGTCTTTGAGCTTTTTTGGTGCTCTTGGATCCTACGGGAAGCGAACTGAGCGACAAGCGTTGTTTGGCCTTCGGAGATCGGTGTGGCGCATCCTGAGCGTGCTGCCCCACGCACCGGTGCGGTCCTGGTCATCCGCATCCCGGTGCATGGGCTGGCAGCAAGGGCCCCTTTCACCTCTCCGGGCCAAACCAACGATCACCCGATGAACGAGCAGATGTACTCGGCGATGCCCGAGGAAACCTCGATGTCGAAGCCGGACTTGGCAGGGACATCGAAGAACGTGCCAGCCGCGTAGGTGTTCACCGCGGCAGAACCATCGATCTTCACCGTGCACGAGCCGGCGACGATCTCCATCCGTTCGGCCTTGTCCGTTCCGAAATGGTATTTTCCGGGATAGATCAGGCCGAGGGTCTTCTTGGAGCCGTCGGCAAAGAGCAGGGTGTGGGAAACCACCTTGCCGTCGAAGTACACGTTGGCCTTCGTCGGCGCGGTGACGTTGTGGAACTCAGTCGGGATCGACATGGGCGGCGATGATTCCGGGGAGTGGTCGCTGGAGCAAGGCGCAAGGTCCGACGGATCCTACCACCGGATCTTCTCGGGGAAGTATTCGCGGATGAGGTCCTCGTAGAACGGGCGGAGGGCCTTGGAGTCGGGTTTGCTGTGGCTCTTGGTGTAGAGGTCGTACGGATTGAAATCCTTCACCGCGGCGAGCAGACGGCGGTCCTGATCGTTGCAGAGGTGGTCGTACTGCGCCTCGCGGTGCCACGGGTAGAAACTGTGGTATCGGAGCATGTAGAGGCCCTCGATCGGGAGGTAGTCCTTGCAGACGTTGTAGATGTATTCGTCGTGGCCCCACGACAGGTTGACGGCGTCCAGTCCGCAGCCGGGTTCGTAGACCCCGTTGGCCGTCTGGAACCGTGAGTCACTGAAGTCCGGGTTCGCCTCGAAGAACCGCGGGAACACGATCTTGTCCGAATAGGCGCATCCGGTGGGAAAGGTGTCGCCGACAACGGCCCATTGGGGTTCGCCCCAGAGGCAGAGGATCTTTCCGAGGTCATGAACGAAGCCCGTGAGGATCATCCAGCGGGGCTTGCCGTCCAGCCGGAGCTGTTCGGCCGTCTGGAGCAGGTGCTCCAGTTGGGACATGTCGGTGTCGGGGTCGCTGTCGTCGACGAGGTTGTTCAGGTATTCGGCAGCCTCCCAGACGCCCATGGACATGCGATTGAGACCGAGGAATTCACGGCGCTTGGCGAGGCCGAACTCGTAGGTCTGGTGCAGATGGTTGAGGCGATAGAACTCCCGCACGGTGGGGCGGGCGTCGGCCTCGTAGTTGCGGAATTCCTCGGTCTTCTTCTCCGGGTCGAAGCCAACAGTGGGCTTGCGGACGGTGTCCTGGGCAGGCTGGCCGGGGACGGGGTAACGTTCCTTGACGAAGTCCTCCCATTCTTCGAGGGACTGCAGCGGCTTGGAGGAATCGGTGGGCGTACGGTCAATGCTCATGGCGGGAACGGCCTCGGATGGCCTGTGATACGGGTGCTATGGCGGAGAAGGGAGCGGTCGACAAGACCGGATTTCGGGCTGGGTTCAGGCGGGGCGCATCTTGACACCGCCCGCTTTTGGAAAGGATTCGGGGTGGCGATGTCCTCATCGCCTTGGGAATGGCTTTGGAACGGCGACGAGGACGTCGCCTCCCCGTTGCATGCAGGGGCAGTGTCAAGAGGCGCCCGGTTCAGGCGAAGCGGGCCAGCTTGGCGTCAAGCCGGGTGGAACGGTGCTGGTCGAGCACCAAGGCCGGGAAATCCCGCTCCAGTTGGGCGCGTGTGGGCACGCTGCCCCATGCCGTCACGGAGAAGACCTCATGGGCCCGGGCCTCCGGGAGGCCAAGTTCATGGGCCTGACGGGCGAACCGGGCACGTAACTTGGCGGTCCAATCGGTCAGGTTGGCCGTCGGTTCGATATGGTGTCGGGCCACCCACGGCAGCCACTCGTTGATCTGGCTTTGGTGGCACCACGATTCCGCCGCAATCACGTCGAACACCGATTCCACATCCACCACCAGATCGCAGGCGTTCGCCCCGGCCATGTACCCATCGTAGGTGTTCAGGATGACCGGCGTCGGAATCCAGGTGGACTTCGTCTCGTCCGTCACGGGGAACTCCGCAAGAAAGGCGTGCGGCACGTTGATCATGTAGGCCACCCGGCGGATCGCTTCGGCGACGGTCAGGTGATCCGGATGGATCCCGGCAGCGGGATCCAGAGGCAGCGGCGGGCAGAACAGGTAGTCGGGCTGGAACTCACGGATGGATCGCCAAAGGCTGGCGAGCAGGTCGGTGGTCAGGATGCGGCAGGCCTCCTCGAAAGGCTGGCCGTTGGGCTTCCGCAGCAGTTCGAACTCGTAGTGACCGACCTCTGCGCTGGCCTCCTGTTCCGCCAGTCGGACGCGTGCGGTTTCCTCGCGGGTCCGGAAATGGTGGCCGGAACGGCCATCGGTGCAAACGAGGACGCGGGCGCGGAAGTCGGGGCCGGCCGTGCGACGGAGCAGTTCGAAGGTTCCGGCGGCGACGAACTCAAAGTCATCAAAGTGGGCGTGGACACAAAGGACGCGCATGGCTGGAAGCATGCGCCGGGTGCGTCCGGAAGTCAGCAGGGTGTGCGTCCGATGATGGGTGAAAGGGGCCAGATTCCGGTGGTTGGACCCCGCTACGAACGTGGGCGAACGGCAAAAATCTCATATTTTCAGCTTCGGGGTCTCATGGACGGCTTGTTGAACGTGGGCATGCTGACTGACAACGCGGTTTCCGGGCTTGGGCAACCATGCCTTGTTCGCGGGACATCCGGGGTTGCAAGGCAACGTGAAGAAGCAAATACCAATTCCAAACGGGTTGTGCGGGGCGGATCAAACCGTCCTTGGGCCTGGCTTCACGGCGAGGGGAATCCGGTCTCCATCCGCTGAACAGCGTCCTTGGATCCAGGGCTTTGTGGAGTGTATTGCGCTGGAGTCCCGGCGGATTGCGCATGCCGGGATCGGGTGCGTTTCGGGACCTCACCGGATACAACGGGCACGCCAGACCTCCAACTACTTCATGGTCACGCTTTCCGGGGCGGTGAGGGTCTGTGTCGATGGGGAATGGCGTTGCTGCGAGGAAGGCCAGGCCTGCCTGCTTCCGGCCCACCGCGAGAACGCCTACGAAGTGGAATCGGGCCAGCATTGGGAACACGCGTGGATCTGCCTGCTCGAACCGCCGGGCCAGGCTCCGACGGCCCGCCTCGTGCGTCCCCTCATGGCACCATGGCCTGTGGCCACCATCCGTCATGCCATCTGTGGACTTCTGGAATCGGCGACCCAGGGGCAATCCCCGGCCCTCCAGACCGCCTGGGTGGATGTACTTCACGCGCAGGTGGAACACTTTGCCGGTGTGGGACGGGTTCCCGATGCCTTTGTAAGCCTCTGGGATCGCGTTTCGGAACGCCTGAACGAGGCGTGGACCCTCGAACGGTTGGCGGGGGAAGCCCATTGCAGCCGCGAACAACTGCGGCGTCTGTGCCAACGGGAGTTCGGGCGCAGTCCCCACAATCAGGTGATCCAATTGCGCCTCCGTCGGGCCGCCCGTTTGCTGTCGTCCACCGACGCCAAGGTCGAATCGGTCGCGGAAGCGGTGGGGTACTCGAACGCCTTCGTCTTCTCCCTGGCCTTCAAGAAGGGAACGGGATTCTCCCCGACCGAATACCGGAGTCGAGGAGCCGGAAGGGTTGGAACCCCAGCCTCCTGACGTCGACTGCTACGAAGGTAGTTGCCGACGTGGGGAGGCATCCGGGAACCCGAAACCCACGACCCCTCTGTAGCATCCAGCGTATGCACCGGGGCAATCGGCGCATTTCCAAAATTGTCACGCCGATGGCAAGATCCTGCCGTTCCACCTATGAAGCGACTCCATCCACTCTCGGGCGCCGGCTTGTCGGCACCTGTCACCCGATTTGCAATGGCCGCCCTCTGTGGTGCGGCCAGTCCATTGGCCTACGGTGCAGTCATCGTTGACCTGGACGCGACCTCCCTCCCCACCGGTCCGCTGAATCCCTGGACGAACCGGGGCACCTTGGGCGGCACGTTCGTTCCCGGCGCAACAACCGCTGTTCCGGCAGTGACCACGCTGGATACCGTCAAGGGCGTCCAGTTCAACGGAACCACCCACTTCTACACCGGGCCGGCAGCGCCTGAGTCCGTGACCGGCGGCAATTCCCGCTCGGTGGAAGCGTGGATCTTCAATCCGTCGGCTGCGGACGAAGAAACGATCTTCTCATGGGGACGTCGTGGCGGTGGTGATGGATCGAACACCTCCTTCAATCATGGTGTGAACGCCACCTGGGGTGCCGTGGGTCATTGGGGTTCGCCGGACATCGGCTGGGAAGGCAAGCAGGTGACGGGCCGTTGGACGTACGTCGTCTACACCTACGACTCTGCGACCCAGACAACGACGGTTTACTCCGATGGTGCGGTGGCCAACACAGAAGTACTTGAGAATCCGCTGGTCACGCATGCCGTGGACACGGTTGGGAATGCGTTGCCGTTCCGAATCGCCTCGCAGAATGAAGCCAGCGGCTCCGCGACCGAAGGGTTGCGTGGGTCCCTGAGCATTGCCCGGCTCCGAGTGCACGACACGGCCATCGATGCGGCGGCCGTTGCCTCCACTTATACCCGGGAAGCCACGGAGTTCGGGATCGACGATTTCGACAACGACGGTCTGCCCGGTTACTACGAGCGACGGTACCCAACCTTCCTGAGCCCCACCAACGGCGCGGATGCAGCGTTGGACCAGGACAGCGACGGGCGCACCAACATCCAGGAATTCCGCGCAGGCACCCTGCCCGATGTGGCAGACACCGACGGTGATGGTCTGAATGACGGTGCCGAGGCAACCGCCGGCACCAACCCGTTGCGTCCGGATACGGACAATGACGGTCTCCTCGACGGTGCGGAGGCAGCCCGCGGCGGCAACCCCTTGGTGGCTGATACCGATGGGGATGGATTCCTCGACGGTCAGGAAGCGCTGCACGGCTCGAACGTGAACAGCGCGTCGAGCGTGCCCACCATCACGCAGCCGATCGTGAGCCTGAATGCCACGAGCCTGCCGCTGGGCAACGCGAGGACCTGGGTCAACAGCGGTCTCATGGGCGGCGATTTCCTGGCCCCGGTCAACGTGCCGGTGACCACCGTCGCCGGTGTCAAGGGATTCACCTTCAACGGCACCAGTCAGTTCTTCAAGGGACCTGGCGCTCCGGGTTGGGTGGCTGGCAACGGCGCCCGCACGATCGAGGCCTGGATTTTCAATCCCGTGGCAGCCGATGAGGAGACGATCTTCTCGTGGGGTCGCCGTGGCGGTCCCGACAATTCCAACACCTCCTTCAACCATGGTGTGAACGCCACCTGGGGGGCTCTCGGCGGTTGGGGTGCTTCGGACATCGGCTGGGATGGCAACGTCGCTCAAGGCAAGTGGACCCACGTCGCCTATACCTGGGATCCCGTCAACCTGGTCACGACCGTCTACGCCGACGGCAACGTGGCGAACACGGAAACGTTGACCGGTCCGATGGTGACCCACGCGACGGATACGGCGGGTCGTCCGCTGTCCTTCCTCGTCGCAGCCCAGAATGAAGCCAGCGGCGACACGACCGGCGGCCTGCGCGGCTCCATGACCATCGCGCGCATCCGGGTCCATGACCGGACGCTGGATAGCTCCGAGATCGCCGGCAAGTTCGCTTCCGAGCAGGACGAGTTTGGTCTGGTGGACACGGACAACGACGGATTGCCGACGTGGTATGAGCGCCAATTCCCGACGATCCTCAGCCCGACCAACGCGGCCGATGCAGCGTTGGACGGCGACAGCGATGGCCTGACGAATCTGGAGGAGTTCAACGGTGGGACGCCGCCGAACAATCCGGACGCCGATGGCGACGGACTGAGCGACGGCGCCGAGGTGAAGCGTACGGTGGCTGGAACTGCGGCCCCGACGAAGCCGTTGATTTCCGACACAGACCAGGACGGCCTGCGGGACGGTGCCGAGACAACGACCGATCCCTTGAATGGTGACTCGGACGGCGACGGCATGGGTGACGGCCAGGAAGTGGTCCGGGGTTCCAACCCGGCGCTCGCCTCCAGTCTCCCCTCGCCCACGGCGATCGGCAAGTTGGTCGACATCAACAGCAGCGCGCTGACCGCCGGACCTTTGGCGGACTGGCCCAACAGCGGCGGCCTGGGTGGTTCCTTCAAGGCGGACAACGCCCCGTTGGTCGAGTCGGTGGCCGGCGTGAAGGGTGTGACCTTCGACGGTTCCTCGGTGATGGATGGTCCCATCGTTCCGCTCTTCGTGACCGGTGACGCTCCGCGCACGATCGATGCGTGGATCTTCAATCCGGAAGCGGCGGGCGAGGAGACGATCTTCAGCTTCGGCCGCCGCGGTGGACCGGATGGGTCGAATGTTTCCTTCAATCATGGCAGCAACGGGACCTTCGGTGCTGTCGGCCAATGGGGCGCTTATGACATCGGCTGGAGCGGCAAGGTGGTGACGGGCCAGTGGACGCATGTGGCCTACACCTACGATCCGTCAACGTCGGGGGCGGTGGTCTACTCGAACGGTGATCCGGCGACGACCCGCGTGATGCCGGGACCGCTTTCCACGCACTCCAATGACAACCTGCCGGATGGCGGACGGCCGCTGGTCTTCCGTGTGGCGGGTCAGACGGGGGCTTCGGGTGATGCCGTTGCAGGATTGCGCGGAACGCTCAGCATTGCCCGGGTCCGCGTCTACGATGCGCCGCTGACGGCGGAAGCCATCAAGGCCCTCTATACGGCGGAAGCCCCGAGCTACGCCCCGCCCGCATTGCCGCCCGAGATCACGGGCTTCCTGTACGACAGCGCCGCTGATCGCCTGACGCTGCGTTGGACGGTGCCCACTTCCGGTGCGTACAACCTGTTGGGTTCGACGGACCTGAAGACCTGGGCTCCGGTGGCCACGGGTCTGACGACAGGCGAGTTCCAGGTGACTCCCGTGGCGACCACTGCGGATCGCTTCTACAAGCTGGTCCGTCCCTGATTTGCTAGAGGCATAGCAACGCGGCGGAGGGCATTCCCATCTTGTGGGTTTGTTCTCCGCCGCGTCATTCTTTCGGGATCCCCATGAAAATCGGTTCAATCATCGTACTGGGTGGAGGAAGCGCCGGGTTGATGGCGGCCCTGACCCTGAAGCGCAAGCTGCCGCACTTGCAGGTGCGCGTGTTGCGAAGCCCGGACATCGGAATCATTGGCGTGGGCGAAGGTACCACCGCGGTCTTCCCGCGGCACTTCTTCGAGTACCTGAAGCTGAAGCCGGGCGAGTTCTACACGACGGCGGAACCGACCTGGAAGCTGGGCATCAAGTTCCTTTGGGGGCCGCGTCCGTACTTCTATTACTCCTTTGCGTTTGAGTTTCAGAAGCACCTGCCCGAGATGGCCAGGAACAACGGCTTCTATTATCGGGACGACCAGCCGTGGCTGGGCAACGCGTCCGCCCACATGGCGCACGATCGCGCCTTCCCGAAACAGCCGAACGGTCTGCCACGCTTCCACAACAACCACGCCTTCCACATCGAGAACGTCAAGCTCGTCGGCTGGCTCGAGAAGCAATGTCTCGCCCTCGGTGTCAACCTGACCGATGCCACCGTGCGCGCCGAACGCGGGCCCGAAGGAATCGCCGCCTTGATCGCCGAGGATGGCACGCGGCACACGGCGGACCTCTACATCGACGCCTCCGGATTCCGCTCGGAACTGTTGGGGCGCGAATTGCAGGAACCCTTCATCGACTATACCGACTCGCTGTTCTGCGATCGTGCCGTGATTGGTGGATGGCAGCGGACGACCGAGCCGGTACACCCCTATACCACCGCGGAGACCATGGACTGCGGGTGGGCGTGGCAGATCGAACACGAGACCTTCATCAACCGCGGGTATGTTTACTCGTCGAAATTCATCTCCGACGACGACGCCCGTGCGGAGTTGTTGCGCAAGAATCCAAGAATCCCGGCGGACCGTACCCGCGTGGTGAAGTTCCGGTCCGGTCGTTACCAGCGCAGTTGGGTGGGGAACGTCGTGGCCATGGGCAACTCGGCGGGATTCGTGGAGCCGTTGGAGGCCACCGCGCTTCAGGTGATCTGCGTCGAGGCCAGTTCACTGGCGGATTCCCTGGCGGACAGCCTATGCGAACCGCCGCCGTCGATGGCGCGGTTGTACAATCGCTACAACGGGGCGCAGTGGGATGACATCCGCAACTTCCTGGCGGTCCACTACAAGTTCAACACCCGCCTGAACACCCCCTTCTGGCAAGCCTGCCGGAACGATACGGCGCTCCACGCGGCCGAGGACATCGTCGAGTTCTACCGCGAGAACGGTCCCAGCGTCGTCGCGGGTAC
>JAIXZE010000078.1 GCA_027489875.1 Verrucomicrobiales bacterium
CGGGGTGGCGACGTCCTCGTCGCCGTTCCAAAGCCTTTCGCAGGGCGCTGAGCACATCACCACCCCGTTCCCATTCTCAAACGGGGGCAGCGTCGAGATGCGCCCGGCCCACGCGTGCCCCCCACTCGACTCTGGCCTACGCCTATCTTCCTCCCCACACTTCCCCGCGGCATGAGCATCGGCGCGTCCCGCACCCTCCGTTTCCTCTCGATCCTCGGGATCCTCGCCGGCACCGCGCTGGCGCAGGTCGCGCCCCCCGAACCTCCGCGCGCCTACTGTCGATTCCCGGCCATCCATGGGGATCAGGTCGTGTTCACAGCCGAGGGCGATCTCTGGCGCGTCCCGGTCACCGGCGGCACGGCCCAGCGCATCACGACCCATCCCGGCACGGAATCCCACGCCTCGATCTCGCCGGACGGACGCTGGCTCGCCTTTTCCGCGGAATACGAAGGCCCGGTCGAGGTGTACGTCATGCCGCTGGCGGGCGGTCTTCCCAAACGCCTGACGCACGAAGCGAGCACGGCCCGCGTGACCGGATGGTCCCCGGACGGACGCGTGGTGTACTCCACCGATGCCGACGCCACCTTGCCCGCACGACAGCTGGCACGCGTCCATCCCGAGACCGGCGAACGTGACGTCGTACCGCTCGCACAGGCCAACCAGGGAACCTGGGATCCCACGACCGGCACGCTGTACTTCACGCGCTTTCCCAAACAGGGCAGCGCCACGAAGCGGTATCGCGGCGGATGGATCGAGAACCTCTGGCGCTACGCCCCCGGCGATGCCGAGGCCACGCCGCTGACGAAGGATTTCCCCGGCACCAGCCGCACGCCCCTCTGGGCGCAAGGGCGCCTGTACTTCGTGTCCGACCGCGACGGCACGCAGAACCTCTGGTCGATGAAGCCGGACGGTTCGGACGCCCGACAGCACACCACCCACCGCGACCTCGACATCCGCCACGCGGCGGTCCACGGCAGCCGCATCGTCTACCAGCGCGGGGCCGACCTCTGGCTCTTCGACATCGCCACCGGCAACACCGCCGCCCTCGACATCCGCCTCGTTTCCGACCTCGACCAGCAGCGCGAACGCTGGGTGAAGAAGCCGCTCGATTACCTCACGTCCGCGCACCTGTCGTCCGACGGCGAGAAGCTCGCGTTGACCGCCCGCGGACAGGTCTTCGTGGCACCGCTGAACCAGGGCCGGTTCGTCGAACTACCCCGGACGAACGGCTTCCGTCATCGCAACGCCCAGTTCATCCCCGGCACCAAGGACCTCGTCGTCCAGACCGACGAAACCGGCGAGATCGAGTTCACGCGCATCCCGGCCAACGGCCTCGGCACGCCCTCGCTCCTCACCACCAACGGCACCGTCTTCCGCTTCACTCCGGTCCCATCCCCCGACGGACGATGGCTCGCGTGGATCGACAAGGACTTCAAGCTCTGGATCCATCACATCGAGCGTCGCGAAACCCGGCTCGTCACCGGCCCCGCGCCCGACGCCATCGATGACCTCGCGTGGTCGCCCGACAGCCAATGGCTCGCCTACGCCGAACCCGCTGCGAACTCGCATCGCCAGATCCGTATCGCCCACACCACGAATACCACGCGCCTCACCCTCACCTCCGATCGCACCGACAGCAGCAGTCCCACGTGGTCGCACGACGGGAAGTGGATCTATTTCCTGAGCGATCGACGCCTCCGTTCGCTGGTCTCCAGCCCGTGGGGACTGCGCCAGCCCGAACCCTTCTTCACGGAGTCCACCCTCGTCTTCGGCATCGCGCTCCAGCCCGGCCAACGCTGGCCGTTCAAGCCCGCCGACGAACTCTCCGCCAGTGACGCCGCGCCGAAGGATTCCGAGAAACCCAAGGACATACCGGTGCCCGCGAAGCCCGAAGAAGCCAACGCCTCGACCAACGCGCCCACATCCCTCGCCGCCAAGCCTTCGACCAACGGGCCCGCGTCCAAGGGCGTCGTCGTCACCATCGACACCAACGGCCTCGCCACGCGCCTCTACGAAGTTCCCATTCCTGCCGGCAATCTTTCCTCCCTCAGCGCCGGCCCGAAACATCTTCTTTGGATCTCGCGCGACACCGGCTTCGACTCCAAGCCCCAGCTCCAGCAACTCGAGATCACCGCCAAGGATGCAAAGCCCAAGACCCTCGTCGAGGACGTCGGCCGTTATGAGATCACTCCCGACGGCAAGAAGCTCCTCGTCCGCAAGGGCGACGCCTTCCATGTCATCGCGTCCGACGCCTCCGCTCCCGCCAAGCTCGACGACAAGTTCGTCCTCGATGGCTGGACGCTCTCGGTCGTCCCGCGCGAGGAATGGCGGCAGGTCCTCACCGAGGCCTGGCGCATGATGCGCGATTACTTCTACGACCCGAAGCTGCATGGCGTCGACTGGCGCGCCGTCCACGCGCGTTACCTCCCGCTCGTGGACCGCGTCACCGACCGCGCCGAACTCTCCGACCTGATCGAGGAGATGATCGGAGAACTCTCCACGCTCCACCTCTACGTCCGCTACGGTGACGTCCGAGAAGGAACCGACAACGTCGGCATCGCCACCCTCGGCGCACGCCTCACACGCGACGTCGCCGCGGGGGGCTGGCGCGTCGCCCACATCCACCGCGCCGATCCCGAGTATCCCCGCGAACTTTCGCCGCTGGCGCGGCCGGGCGTTGATGTGGTTGAAGGGGACGTCATCACGGCGATCAACGGCCGCGCCACGCTCTCGGTCCCGAACCCATCCCTGCTGCTCCGCAATCAGGCAGGCCGCCAGACGCTCCTGACGCTCACCACTGCAGCCGGCACCAACCGTCAGGTCATCGTCGAACCCATCGCCGCCAGCCGCGACGCCGAACTGCGCTACGACGAATGGGAATACACCCGCCGCCTCGAAACCGAGCGGCTCGGCAACGGGCGCATCGGCTACGTCCACCTCCGCGCCATGGGCACCGAGAACATGGCCGAGTGGGCCCGACACTTCTATCCGGTCTACGACCGCGCCGGACTGATCATCGACGTCCGCAACAACCGCGGCGGCAACATCGATTCGTGGATCCTGAACCGCCTTCTGCGCAAGGCGTGGTTCTACTGGCAGGGGCGCGCCGGCCAGACGACATGGAACATGCACTACGCCTTCCGCGGCCACGTCGTCGTGCTCTGCAACGAACGCACCGCCTCCGACGGCGAAGCCTTCTCCGAAGGATTCAAACGCCTCGGCCTCGGCAAGGTGATCGGCACGCGCACGTGGGGCGGCGAGGTCTGGCTGAGCGCGCAGCGCTGGCTCGTCGACAACGGCATGGCCAGCGCCGCCGAGTTCGGCGTCTACGGCCCCGAGGGTGCCTGGCTCATCGAAGGCCACGGCGTCGACCCCGACATCACCGTCGACAACCTCCCGCGTGCGACCTTCAACGGCGGCGACGCCCAACTCGAAGCCGCCATACGCCACCTCCAGGATCTCATCACCAAGGATCCTCGCCCCGTCCCGCCAGTCCCCGCACGCCCCATCAAGACCCCATAACTCCAAGTGATCCCATAGGTCCCATTTGCCCCATTCTCCCACCATGCACCAACCCTCCCGCTCCGTTCCCTTCATCATCACGATGGAGGCCTGTGAACGCTTCTCCTACTACGGCCTGGTCTCGATCCTGATGCTCTATCTCCAGAAGGAGCTGAAGCTCGGCGAAGCCCACGCCAAGGAGGTCGTCCACCTGTTCAAGACCGGCGTCTACTTCCTGCCGATCCTCGGCGGCCTCATCGCCGACCGCTGGCTCGGGCGGTATCGCACCATCCTGTTCCTCTCGATCTTCTACTGCCTTGGGCACGGATGGATCGCGATCACCGACGCCTCCAAGAACGGTCTGCTCACGGGTCTGGCCCTCATTGCCCTTGGTGCCGGCGGCATCAAGCCCTGCGTCTCCGCCTTCGTCGGCGACCAGTACGGACCCGGCTCTGACGACAAGCTCTCCCGCATCTACGGCCTCTTCTACGCCTCGATCAATTTCGGCGCGATGTTCGGGTTCGCGCTCATTCCCTGGACGCGGGATGAACATGGGTACCGTTGGGCCTTCGCCATCCCTGGCATCTTCATGGGCATCGCCACCGCCGTCTTCTGGGCTGGTTCCCGTGCCTATACCCGCGTCCCCGTGGCCCCACCCGCTCCGTCCGCCTCCGGCACGACCGATCTCGCCACCGTCGGACGCATCGCCCTGATCCTGTCCCCCGTGCCGGTGTTCTGGGCGCTCTTCGACCAGATCAACACCTCGTGGGTGACCCAAGGCAGCGCCATGAAACCGTTCGAGGTCCTGGGCTTCACCCTTGATGCCGAGCGGATCCAATCCGTCTCCGCGCTCCTTGTCCTCATGTGGGTGCCCATCCTCACCTTCGGAATCTATCCGTGGGCCAACCGACGCGGATGGAACTTCACCCCGCTCAAGCGCATGGGCGCAGGCTTCGTCTTCGCGTCGATTTCGTTCGTCATCTGCGCGTGGCTCCAGACGCGCATCAACGCGGGCGAAAGCCTGTCGCTCAAATGGCAGCTCCTGCCGTATGTCGTCCTCGAACTCGGCGAAGTGCTGATCAGCGCCACCGGACTCGAGTTCGCCTACGGCCAGGCACCGGCCCGGTACCGAGGCCTCGTCATGAGCCTCTGGCTCGTCTGCACGGCCCTCGGCAACTTCCTCGTCGCGGTCATCACCCGCATCAACTCGACGTTCATCCAGGCAAGCGGCACCGCAGAGTTCCTCTTCTACGCCGCGTTCATCCTCGTCGCCGCCGTCGCCTTCACCCTCATCGCCCGCAGTGTCGCCGTAACACGACCCACCGCCTCAACGTAGGAGTTCCCAGTCACCAGTTGCCAGTAACCAGTAAACTGCTGATAGCCCGGACACGCATCCCGCGCCCGCCCTCGCCGCAACGCGGCGCACGGAGAAAGCCCAGGGTGGAGCGGAGCGGAACCCTGGGTCACCCCACCCCATGAGACCTCGCCCCAACGGGGCGAACGGTGACCACACGCAACCTCTACGTGTGCCCTTTCAGGGCACAGAGGACGTTGTGTGGCGTGGTCCCCGAGGTTCCACCCCGTATTTGCTTTCACCGGTTGCCCCTTCGGGGCATGAGCACGGTACGGCTCTGGCGCACCCCATTGTAGGCAGCGTGCCCCAACGCGGCGCTTCATTCATCCGCCGGGTGGGGGCACCCGGCCTTCAATCGAACCTCTCGGCTTCAAACTTGAATCTGGCTCCCCCCTTGCCGTTTTCCGCGGAACCGCCAGTTTCCCACCAGCTTTCACCACGAACAGGTACGCACGCGCATGCACTTCTTCACTCCCGGCACCCCCGACGGCGTCATCACGGACATCCACTTCGCCACGAATGGTGCCTTCACCGGGGTCGCCCAGTTCGAACTTCCCGAACCGATCCAGCGCCGCCTTGATGCCGGAGCCACGGCCGTGTTCGCCGCCCGCAGCCGCATCTGTCGCCTGGGCATCAGCCTTTCCCCCACTGCCAAGCCCACCATCGAGGGCACCCGCGCCACGCTGCACTTCGCCGGACGCGCCATCATCCCGTCCTACCAGCTCGAATCCCTGCTCCAGCCCTGCCTCGTCCCCGGCGTCAGCATCGGACGCCTCGTGGCGTGTGACCCCGCCCAACGTTGCGGGGCCGACGAGACCCACAAGGCCCTGACCGAACGTCAGCTCCTCCTCCCGCGCGGCTACACCCTCCAGGCGGACGGGGCCATCGAGTTTCCCTCCCAGTTCTGCCGCTACGAGTTCCCAGCCCCCATCAACCGCGACCAACTCTTCGCCGTCCTCAACCGGCATTATGGCAAGGAACTCCTCAACGCCCTCCAGATCCGCAAGACCGTCGATTCCCTGATCCTCCATCCCGGCGAAGGGCTGATCACGTCGTGTGCGATGTTCCTGCACCGGCATTACCTCGTCCTCGACACCGAACCCACGAACTCCGCCGCGCACCTTTCCGCGCGTGTTCTGGATCCGGTGGAGACGCGCCTCTCGAAGGTCTTCCTGGAATTCGAGAACGCCTCCAACGCCGTCATCGTCAACCCGCGCGCCCGCGCCTACATCTACCGCGCCGCCCAACGCGACTATCCCACGCGCACCCTCGTCAATGTCGGCTCGGTGGGGCCTTCCGAGCGGGCCCGCGCCTCCTTTGATCAGATCGAGTCCCTTTTCACCTCTGCCCGCAAGATGGCGGGCGGCGCGCCCGGACGCGTGGTCTGCGAATATGAGGACGGACCCGTGTCCGTGGGCGAAATCGCCACCGGCCTGGCCACCGGAGCCAGCGGGGCCCGCTGCTTCTTCCACGCCCCCCGCCACGCCCTCCAACGCACCCCGGAAGCCATGCGCCGACGCGCCAAGGACCTCGCCGCACGCCACCGGCTCCCCACGGACCGCCCCATCACGCTCTTCTCCGAATACTTCCCGGATACGGTCGAGTTCCCCGAACTCCTCAGCTGTGCTGCCGCCGGAAACCTCAAGGCGTTGGTGTTCCGCCAGGCCTCCGCCGAGCGCGGTCCGTTCTTCTCCGAGCGCGACCACATCCGCATGGCTGACCTCGCCGACTTCGGCACCGAGATCTACTGGAGCAACCCGCTCCTGAAACACGTCGCCAAGCTCACCCAGAAGGATCGCCGCGCCTTCTTCGTGCCCGAGAACCGCGTCGACGAATTCCAGGACTCCGTCGTCATGGCCGTGTACGGCTCGGTGATGGACCTCACCGACACCGACCAGCATCGGCTCGCGGGGATGCTTGCCCGCTTCAAGCAACTCTTCGGCACCAGCCTCGCCTTCCTCACCGGTGGCGGCGGCGGCGTCATGAAGCACGTCTCCGAACTCGGGACGCAGCTCAACCTGATGGTCGGATCCAACTACCTCGAGAACGCCGACCAGAACATCGATTCCACCGTCGGGTTCTACCAGATGTTCCAGGGCGGCTCGCGCCACATGCGCCAGCGATGGTTCGAGGTCGCCCGCTTCCACCTCTTCTGCATCGGTGGTGTCGGCACCCTCGAGGAAATCGGGCTTACCCTCACCGACATCAAGCTCGGCCTCCTCAACCGCGAGCCCATCATCTTCTTCGGACGCGAGAACCACGACCTCTACTGGAACGCCCTCGCCGCCCAGCTCGGCCGCATGGTCGAATCCGGCCGCGCCCCCCGCTGGATCACCGACAACATGCTCGTCACCGACAACCCCGACGAAGCCATCGCCTTCTACCAACGCGTCCTGCAGATCGCGTGAGCAGGAGTTTCAGGTTTCAAGATTCAAGTTTGAAGCCGTCCCGCTGAAGGCCGCGTGCTCCCACGCGGCGCTTCACGAACCACGCCGGGTGAGGGCACCCGGCCTTCAGGGAAAGAGTTCGCAGTCCCCAGTTCCCAGTGGCCTTTAAACCCGCGCCCAATGTCCCCGATCCAACGGTTGGTCCGACAAGGCAACGTACGCGCGGCCGCCACGGATCCAGGAGGCCGCGTGCCAGCGGCCCTCGCGGAAGAGGGAAAGGGCTTCCGGCGCTTCCGGTCCCACCGCAGCGCGCGGCACCGCGACCACATGGACGATGGCGGTGTCGCCGGGCATCCGGAAACAGACCAGAACCGCCACCTCTCCCCGCCAGGAGAATCGTCGGCAACCCAGCGTGGCCAACTTGCCAAAACCCTCACCCGGATCCATCCCCCCCGAAGCCCCGGAGCTTTCCAGGAAGGCCTGAAGTTCTGCCAGCCTTCCGCCTGTATGCTCGAAGACATGGTCCCACTCGCGATCCAGAAAGTAGGCGGCAGCGGAAGCAAGAGACCTTTCGGGAGAAACCGCGGAGGAGTTCGGCTGCCCAAACATCCATCGGGCCGCAATCCCAGCCCCGCCCATCACGGCTAGACCCGCTGCCCACGCGAGGACGAATCGACGTCGGGGATGCACCCGCTGCTGGGCTCCCTGCGCCGCGAGGATCTGTTCACGCAGTCCCGGTGGAGGACAAACCGTGCTGAACGCCGAGGCAATGCACTGATCCCGCTCGCGCTCCTGCATCCACGCCGCCCATTCGTCCGGATGACTCCGCAGGATCTCCAGTGCGGCGGACAGTTCAGGTCCGGGCGCAGCCAGATCGGCGGTCGTTGCCGCGGCGGCAATCATGCGGGCTTCAGGAAGGTTCATTGGATGGGAGGGATCATTGTTCATGCGGTGGGTCCTTGCCGCTGATGGAGGATTGAGGGCGGGAACGTGAGGACCTGCGGGTCCGAAGTCTGCGGGGACAAGGTATTCTGGAGTCGTTGGCGCAGCAGCGCCTTCCCACGGGAAAGTCGGGACATCACCGTACCGATCGGCACCTCGAGGGCTTCAGCGATTTCGCCGTAGGGCAACTCCTCCAGGTAGAAGAGAAGCAGCGGAGCCCGGAAGGGTTCCTCCAGGGAGTGCAGTGTTTCGAGGACGATGCGCCCATCCAGGCGACTCCAGACCTCGGGTTCAACCACGGGAAGGTCCGGTTCGGCAGCGTCGAGATCCGTGTGCGGATGCCGCGAGTCGTGGCGTCGCATCCGAAGAAATTCCCGGTGCAGCGTGGTGAATAGCCAGGAGCGGACCTTGGCCCCATCCCGGAGTTGATGTCCCTTGGTCGCCCACAGGAGGAACGTCTGCTGGGTCAGGTCCGCCGCATGGTGCACCGACCCGGTCAGCCCGAGGGCAAACCGGTACAGCGGGGCCTGATACAGGTCCACCAACTGTTCCATGTCCGGCAGGTTCACAATGGATGGAGGTGCGAAGCGGAAGAATATTCCCGGGAATATTTTCCCGGGTCGATCCTCCCACGTGCATGGAAGCTGCACGGCATCGACCAAAAGGAACGCCCATTCTGCTGGGATGGCTCCTCCTCGGGGCAGCCTTTGCGATCGTGGGGTGCGCCCGGTTTGAACCCGAGTCCGCCGCGCGACTCAGCCGAGGCAACATGGGTTTCGGAGGCTCCGGTGCCTGGGTCGCCACCTCCCGTCTGACCCTCCAGATCGAATCCGGCCGCGCCGGACAGAACGGCGCACAGGCCGCCGGTTGCTCCTCCTGCCGATGAAATTCATCCCGGAAGTTCATTCCCTCCTCCGCAGCGCCCTCCAGTTCGTCCTCGGGAGCATCGTCACGCCCACCGTGCTGGCCAGCTCCCGGGAAATCCCGGCGGCTGAATTCGACATGGATTCCCTGGCCTCCAGCGATGTGGAGGTCTTCCAGGGATCCGCCGCGGCTGGAATCAACCTGGGCGACACCTGGATCCGCGCCGAGGTGAACGGCGGCTGGTTCGGCGTTGATTACGCGCCGGTGGATTTCGACCTGTTCGGCCGAAACACGCGCATCGAGGAATCCAGGATCGGCGTGGGTCTCCGCCTCGCTCGCTCGGTTGGCGAACGTTGGACCCTCCTGGCCGATGCTTCCGCGTACGACGGTTTCCAGTCCTATCGCAGCGCCTGGGTTTCGCAGTGGTACACGCAATTCTTCGAGGGCCTCCCGGGCTTGGAAGAGGCGGATCCCGCCGGATTGTCGGGCGGCGTCGGCCTCCGCCACGAGGTGCTTCCAACACGACTCTGGATCCAGCTGGACGCCGGACTCGCGCGTGATCGTATCGCCCCGGGATACGCGGAGATTCTCGACGAGAACGAATCCCTCGTCGACGTCCGCCCCCTCCGAAGCCAACTCGCCACCCAGAGCTACCGACTGAGCTTCGAGGCGGCGGTCACCCCATGGCTGAAGACCCGAACCGCCATCCGGGTGGCAGATCAGGTGGAACGCCGGCCCCGCTGGTCGGCCACCGGGGAAGCGAACTTCGCGCTCGGACCCGACTGGGTCGTGCGGCTCGACGGAGGCTACACCTGGGAACAGTTCAACGGCGACGAAGGCCGGCGCTTCGAAGGCTGGTGGACGGGGGCGGGCATTGAATGGGAATTCCGCGAAGGCTGGCACTGGGTGACCCGAGCGCGTGCCTATCGCGACAATGGCGAGATCGAGAACAGCATCTCGTTTTCGACCTCCGCCCCGCCGCTGGATGCCGCCGAACTCAACATGGGGTTTCGCTGGTCGACGCCCGGTCACACAGTGTTCGTAGGTGCCGGACCGTACTGGTCCCACTACGAACCGGTGACCTTCACCACCGCTTTCTTTGCCAACCTCTACCGCGACCGCGTGTTCCTCGCAATCCAGGCATCGTACCGCTGGGAATTCTAGCGCCGCACGCCCCCTCTCCCGAAACGAACGTCGGATCCTCAAACAACCGCATTGGAAATGAGAACCACACACATTCAGCTCCGGACATTGGCCACCGCACTCTGGCTCCTGGGATCGGCCTCGGTCTGGGGCCAGTCCCGCTACGTCGCCGGCGACATCGTCGACAACTTCACCCTCACCGACCGCGCCACGGGAAACCCGGTTCGACTCTCGGATTTCACCGGGAGCATCGTCTTCCTCGAATGGTTCGCCCACTGGTGTCCCTTTTGCGTGGCCGCCGCGCCCCAGGTGGATTCAGGCATCGTCGACCACTATCGGAGCCAGGGCGGAAATCCCGCCGGAATTCCCGTGGTCCACATCGCGCTCAATCTCCAATCGGACACCCAGCAGCGCGATCGCACCGCGACCACCACGTTTGTCCAGCGGTATGGCTTTGATCCCGTGTTGCAGGACACCCAACGGGTGCTGGCCCGGCGATTCGCTGACAGCGGGCAACCGATCTTTGCGATCATCAACGGCGTCACCAACTCGCCGAACGCCCGCCCGTGGGAACTGCTCTACACGCTCCAGAACTATGGATCCACCCAGTCACCGATCGCACAGTTCCGCACGGCGATCGACCGGGTACAGGCCGCCCCGCCGAGCATCCCTGCCCTGCGCGTGGCATCCGAACGTTCTTCCACGCCCGGAGTCCTGCGGATCGAACTCGACGCCGACGCCCAGGCCAACTTCGGCATCGAGGTCTCCGACGACCTCCTCCGCTGGACCCCGCATTCCACCCTGCCCAAGGGCACCCGGACCCTCAACCTTTCGCTGGGCACCGGCACCGAATCCTCGCGGTTCATCCGCCTGACACCCGCTCCCTGAGCAGGAAGTTCCCAGTCTCCAGCCCTCTCCCGCTGTAGGCCGCGTGCCCCCACGCGGCGCTTCGCGAAACAATGGGGTCGCGTCTTTACATTTTACATTTGGCGCTCCGTCAGCCGACCAAAGTCCAATTGTATAATTTATAGACGCGACCCCATTGCCCCCACGCGGCGCTTTACGAACCACGCCGGGTGAGGGCACCCGGCCTTCAGTTCCCAGTCCAACGAACCTCGCCTCGTGACCTCGTCGACTACGTCCGGAGAATGAGCAGACGACCTCAGGACATGATCCATCCGCCGCCGAGGAGCGGCACCGTCGCACAGGCGGGTCCTCCGTCCCGTGCCAGCGCAGAGATGCGGGCGGTGATGGTCCCGCCACGCTTCAGCAGGCCTGAAAGCTGCGCGGGCGTCAGCTCGCTGAGCTGGATCTTCGCGCGTCGGAACCGGTCGCGTCCATGAAGGGTCCGACTCGACCAACTCAGGTAGAAGAACCGTTCACCCCGCTTGCCCGAAACGGCTGGGCCGGCGAAGTCGACGCTGCCATCTGGCAGCGGCTTGAGCGTGATGTGGGTGGTCCAGACCCAGCGGGTGCCACCCTCGTGGACTCCGGGTTCGAGGCCATCCCGAACCTGCAGTTCCACCTGGACGTCCTGCCGACCTTCAAAGCCGGCGAACCCATGGGCGGGCCATTCCTCGCAGACGAGGCGGGCAAGGACCGGCGGAGACACGGAACTGGCGGCTGGCATCTGACGAGAGAACGGGCTGCCGATTCCGCGGGCAAGCGGGGAATCCGAACGGCTGTTGTATGGATGGTTCGTCAGGAAGTTTGAACGGGCTTCGTCTGTTACTTTCCGTACGCCTTCGCGTGGCCCCTTCCCGCCGCGACCGGTGCACAGCACCCGTATTCCCTTCGCGGCTTGGCGGCGTGGCGGCTTTTCCTGCCCCGCCTTCCGATGAAGGGAACAACACTGAAAAAGCCGCCAATCCTCAAAGCCGCAAAGGAGGCCGGTTCGGCCGACAGGAACGACGACCGCGAAACAATGGGGTCGCGTCTTAGGGTTTCGCTGCGCTCCACCCTGGGCTTTCTCCGTGCGCCGCGTTGCGGCGAGGGCGGGCGCGGGATGCATGTCCGGGGGATGCGTCCCCAAAGGAACGACCACTGACTTCAGATACCGGTGCCCTGCGGTGACAGCTTTAGATCAGGACGTGGTCCCTCGAAACCTGAAACCCTGAACCGGGCGCATATCGATCGCGTCCCCAGCCTCGGAAAGGCTTCGGGGTGGCGATGTCCTCATCGCCATTAAGGATGGCCTTGGAACGGCGACGAGGACGTCGCCACCCCGTTCCACGCCGGGACAGTGTCAAGATCCAGCTCCCTCAGCCCGCCCACTCCCTCGCGTTCCGGAACATCTGCATCCACGGGCTCAGGGACGATCTGTCGCCGCTGGTCCAGCTCATCTGGATGTTGCGGAAGACGCGCTCGGGATGCGGCATCAGCACCGTGAAGCGGCCGTCCGGCGTCGTCACGGAGGTCAACCCATCCGGGCTGCCGTTCGGATTGAACGGATACACCTCCGTCGGCCGGCCGTGATGATCGACGAAGCGCAGCGCGCGCTTCACGCGGGTCGTGTCGCCGCGTTGGGAGAAGTCGGCGTAACCCTCGCCGTGGGACACCGCGATCGGAATCCGGCTGCCGGTCATCCCGCGGAAGAAGATCGATGGACTGTCGAGCACCTCGACCAACGCCAGGCGCGCCTCGAACTGTTCGCCCTTGTTGCGGGTGAACTTCGGCCATGCCTCCGCGCCTGGGATGATCGGCGACAGCGCTGCCATCATCTGGCAACCGTTGCACACACCCAACGCGAAGGTGTCCGGCCGCCCGAAGAATCCCTTGAACTGCTCGGCCAGAACCGGATTGAACAGGATCGATCGCGCCCAACCCTCGCCCGCGCCCAGCGTGTCGCCGTACGTAAAGCCGCCGCATGCCACGAACCCGCGGAAATCCGCCAGCGTGAGCCGACCCGACTGCAGGTCGGTCATGTGGACGTCGAACGTATCGAAGCCCGCCTTCGACATCGCGTAGCTCATCTCCAGATGGCTGTTCACGCCCTGCTCCCGGAGGATCGCGACGCGCGGACGGAGTCCAACAATCGCCGGAGCCGCATTCCCTTCGGGCAGCGGGAATGTCAGGTGCACGTGCAGGCCCGGGTCCGTCGAAACGCCCTTCGTCCGATGCTCGGAATCGGCGCTCTCCGGGTTGTCGCGCAACCGGGCGATGCGCCAGCTGACCTCGTCCCACGCCTGATGCAGTTCGCGAAGATCCGCCTTCAACAACGACGTCCCGCCCGCGGAAACCTCCATCGAATACGACGCGTTCGGTCGTGCGACAACGTGTGCCTGCCCGCGGAAACCCAGTCCGTCGAGAACCGCCATCACCGACGTGAGCTGGTCATCGGCCACCTGCAAAACAGCGCCGAGTTCCTCCGAGAACAGCGCGCGCAGCGCTTGGCCGGATTCGCCCGGGGTCGCCTTCTCCGCTGGCTTCATAAGCGGATCCAGATCCACCGACAGGCCACGGTTCGACGCAAACGCCATCTCGCACAGGCACGCCCACAGGCCGCCGTCGCTCCGGTCGTGGTAGGCGAGCACGCGGCCTTCGGACCGCAACGTGTTCACGGCAGTCACCAGGTTCTTCAGGCGCGAGGGATCATCGAGATCCGCCGGCGCGCCGCCGAACTGGTCCGTCACCTGCGAAAGCATCGAACCGCCCATGCGGTTCTTTCCGAAGCCGAGGTCCACCAGCACCAGCGACGTCGCCCCCGGCTGCAACTGCGGCGTCAACGCCGGCCGCACATCCGACAACGTCGCGAACGCGCTGACGATCAGACTCACCGGCGCGGTCACCTGACGGTTCGCGCCCACGTCGGCCCAGCGGGTCCGCATCGAGAGGCTGTCCTTGCCGACCGGCACGCTGATGCCCAGGGCCGGGCACAACTCCATGCCGACCGCGCGCACCGTGTCGTACAGCGCCGCGTCCTCACCGGGCTCGCCACAGGCCGCCATCCAGTTGCAGCTCAGCTTCACCCGCGGCAGTTCGATCGGAGCCGCCAGCAGGTTCGTGATCGCCTCGCCCACCGCCATCCGACCCGAAGCCGGCCCGTCGACCGAGGCGAGCGGCGTGCGTTCGCCCATGCTCATCGCCTCGCCGCGGAACCCGGCGTAATCCGCGAGCGTGATCGCGCAGTCCGCCACGGGCACCTGCCACGGACCCACCATCGGATCGCGCGACGACAACCCGCCGACCGTGCGATCGCCGATGGTGATCAGGAAGCGCTTCGAGGCCACCGTCGGATGCCGGAGCACGGCGAAGGCCGCATCGGCCAACACCACGCGCGACGCGTCGAACGCCTCCGTCGACCACGTCACGCGCTTCACGTCGCGCCGCATCTTGGGCGGCTTGCCGAGGAGCACTTCCATCGGCATGTCGATGGCGCGTTCGCCACCCGGGCCATCCTCCAGCACCAGCCGCTTCTCATCCGTCGCCGTGCCCACGACCGCGAACGGACACCGTTCGCGCCGGCACAATTGTTCGAACACCGGCAGCGAATCCGGATGGATCGCCAGGACGTAACGTTCCTGGCTTTCGTTGCACCAGATCTCCTTCGGCGCGAGGCCCGATTCCTCCAACGGCACCTGCCGCAGGTCAAAGCGGGCGCCGCGGCCCGCGCCGTCCACCAGTTCCGGGAAGGCGTTCGAGATGCCGCCCGCGCCGACGTCGTGGATCGCGAGGATCGGGTTGCGCTCACCGAGCGCGACGCACTGCGTGATCACCTCGTGCGCCCGACGCTGGATCTCGGGATTGCCGCGTTGCACCGAGTCGAAGTCGAGTTCCGCGGAATTGGCGCCGGCCGCCATCGAACTGGCTGCACCGCCACCCATCCCGATCCGCATGCCGGGGCCGCCCAGCTGGATCAACAACGTGCCCGCCTCGAAGACACGCTTGGACGTCATCGTCGCGTGGATCGAACCCACGCCACCCGCGATCATGATGGGTTTGTGATAGCCGCGCCGCTTGCCGGCCACGGTCTGCTCGTACACGCGGAAGTACCCGCCGAGGTTCGGCCGACCGAACTCGTTGTTGAACGCCGCACCGCCCAGCGGTCCGTCGATCATGATCTGCAACGGGCTCGCGATGTGCTCCGGCTTGCCGAACACGGGCTGTTCCCACGGTTCGTTCGTTCCCGGGATCAGGAGGTTCGACACCGTGAACCCGGTCAATCCGGCCTTCGGACGCGACCCGCGTCCGGTCGCACCTTCATCCCGGATCTCACCGCCCGCGCCGGTCGCCGCACCCGGGAACGGCGAGATCGCCGTCGGATGATTGTGCGTCTCCACCTTCATCAGTGGGTGGATCAACGCCGTCGTCGCCGCGTAGCGCGGGTTGGCCGGATCCGACGCCGCCTGCCAGCACTCGATCTCGCCGCCCTCCATCACCGACGCGTTGTCGCTGTACGCGATCACCGTGTGCTGCGGAGCCAACCGGTGGGTGTTGCGGATCATCTGGAACAGCGAGTGATCCTGCTTCTGCCCGTCGATCACGAACTCCGCGTTGAAGATCTTGTGACGGCAATGCTCGCTGTTCGCCTGCGCGAACATCATGAGCTCGACGTCGGTCGGGTTCCGTTGCAGCGAGCGGAACGCGTTCACGAGGTAATCAATTTCGTCCTCGCTCAGCGCCAGGCCGAACGTGCGATTCGCCTGTTCCAGCGCCGTGCGGCCATTCCCGAGGACATCGACATGCTCCATCGGCACGCCCTGCTTCTCATCGAACAAACGCGGAATTTCCGCGCGCCCCAGCAGCACGCTCTCCGTCATGCGATCGTGCAAAAGAGCCGCGCACGCCCGGAGCTGTTCCATCGAAAGGTCCAACGCCCCCGTGCCCGCACCCACCAACCGGTACTCGGTCATCCGTTCCACCCGGCGGATGGAAAGGCCGCAGTTGTGCGCGATGTCCGTCGCCTTCGACGCCCACGGCGACACCGTTCCCACGCGTGGGGCCACGATCAGCGCCACCCCGGTCGCCGGACCCGTGTACGGATCCCCGTAGCAGAGCAGGTCGGCGAGCTTCTGACCTTCGTCCGCGGGCAGCGGCGATGTCACCAGGACGCAGTGCAGGAACCGCGCATGGACCCCGGCGATCGACGGATGGATCTCCTTCAACCGGGGCAGCAGGGCAGCGGCGCGAAACGACGAAAGGGCGTTGCCGCCTTCCAGATGGATCAGATGCATGTGAGTGGTGAACCGCCCCGTTCCCGCAGGGCCAACAGAGGGGGGGAGATTGAAGTCTCAAGTTTCAGGTTTCAAGGGGGGTGTGAAGTTGCCGGTGTAGGCGGGCGCATCTTGACACTGCCCCCGTAAGGCACGGGGTGGCGACGTCCTCGTCGCCGTTCCAAAGCTATTCCCAAGGCGATGAGGACATCGCCGCCCCGAATCCTTTCCAAAAGGGGGCGGTGTGAAGATGCGCCCCCCTCGGTATCGGGATCGCTATCGCCATCGGAATCGGTCCCCTCCTCGTCACTCCGCCGCGCGTACAAACAGGCACTCGGGAGACTGGCTAATGGCAAATTTCCATTGAAGGCCGGGTGCCCTCACCCGGCGGGGGGTGTCCGATCCTCAAACTTCAAACTCCCCCCTTACTCCCCCTTTACGAACTCCTCCCGAAACAACGTCCATTCGGCTTCGTCCATCTCCCAGTCCGAGTAGAGCACCACGCCCTGGTAGTTGTCGGGCAGCGGTGACTTCGACAGGCCGCGATGGATCCCGCGCAACCCGGTCTGGAGGTTCTCGACCTTCGGATCGTGGTATCCCACGCCCGCATCATCGTACGCCGGAAGGCCCAGGAGCACCGGTTTTCCCGCGCTCCACGCCAGCACCTCCGCCGTCCACGACGCCATCAAGTGCTGGTAGGCCTTCGATGATTGCTGCCCCACGTCGTACATCATCACCGCCATCTGGTCCGATCGTTCAGCGACCGCCCGGAAGAAGGATTCGTCCCAGTGAACCTCTTCCGACGGTTGCCAGCGTGTCGGAGGCGGATAGGCCGCCACACTCAGGATCCGTCCCGGCGGCATCGCCCGGCGCAACTCCTCCAGGAATTTCAGGAAGTCCGGGTCGCCGCTGGTCAGGGGTTCGACATTCACCTGCACACCTGCCAAGCGTGGATGCTGCTCCAGAAGAAGCCGGACATCCGCAGCATAGGCGGCCCGCCACTCCGGCCGATGGATGCGTGCACTGGTCCCACGGGGTCCGCCGATCCAAGGAATCACCCGGAATCCGGCCGTCGCATCCAGGAACCGTTCCGTGCGCACCGGATCCCACGCCGGCAGACGCCCCGCGGGATCCGCCGGACACAAGTGCGGGAAGAGGTCGGTGATGTGATGCCGACGCATCTTTTCCACCAGTTGTCGGAGGCTCTCGGGATCCCGGTACCGACCGAACTGGTTGGTCTTGCGATTCTGGAGGAACCACTCATCCGCGCCCATCCAACCGTGAGCCAGCCAGATTCCGTTCCGACCACGATCGTGTCGTCCGTCGCGGACCTCGAGCCCCGGCTGCCACAACACCATCGCCAGACCTACCAGGAGCACAACGAGGAGGCCGACCAGCACCGTTCGCCACGGAGGTTGGAGAAGTCGCGATGCCGTCGAACCCGACGGCACAGGAGGCTTCTCTGTTGTGGAAGGACGAGCCATGCCACCCCCGGAATGCCCCGGATGAAGTCCCAATGGGAGCCAAATCCCGAGTTGAGGGACGGGCCCGTTTTCGTGTCCATCGTAAAACAGTCTGGACCGTTTTACGATTCATGCGAAAATAGTCCATGGATCCGAGACCTCGAATCTACACGGAAGTCCTGCAGGATCACTTGGTCCGCCATCGTCAGATGGCCTTCGTGTCCGGCCCCAGGCAGGCCGGCAAGACGACGGCTTGCCAGACGGTCTCCAAGGACTACCTGAACTGGGATAATTCAGACCATCGTCGTCTGCTCCTGCGTGGACCCGAGGCGCTGGCTGAACACCTGCAACTCGACCGGTTGCGCGCTCAAAGTCCAGTCGTTGTCCTGGATGAATTGCACAAACATTCAAAATGGAAGGGCCTCCTGAAAGGCTTCTTCGACACCCATGGCGACCGCGCTCGTCTCATCGTCACCGGAAGTTCGCGGCTCGACGTGTTCCGTCGCGGCGGCGACAGCCTGATGGGTCGGTATCTCCTGTATCGGATCCATCCCTTCACGGTGGGCGAATGCATTCGGACAAGCATCCCGGCCGATCCCGTGCAGGAACCTGCGGAACCCAAGGCATCGGACTGGGACGCCCTCCTGGAACATGGAGGATTCCCAGAGCCCTTCGTCCGAAGGGACAGTCGGTTCACCCGACGATGGCGTTCACTACGACACGAGCAGCTTGCGAGGGAAGACCTCCGGGATCTGGCCCGGGTAGCGGATCTGGGGGCCATGGAGACCTTGATGCAACTCCTGGCCGAATCCTCGGGTCGCCAGTTGGTGTACTCGGCGCTCGCGCAGGAGATCCAGGTTTCCGTCGACACCATCAAACGCTGGTGCGATCTGCTGGTCCGCCTCCACTACGGGTTCTTCGTCCGACCGTGGTTCCGGAATGTCACCAAATCCCTCCGGAAGGAGCCAAAGTGGTTCTCCCGGGACTGGAGTGGAGTGACTGATGAAGGGGCACGCTCGGAGACATTCGTGGCCTGCCACCTGTTGAAGGCGGTGGAACTGTGGACCGATCTGGGCTTGGGCGATTTCGAGCTTCGCTACCTTCGGGACAAGCTCCAACGCGAGGTGGATTTCCTGATCGTGAAGGATCGGAAGCCGTGGCTGCTGGTTGAAGTGAAGACATCGGATGTCCGGCTTTCGCCCGCCCTGCTGCACTTCCAGAACCAGACCAAGGCCCCTCACGCCATCCAGGTGGTGATGAACCTGCCATTCGAGAAGGTCAACTTCCTCACCGAACACCGCCCCGTTGTCGTCCCGGCCATGACATTTCTCAGCCAGTTGGTGTGAAGGAATATCCCAGCTTCGGGTTTCTAGACGACTGCGCCGGGTGGGGACACCCGGCCTCCAGCCTCGCGGATTGCAGGCCGCGTGCCCCCACGCGGAGCAGGTCGGCCTCAACCCTGATCCTGAAATCTTCAAACTCCCTCCCAACTTCAAACTTTCCCCCGTCCCACGCCCCCGGCACTCTCGACCCCATGTCCCCCGCCTGCGTCTCGCGCCGTGCGCCAGCCCTGCTGGCATTCCTTGCCTGCCTCCTGTTCAGCGCCTGTTCCACCCACCCGCCCGCCGCCGCCCTCCAGCGCACCCGGTCGGAATCCTTTGGGAAGCTCCCGGACGGCCGTGAGGTGCAGATCCACACCCTCCGCAACAAGGCAGGCATGCAGGTACGTGCCATGGACTACGGTGCCACCATCACCGAGATCCTCGCCCCGGACCGGAACGGAAACTTCACGAACGTGCTTCTCGGCAAGGACACCCTCCCGCCGTACCTCGGCAGCTTCCCCGGCGCGGCATCCACCATCGGCCGCTTTGCCAACCGCATCCGCAACGCCCGCTTCACCCTCGACGGCCGCGAGGTGCGCGTGACCGCCAACGCCGGACAACACCACATCCACGGCGGCCGCGAAGGCTTCGCCTCCAAGCTCTGGTCCGCCACCACCGGGTCCGACCGTTCCTCCAGCTTCGTCCGGTTCCAACGCCGCTCGCCCGCGGGCGAGGAGGGCTTCCCTGGCAACCTCGATGTCACCGTCACCTTCACCCTCACCGACGATGGCGAAGTGCGCATGGACTACACCGCCACCACCGATGAAGCCACCGTCGTCAACCTGACCAACCACGCCTATTTCAACCTCGCCGGCGGCGGCGACATCCTCAGCCACCAACTCCAGATCCACGCCGACCGCACCACGGTCGCGGACAAGGACCTGATCCCCACCGGACCCGAGAAGGATGTCACCGGCACCGGGCTCGATTTCCGCCAACCCCACGCCATCGGCGAACGCATCGAGCAGTATCGTCAGGGCCCCAACGGGTATGACCACAACTTCGTGCTGGGCGGGACGGCCGGGAAGCTCCGCAGCGCCGCCAAGGCCACCGATCCCGCCTCGGGCCGCGTCATGGAGTGCCTGACCACCGAACCCGGCGTGCAGCTCTACACCGCCCAGCACATCAGCGGCCGTCCGGATGGTTCCGGTGTGTGGCCCCGTCACCCGGCGTTCTGCCTCGAAACCCAGCATCCGCCGGACGCCCCCAACCACCCGCACTTCACTTCCACGGTGCTCCGCCCCGGACAGACCTTCCGCTCCACCACCGCCTACCGCTTCTCCACGACGCGTTGACGGCCCGCAGACACCGCTGTCGTCTGGCCATCCCCTCATTTGAAAGCCCTGCTCGTCCTCCTCTGCGGCTCCCTCCTTGGAGCCGCAGAACCTTCCCCGCAACCCGCCGGATTCACCCTGCCGGTCGTCGACCTCGCCGCGGAGAAGCACCGCCACATCACCGTCGATCGCGAACCCGGCCGATATCTGGGCCACCCCACCACCGTCCTGCTGGAGGACGGCCGGACGATCCTCTGCGTGTATCCCGAGGGCCACGGCAAGGGTGCCATCCGATTCCGCCGTTCGAGCGATGGCGGCCAGACGTGGTCCACGAATCTCCCCGTCCCCGCCAACTGGGCCACCTCCAAGGAAACCCCCACCCTCCACCGCGTTGTCGACGCCTCCGGCCGGAAGCGCCTGATCCTGTTCTCCGGGCTTCATCCGGTGCGTACCGCCCTCTCCGAGGACGACGGAAACCACTGGACCGAACTCATGCCTGCCGGCGACTGGGGTGGCATCGTGGCCATGGGCAGCGTCGAAGCGGTCCGCGGCCAACCCGGCCATTACCTCGCCCTCTTCCACGACGACGGACGCTTCCAGTTTCCCCGTTCCATCGCCACCAAGCCTCCCACCTTCGCCCTGCTCCAGACGCGGTCCTCCGATGGTGGCCTCACCTGGTCGTATCCTGAAACGCTCCTCGCCCGCGCTGACATCCACCTCTGCGAACCCGGCCTCGTCCGCTCCCCCGATGGCCGCGAACTCGCCGTCCTGCTGCGCGAGAATTCACGCACCCGGAATTCCTGGCTCATCACCTCCCGCGACGAAGGCAAGTCCTGGTCCCAACCCCGCGAACTGCCCGCCGCCCTTACCGGCGACCGACACGTCGCCAAGTACCTGAAGGACGGACGCCTCTTCATCACCTTCCGCGACATGGCCCGCCAGACCTCGACCAAGGGCGATTGGGTCGCGTGGGTCGGAAGCTACGAAGACATCGTGAAGGGCCGGCAAGGCCAGTACCGCCTGCGCCTCGCAGACAACCACCACAACTTCGACTGCGCCTACCCCGGCCTCGAGATCCTGCCCGACGGTACCATCGTCACCCTCACCTACGGCCACTGGGACGCAGGCCAACAGCCCTGGATCCTCTGCCTGCGCCTGTCCCCGGCCGAACTCGACGCCCGCTCCCGGAAGGCTACCGGCAAGGAATGACCTCGGGGCAGCGATGTCCACATCGCCTCCTGAAAGGCTCTGGAACGGCGACGAGGACGTCGCCACCCCGTTCCGGAGGGTCGCAGCGGGAACTTGCGTCTCAGAACTGCCTACTGGGCGCTGCTGCGGGCCTTCACGAAATCACGAAGGTCGATGCCCAGGTCCCGGATGTCCTCCGCCTGGATTTCAACGTCCGACCGGAATCCGCCGAACATCCGGGCTGACGCGGACTCGCCACTGCGACGCGCCTCGAACACGAACAACGGAACACCTGCGGAATCCACCAGATGCCCGCGAACCTTGATCACCGGTTGGCCGGCCCCGTAGACACCCGCAAAATAGCGGGCACCACCGCCGCCCTTCTCATACTCCACCAGGGTGGTCTCCAGAACGGCGTACCGGGCACCAGCCTTCACTTCATCCGCCCGCGTGACCACGGAGGCGAACGACCCCGTATCCCTGAGCGCGACGACCACAGCATCCTGGATGCCTTGAAGTGCCGTGGCCCGTTCGTTGATCTCGTTTGAACGTTCGACCGCCTTGAAAGCCGGCGGGGGAACCACAACCGCATCAAAACCCGAAAACCGGAAACCATCGGCCACCCAGATCCCCTGAAGGTGCGGATGCCGCGTCAACGTGACGCCCGGGGGCAACGGCACCGAGGATTCGGTCTTCACAGTCTCCGCCTTGCCTCCACCTCCGCCGGTGGCGCATCCGGAAAAGACCAGAACAGCGGCAGCAACCAACGACGAGACGAGGGGAAGGATCGGGTGGGAAGTTTTCATGGGCGTGTCCGGTTTTGCAGGCCAGTCGTGGCACGGTTCGTCAGGCCCCGACCGCATCGAGCGCCCAATTCACGTCCTCATCCGGCACGGCGCATCCAAACTCCACCTTTCCGACAGCCCGCGCGAGGACGAACTTGATCTCCCCCCCGCTGACCTTCTTGTCGAGCCGCATGGCCGCAAAAAGCGCCTTCCGCTGAGCCGTTCCCAACTTCACCGTCACCGGGAGCCCGGCCCGCTCGAACAACGTCCGCACCCGCTGCACATCCGCCTCCGGCATCCCGAGACGCCGTGCGCTCAGGTGCGACGCCGCCACCTGCCCGATGCTGATGGCCTCGCCGTGCAGATACTTTCCATAGGCGGAGATCGCCTCCAGTCCGTGCCCGATGGTGTGACCGTAATTGAGGATCGCCCGCAGTCCCGACTCGGTCTCGTCCTGCCCGACGACATCCGCCTTGATCGCGCAACACCGGGCCACCACGGCCGCCAGTTCCGCCGGGTCCCGCGCCAGCAACCGATCCATCGAACGTTCCAACCGACGGAACAGCGCGGCGTCGTAGATGATCCCGTACTTGATGATCTCCCCGAACCCTGACCGGTACTCGCGCTCCGGCAATGTTCCCAACACGTCGAGATCGCACAGGACGAGGCGCGGTTGGTGGAAGGCGCCGATCAGGTTCTTCCCCGCCGGCAGGTTCACGCCCACCTTCCCACCCACCGAACTGTCGACCTGCGCGAGCAGCGTCGTCGGCACCTGCACGAATGGAATCCCGCGCAGGTACGTCGCCGCCACGAATCCGGCCAGATCCCCCACCACCCCTCCGCCGAGGGCCACCACGAAGGACTTCCGCTCCAACCGGGCCTTCGCGAAGGCATCGTAACAGGACGCCACCACCTTCAACGACTTCGCCGTCTCCCCCGCAGGAACCGTCACCAACAGCGGCTCGAACCCGGCCTCCTTCAACGATTCCATCGCCGCCGCTGCGTGCAGCGGCCCCACCCGCGCATCCGTGATCACCGCACACCGGCGACCCAGCTTCAGCCGCGCGCACTCCTGCCCCAACCGCGCCAGCAACCCACCCGCCACCAGGATCCGATACGACCGCTCCGCCAACGCCACCTGAACCGTACGCATGCCGCGGACACTCCCCCGCACGCCCCATCCCGGACAAGGGCGAACCTTTGGGCGGCCATCCCTCCCCAAACGCCCACCCACAATCCCCATTCCCCCCGACGCCTTCCTGCCCCACCGTGCCGTCATGTCATGGACCGAGTGGTACAACGCCCTGCACAAGCCCTCATGGACCCCGCCCGGGTCCACGATCGGCATGATCTGGAGCATCCTTTACCCGATCCTGTTCGTGAGCGTGGTGTTCGTGCTGGTGCAGGCCATCCGGCGCAAGGTGCCGTGGAAGGTCCTGATTCCCTTCGGGGTCAACGTGGTCTCGAACGTGATCTTCACACCGATCCAGTTCGGGTTGCGGAACCTCGAATGGGCCGCCGTCGACATCCTCGTCGTGTGGGCCAGCATCGTGTGGATGATGGTGGCCATCTGGCGGTATCACCGATGGGTGACGTTCGCGCAGGTGCCTTACCTGCTGTGGGTGTCGACGGCCACCGTCCTGCAGCTGTCGATCACCTGGATGAACCGCTGACGCAAGCCCATCACTCACCCAGCAGCCGCTTCAGCTCGTCCTCGAGCTTCTGACCGCGGGCATTCGTCGAGATGACCACGCCGGTCTTGTCCAACAGGAACATCGCGGGGATGGCCGAGATCGCGTACCGGGTGGAGATCTCATTCTCCCAACCCTTGCCATCGAAGTGCTGCGGCCACGGCATCTCGTGCTTCGCCGTGAAGTCGATGAGCTTCTGCTTGTCCTTGGCCTGATCGAGCGAGATGCCGACGATCTCGAATCCCTTCGCGTGATACTTGGCGTAGGCCTTCTTCACGTTCGGAAGCTCCGCGATGCACGGACCGCACCACGTCGCCCAGAAATCGATCAACACGACCTTCCCGCGCATCGAGGCCAGATCGACTTCCCGGCCGTCCACCGCCGTGAACTTCATCTCGATCGGCTTGGTGAAGCTCTCCGCCACGCGCATCTCGGACGTCGCCCGTTCGCGCACGCCCGCGTTCGGGCTGTTGGTCAGGCCCGCCCAGAACCCGAGCGCCGCCGGGGTTCCCTGCTTTCCACTGGTGCGCACGAGGGATCGGTAGGCGTTCACCGCCAGACGCCCCTCGGGAAACCGCCGGGCCAGATCATCGGCGTGCGCCCGCAGCAGGGCCTCGCGTGCGGCGGGGTCCTTCCCGACGGTCTTCCGGGAATGCTGGAGGTCCGCAAATTTCTCCGCGATCTCCCAGGGCACGTCCTTGGCCTCCAGCATCGACTTCTCCAGCGCCGCCGCGCGCGGTGCCCAATCCGTCTTGGCCTTCTCGTCCACGATCCAGAATTCCTTCCCTGCGGTCTTGGAAGCCTCGAAGCCATCCTTGAACCCCGTGATGAACTCCGGCGGTGTCATCAACACGTGCAGGATCCCTTCCCACCGCAACGGATCCTTCGGATTCGACTCCAGGAATCGCAGGGCGGCGTCGCGCATGCGCTGCATGGCCTTCTCCCGTGCGAGGAAGATGTCCGCGCGGCTCTTGCCGTCGAAGGCACCCGCTGGTTGGGGGCCAAGGGCCAGATGGGCCTCATCCACCTCCTTGAGCATGACGCGCGCCGCCTCGGAGATCGGCACGGACTTCACCGGCGTCAACGTGGTGCGCTGGGCAACGGCCAGCGTCGTGGTGAAGGCAAGACCCAGGGCAAGGAAGACGGCTTTCATGTGGGAGGGCGCGGTGGTGTCGACGCAGAGGTTCAACGCGGCCTGGAGTGCTCCACGAACTCCAGCAAACCGCGAACGCCTTGGTAAAGCGCCCACCCCGGCCACGCAAGCCTCGGGCCACGGCAGAACCCAGTTCCCAGTCGCCAGTTCCCAGTCGCCAGTTCCCAGTCGCCAGTTCCCAGGACCCAGTTCTGGAAACTCCCCCTTTGAAGGCCGGGTGCCCTCACCCGGCGGCCAGAGGTGGTCACCAGATCCCAAAGGCCGGCGGGTACGCCGGAGGCGTTTCAGCGGATAGCCCCGGGTTGGCGCGGTAGCGCCTACCCGGGGAAGGGCGTGTTGAATGGGAATCCGCACCCCGAAGGCGGTGCGAAGATTCGGGAGGCTGCCACCCCTCCCGGCGCAGGTGCCTCCTTGGGCTTCCTTGACCCGGGGTTGCTTCGCACCCCGGGCTACCCGCTTCAACGCCTCCGGCGTGCCCCACCGGCACGACCCCTGACTTCCGGTGCCGAAACCCGTGGTGACAACTCTCATCCGGGACACAACAGGATGGAAACCTCCATTCGAGCACCATCCCTTCGTGGATTTTGTGAAATTCGTGGTCCAGACTAGTGCCGCTTCCAGGTTCAATTCCTCTGCGCCTCCGCGTCTCTGCGCGAAAACTTCCCCGTCCATTCCTTAACAAACGAAAACGCGGCAGGAACCCTTTCGGATTCCCGCCGCGTCTTGCGTCTTTCGCGAGCCTTACTTCAGGCCGGCCAACACCGCCTTGATCGCCTCGAAGTTCGGCAGATCCTTCGGGGTCGGCGTCTGTTCCGCGTATTGGACCACGCCGTTCTTGTCGACGACGAACGCCGCGCGGGCCGAGGTGTCACCCACGCCAGCCAACATCGGGAAGCGGACGCCGTACGCGTCCGTCACGGTTTTGTTCAGGTCGCTGCCGATGCGGATCCCGATCTTGTGCTGCTTGGCCCAGGCTTCCTGCGCGAACGGGCTGTCCACGCTGATCGCGATCACATCCGCCCCGAGGCTCGCGTACTGGGAGAGGCCGGAGGTGATGTCGCACAACTCCTGCGTGCAGACGCCGGTGAACGCGAGGGGGAAGAACAGGATGACCGTGTTCTTCTGGCCGAGGTTGGCCGCGAGGGAGACATCCACCAGGCCCGCATCCGTCTTGGACTTGAGCGTGAACGCGGGAGCTTTGGAACCGACAGCAATAGGCATGGTCAGAAATGATATTGGTTACGTTGATCTACGGAAACGCGAGCCGCACCGATACAGGGGCGGCTCCCTGGTGTCAAATCGCGGCAAGGACCTCGGCCGCGTGTTCCTCCGGCTTCACCTCCGGCCAGATGTGGGCGATGCGTCCCTCGGGATCAATGTGGAAGGTCACCCGGAACGTGCCGAGATACTTCCGTCCCATGAACACCTTCTCACCCCACACGCCGTAAGCCTGCACCAGTTCCTTCTTTTCGTCGGCCAGCAGGGGGAACGGCAGCGAGAACTTCTCGGTGAACTTCACGTGGGCCTTCACCGGATCCGTGCTCGCGCCCAGCACCACCGCACCCTTCTTCTGGAACTTCGCGTACGCGTCGCGGAACGCGCAGGCTTCCTTCGTGCACCCGGGGGTATCGTCCTTCGGGTAGAAATACAGGATCACGTGCTTGCCGCGCAGCGCCGACAACCGCACCACCTGTCCATCGGTTGCGGGCACCGCGAATTCCGGTGCCACGTCGCCCACCTTCAGGGCCAGTTCGACTTTCTTCGCCATGGTCCGCCACCGTAGCCCCGACCCGCGGC
>JAIXZE010000201.1 GCA_027489875.1 Verrucomicrobiales bacterium
GCAGGATCCAATGCCGGAAGACGCTCATGGAAGTGCGTCGAACGTAACAGGCTCCTCACCAGAATGAAATGACTGGTTCCTTGTGTCGGCCGCGTGGGGCGCATCTTGACACTGCCCCCTTTTGAGAATGGGAACGCGGTGGCGATGTCCTCATTGCCTTGCGAAAGGTTTTGTAACGGCGACGAGGACGTCGCCACCCCGTTCCATGCGGGGGCAGTATCAAGCTGCGCCCGGCCGCGTGCCCCACGCGATGCTTCCTCCTCCCCGCCGGGTGAGGTCACCCGGCCGACATTCTTCGAACTTCAAACTCCCCCCATTTGACGTCCGACCCACTCCGCAGCCATCGTTCGCCCATGAAACTGACATGGAAGGATTCCGAGGAGATCGCCTGGGCGCTGATGGACAAGTTCCCGGACCAGGATCCCCTGCGGTTGAGCTTTCCCAAGCTGCACAAGATGGTCTGCGAATTGGAGGACTTCGAAGACAAGCCGGAATCCTCCAACGAGAAGATCCTCGAGAACATCCAGATGTCCTGGTACGAGGAACGCCAGTAGCCCGGTCGGGCCGGATGCCCCCGTCAAGGCACCCGCAACCGGAACAGGCGGGAGCCGCCCGTGGCCGGCAGGACCAACCGCTGGCCGGTGGGCGTCGACTCGGGAGTTGCCGTGACATTGCTCCACGGACCAGCCACGCCCTCGGCCTGCTCCAGCTTCCAGGTTGTCCCGACTTCGGGCCATCGCAACTCCACGCTCCCGCCAGCAAGCAGGACCACGTCCAGTTCCGGCCGCACGGGCCGCACCGTCAGCCTCACCTCATTGTTCAGGGCGTCCGGATCCAGCGTCTCCGATTCGGCCCGGCCAACCGCCTCGACGATCGAACCGCCTCCGAGCCGAACCCTCACGGACACGAGCACCGACGCGTTCACCGGCACCGATCCCATCGTGAAGCCCACGGTCGTTCCAAAAAGGTCGAAAACACCTTGGCTGGTCGTGGTTTCCAGAACGGTTGTTCCCGGAAGGGAAACCGTGAGGCCAACATTCGCGGCGTTCAACGGCCCCAGGTTCCGCACCACGAAGGAATACTCCGCCTCCCCCCCCACGAACGGTTCCAGCGGCTGCACCTGACCGGTCACCCTCAGGTCCGCGTCCACGCCCACCAGGAAGTTCGCCGGAGACTGCACGCTTCCGTTGGCGGTCAGCACCAGCACACGGCCACTGGTCGCACCGACGGGCACCACCGTCAGGATGTTGGTCTCACCCAACACCGTGAAGTTCGGCACCGGGACCCCATTGAACCGGACACCGGTTGTCCCCGAAAGATTGTCCCCCACGATGCGCACCGCCGTCCCGGGAGCGCCCGACGACGGCACCGTTCCCAGTACCACCGGCGAAACCGACTGCACCGTGAACGTGCGGCCACCGGTGGACTCGCCGCCGGGATTCGTGACCAGGATCGGTCCACTCACCGCACCCGACGGCACCGTGGCCGAGATCGTCGTGGGCGATTCCACGGTGAACAGCGCGTCTGCTCCGCCAGCAAACCGGACCCGGGAAACGTTGCTGTAGTTCAAACCCGTGATCGTGATGGTCGCACCCGGCCTCGCCTGCGCCGGAGCGATCTCCGTCACGGACGGCACCCCGAAGAACGGCGTGGCCGTCGTGTTGGTTCCGTTCGCCGTGGTGAGCGTGATCGGCGCAACGGGCGCTCCGACAGGCACCACCGCGGTGACCCGCGTCGGCGACACATTCGTCAACCGCGTCGCCGCCACGTTCCCAAACCAGACCCCCGTTGTTCCGTTCAACCCGTCCCCATTCAACGTGACGACACTCCCGGCCGCACCACCCACCGGGGTGAACCCGGTGATCCGCGGCAACAGGATCAAGGCAGTCGGCATCAGGAACGTCCCGCCCGGCGTCGTCACCGAAAGTGTCACCGACTGCGTCAGCGTCGGCACCACCGCCGTCACGTTCGTCGGCGTCACCTCGCTCGGCACCACCTCAATGCCCCCGAACGAAACCACGGTCGCTCCCAACAGACTCGTCCCCCTCAACGTCACCGTGTCGCCGATCTTCGCCCGTGCCGGCTGCATCGATTGCACGATCGGCTGGAGATAGAACGCCCCCGCCGTCGTCGCGTCTCCTGCCGGATTCACCACCACCAACGGACCCGATACAGCGGTCGCCGGCACCTTGACCTGCATGGTCGCCGTGGCCACCAACTCCGATGTCGCCAGAACATATCCACCGGCGCTCGACGGGAAATAAACGACCGACGTGAACCCGGGATCGGACGGATCCACAAAGTTGTCCCCATTGATGCGCACCGAATTGCCCGGCACACCCCGGATGGCATCCGCCGGCGACGTCGGCACCGGGAAACTGCGCTGGAAACTCGTGATCCGCGGCGAGACCTGGAAGTTGAAGCTCGTGGAGAAAAAGTCCCCGAAGGAATCCGACAAGGACAGCGGCCCAATGGTCGCCCCGGGTGGCACCACCGCCACCAGGCGGTTGGCGTTTCCCGTAAACGTCGCCGTTGCCAACCCAAACCGGACCTGCCGCACCGCCGTCAACCCACTGCCGTCAATGGCCACCCAGTCTCCCGGTCTCACACGCTTGAGATTCACGCCGGAAGCCGGCGGATTGATGCGGCCGACGCCGGACACGGACTGCGCGGTCGCCGAAAAGGCAAACAAGGCCCCCAGCAGGATCGGGAGCCACCATCCGCGCGCGGCGCGGGACTGTTGTCGGTTCATGAACGGTGCATTCTCTAGTGGGCGCGCCCAATCAAGCGGTCACGCTGCCCCGTGTCAAAAGTGGTTTTGACCCTACTCCACCGCCGTCCCTGCACTCCCACGACGACGCGCCACCGGACGCCCGAACGCCTGTTCCAGGAATCGGGCGATGAACTGCACCTCGGCGCGGCCCGCCACCGTGTGCTCCTTGTCGAACTCCTGCCACGCCACGTCAAAGCCCGATGCCTTCAATGCGGTCGCCTGCGGCCGCACATGCTCGATGCCCAGCAACGGATCAAAAGTCCCATGCGTCATCAGCACCGGCACCTGCCGCGCATGCGCTGGAGCCTCGGCAGCCAATCGCGCCGGCTCATGAACCCACCCGCTGATCGCCACCAGACCCGCCAGTGGCAGACGGAACCGCAACCCCGCCTCCAGCGTCATCAGGCAACCTTGCGAAAACCCCAGCACCGCGATGTCTCCCGGTGCCCGCCCGGCCGCCAGCTCCGATTCCAGCAAATCCCAGAGCAGTTTCCGGGACCGCTCGATCGCCGCCCCATCCACCGGCGGCAAGGTTCCGTCCACCCGGCCGTCCATCGGAAACCGGATCCCAAACCAGCTGCGCCCGCTGAAGTACTCATCCGGTGCATTGAGCAGATGGTAGTTCAGCCACGGCAGCTGTAGCTCGCCCGGAAGCCATTCCCAGCCCTCCGACGAATCGCCCAACCCGTGCAGAACCACCAGCAGTGGCTTCGCTCCCGACTCCTGCGCCTGAACCCGTGTGCCCGTCAACATTCGCGCGATCCTGCACGACCGGAGGCCCCGCGTCACTCCAGCACTGCCAGCTCCCGGTTCGCCTTGCGCAGCTTCTGGCTCAGGCTCCGCCCCAGGTTCGTCAGCAGCTGGATGCAGATCCGCGGAGCCGACCGCTGCAACCCTTCGAACCGCTCCAGGCTCAGCATTTCGCATTCGACCTCCGTGTCAGCCAGGATCGTCGCCGACCGCGGTGCCCGATCGATCACCGCCATCTCCCCGAACGTCATCCCCGGTGAGAATGTCGCCAGCCGACGCGTCCCGCCTCCCGCCACGGGGAGAACCACGCTCACGGTGCCCCGGGCCAGGAAATAGAGTTCCTCAGCGCGTTCCCCCACGGAAATGATCGTATCACCCGGCCGGAAATCCCGCCGCACCAGGCACGACGCCAACGCCTCGATCTCGTCCGGTGCCAAACCCGCGCACAGTTCAAATTCGGCAACGGCCACCCGATGGTCGATCCGGCGTCCCGGCAGGAGTTCCGCCAACAAGCGGTTCTCGCAGGCTTCCAGCGCCAGATCGTTGTCCTCGTAATTCCGGAACAGGTCATCGCAACGGCGCCCCAGCTTCGCCTTGAAATACCGGCGCAGCAGCGAATGCCGGTCCGAATGCGTGAAGAGTGTCCGCTTCCCTCCCTCACCCAACTTGCACACCAGGTTCCAGAACAACCGGCACGCCCCCTCGTTCAGCGTCAGCACCCGACGCAGGTCCACCACCAACTGCTGGATCTCGCCAAACCGCTGGATGATGTCCTCCACCACCACCTCCGTCGTCGAAAACGTCAGGTGCCCCTGCAACTGGTAAACGCGGATGGTCCCTCCGGAGGTCCGCAGTGCGGACAATTCTTCCGCTGTCCGGACCCGGCTCGAATTCAAGTCCGCGCCGGTGAACTGGCGACGGATCGTCGACTTGCCGGCCGCCGGACGGTTGAAAAGGTGGAGGTCCCAGTGACGCGACAACTCATCGCACGCGAGGATCCCCCGAACGCTGTTCCCCCGTGCATCCAACCGCGGCGAATAGACCCCGATCCCAATCTGCCCTGGCAGCACCGCGATCACCCCGCCCGCCACGCCGCTCTTCGCCGGGATTCCCACCCGGTAGATCCAGTCGCCCGCCGAATTGTACATGCCGCAGGACGCCATCACGCTCAGCACGTTCTCAACGTATTCCCCACGCAGCGCGACCTTCCCGGTCACCGGATTGACCCCGCGATTTGCCAATGTCGCCGCCATGATCCCCAGGTCCCGGCATGTCACGGACACCGAGCATTGCTTGAAGTAAAGATCCACCGCCTCCATCGGGTCGCCCTCGAGCACGTTGTAGTTCCTCAACATGTGCCCGATCGCCCGGTTCCGGTGTCCCGTCTCGCTCTCGGACCGGTACACCGCTTCGTCGAGTTCCAGGGGCCGGCCTGCATAGGTTGAAAGCATCTCGATCACGCGCTTCAACCGTCCCGCCAGACTCTTCCCGCCAACCAAACCCGCGGCCGCAATCGCACCGGCGTTGATCATCGGGTTGCGCGGACGCCCCGTCTCCGGTTCGAGGCTGATCGAGTTGAACGCATCGCCCGTCGGTTCCACACCCACCTTTTCCAGCACCGGTGCCCGCCCGTTGTCCTCCAGCGCCAACCCATACACGAACGGCTTCGAAATCGACTGGATCGTGAACGGCAACTGGGAATCACCCACCTCGTAGATCGTGCCGTTCGCGGTCACCAGGCAGATGCCGAACCCGTTCGGATCCGCCTTTGCCAACTCCGGGATGTAGGTCGCCACAGCGCCTTCATCCACGCTCAACAACGACTCGTACAATTGCCGCAACAGATCGAGGACGGGCGATGTGGGCGCGCTTGCAGAAGGTTCCATCATTGAAAGGCCTGAATGAATTCGATGAATGCAACCTGCGTGCCACAGGACGGCCTCGCCGTGATTCATCCCGGGGTTTCCCTTTACCGCGATTGCCCAGGCCCGGATTTCCCCAGCAAACCGTTCACCCCACACTCCGCACGCCGCGACAGCCGCCCTTCCGGATTCCACCGTTCAACACCCCGCCACAGGACAACTCCCCAAACTTCACAGGCTCCTTTTGACCACCCAGCCCAATCCAGACCACCATATCCCCCGTCAACGGCCCCATTTTCAACACCCACCCCCCACCCCCATCGTAGCAGTCGACGTCAGGAGGCTGTGGTCCAAGGCAAAACCCGTCGCTTCAAGATTTTCGTTGGCGGCCGGACAATCCATGGAACTCTTCCACCCACGTCCTGCCCACCGTGGGAACCGGGACGCCTTTGCATGAACTTCCTGGCGTTCTTCACGACCTCCGCGGCTGGCCTTCCTCGCCACCACCGCCCCAACCCCATCGCCGCCTGCCGATGGTTCACCGTCCTGTTGGGCGCGGTCGCCCTGGCCACAAGCCTGAGCGCGGCCGAAACCACCCCCAGCGAAGACGCCCGGCGCGGCCGGGAGCTCTACCTGAAGAACTGCTTCGCCTGCCATCAGATGAACGGCCAGGGAATCCCCGGGGTCTTCCCACCCCTGGCCAAGTCCGATTATCTCACCAACGACATCGACCGCAGCATCCGCGTCGTCTGCGAAGGACTGGCGGGCGAAATCACCGTCAACGGACGGCGCTACGCCAGCGTGATGCCTCCTGCGATCCTGAATGATGCCGATGTGGCCGCGGTCCTGACCTACGTCCTCGGGAGCTGGGGAAATCCGGGAACCGTCGTCACTGCCGAACAGGTCCGCGAGCAGCGCTCCAAGACCGCCTACCCAACCTTCGAAAAGCTCCAACTCGCCAACCAGTATCCGCCACTGCCTGCCGCCCCGGAAGGCTTCCGTCTGCGCGAGTTGGTCCGGCTTCCGTTCAAGCCGGTCCGCATGATCAGCAATGGCAAGGGAGGTCCCCTCTACATCCTGACGGAAGGCGGCGATGTGTGGCGTTTCGACCCCGCCACCAGCAGCCTGCGCGTCCTCTTCTCCGCCAACAGCTACCTCGAGCGCCGCCCCGGTGACATCGGCGGCCCCCTGTTCGTCCTCGGCATGACCCTGGACGCCCAGAACCGCCTGTACGTCGCGTCAAACCAGCAGAACCGGTCCAACCTCCCGCCGCAGAACATCGTTACCCTCTACCGCAGCACCTCCGTTCTCAACGGCGACCCAGCCGCGCTGAAGCCTTGGTTCCAGACCAACTACCCCGGCAGCCCCGCTTACATCCACGCCGTCGAACACATCGCCTTCGGTCCCGACGGATTCCTTTACGCCGGCAACGGCGGCCGCACCGACGGCGGCCTCACCACCACCGGAGGCGAATGGTACGGCGGCGGCGAAACGCCGATCACCGGCTGCCTCTGGCGCATCAACCCCACCGTGGAACCGCCCACCATGGAGGTTTACGCCCACGGCATCCGCAACGCCTATGGCTTCTGTTGGAACGATCGCGGCGAAATGTTCGCCACCGAGAATGGCCCCGATGCCGACGCACCCGAGGAACTCAACCATATCGAGCAGGGCCGTCATTATGGCTTCCCGTACCGCTTTGCCGACTGGACCCGGAAAGCCTATCCGACCTCACCCGAACCCCCTCCGGGGGTCGAGTTCACCCTGCCCATCGCCAACCTCGGACCCGACGGCGGGTTCGCCGGCACCCCGATGTACAGCTTCGATCCCCACTCGGGCCCGGGCGGCATTGTGTTCCTCAACGACAGCTTTCCCGAGGGATACCGGGGTACGCTGCTCATGACCCGCTTCGGAAACTTCATCCAGACTCCGAAGAAAAACTCCGGTTTCGATGTCCTCCGCGCCACGCTGCAAAAGAACGCCGACGGCCGATACGAGGCCCGCATCCACACCGTCCTTCCATCGCTGGGACGCCCGATCGACCTGCACCTCGCAGGCCCCGGCAAGGTGTTCATCGCCGAGTATTCACGCGCGACCAACAGCACCGAATCCTTCGCCCCATCGGGACGGATCATCGAGCTGTCCGTCGACCGGAAGTGATCGACCGCCCCACACGCGAAACCGCCTCCTTACGTCGTCGACTACCCCTCAAACGGTAGCCAACGTCAGGAGGCTGTGGTCGAAGGCAAAGGCAGAAGGGCGCATCTTGACACTGCCCCCACAGGCAAAGGGGTGGCGACGTCCTCGTCGCCGTTCCGAAGCCATTCCCAATGGCGATGAGGACATCGCCGCCCCGAATCCTTTCCAAAAGGCGGCAGTGTGAAGATGCGCCCAAGGCAGAACCTCCCGCAAAATCACTCTCGCCTTCCGCCCCTCGACACCCCAATAATAAGTTCAAGATCCATTGCAGCACGGGTCACGCTTGGGGTCAGGGTGGCGTGACTCGTTCCAGGGGACAAAGTCTGCAAGACCAAACCAAATTGACGACGTGAGTCGTTCCAGAATGCCGCTCCGATGAACGGCTGCTGCACTCATCCGTTCCTGTTTCGTGCATCGCTGCTGTTGCTGCTGCTGGGGCAGCACTTCCGCACCCTCGGCCAACCGTCGCGGCCATCCCTGATCACGAACGTCCTCGACGCCCGGACGATCGATCGAACCTCTCTTCCCTCCAACGGCGTCCCCATCGAGGTGAATGCCGTCGTCACCTACATCGATCCGGAATGGGGCATGATGATGGTGGCCCAAGGCACCAACGGAATCTTTGTCACCTCCAATCTCCTCTCCTTCACCCCGGGCGATCTCGTCCGCATCCAAGGATCGGTGATCCGAGGCGAATTTGCCCCCTCGCTGGACGCCTCTGCACCGGGAAGCGTGACCCGCATCGGGACTTCCCCCCTTCCCTCCCCCTTCGAATTGACCGGCGGGCGCCTCCTCCGCGGTCAGGAAGATGCCCAACGCATCCGCATCCGCGCCATCCTCGGCCAAACCCGGATCGAACGTGATGGCCGGAACGTCCTCCACCTGGTCTCTGAATTCGGGGAGTTCACCGCCTACCTGCCGCCCCGTTCAAATGCCGCCATTTCCACCAACAGGATCGGCTCCCAACTCACCCTCGTCGGCGTCTGCGGCACCGAGTTCAACGCCCTCGGGCAATACCTGAACTTCAACCTCTTCCTCAACTCCACCAACGACATCGAATTCAACACCTCGGATTCCACCCCGCTTTTCGAACTTCCGGTCCGCAGCCCGCGCGACGTCTTCGGCTTCCGACTCGGCGACGATCGCCTCCACTTCGTGCGGGTAGAAGGCACCGTGACCCACGTCGGCGAGGGTTTCTGCATCCTCCAGCGGGATCAGGAAGCCATCCGCATGCGGCTCACCGCGTCCACCCCCCGCCCCGTCATCGGCCAACGGCTCGACCTGGTTGGCATTCCCCAACCGGACGATTTCGGTCCCATCCTGACCGCCTGCCAGTTCCGAGTCCTCTCCTCGGGCACGCCTCCTCTGGCACAACCGCTTTCGGCCAATGGCCACATCCAGTCCAACGACCAGAATGGCCTGCGCGTCATCTGCGAAGGTTCCGTCCGCCTCGCCAGCACCCAGTCCGGATTGCACATCCTCTCCATCCAACGTACGCCCAACGAATCCCTCGAAGTCCTCATCAACTCCTCAGCCGGCCTCATCCCTCCGCCGGAAGCTCTCGAAGTCGACGCCCAGATCCGCGTGGTGGGTGTGCTTGAACCCAAGACCGACAGCCCGCGCCAGAAATCATCCCCACGGATCCTCGTTGCCTCGTGGGACGACGTCTCCGTCCTCCAGATCTCACCGGCACGCCGGATCCACCGCATCGCCACCTTCTCTTCCCTGAGCGCACTGGTCGTGCTGGGCATCTCGTCGGTCATCGTCATCCGACGACTCCGCGGCCAGGACAATGCCCTCCGGGAACACCAACGCCACCGTTCCGACCTCCAGCAACGCTACGACCTCCTCATCGAACGCGCCGTCGACCTCATCTACACCCTCGATCAGGACGGTCGCGTCCTCTCCTTCAACCAGGCCGCACTCCGGTTCTTCGGCGTCAAACCCCACGAGGCACGGGATCGTTCCGTCCTCGACATCGTTGTCCCGGAGCACCGCGAGAGCGTCCGGTCCCGCATGCAGGCTCGGCTCGCCGAACCCGAGTCCGAATCCCCTTTCCAGGTCGACGTCTTCGACCACGCCGGCGACCGCCGCACGCTCGAGATCACGTCCCGCGTCGTCCGTCTCGGAGAAGCCCCACCCCATATCGAAGGCGTCGCCCGCGACATCACCGCCCGCCGCCGGATCGAGGAAGCCCTGCGCGCACTCGTTGCCACCGCGGTCAGCGGTTCCGGCGAAGCCTTCTTCCAACGCGTCGTGCGGTGCATCGGCGAAACCCTCAACGTCGATTACGCCCTGGTCGGTTGTCCCTCCGTGACCATCCCGGACACCATTGAAACACTCGCCCTCTGGGCCCTCGGAAAACCCGCCGCTGGCGCTTCCTATCCCGTCCCCGGCTCCCCTTGTGCCGAAGTCCTCGATCGAAACTTCCTCTGCATCCATCAAGGCCTCCGCGAACGATTCCCAAACGCGGCCATCCTCCAGCAACTCTCCGCGGAAGCCTACGTCGGCTACCGTCTCCACACCACCAACGGTCGGTCCCTCGGCACCCTCGCCATCCTCCACCGCTCCCCGTTCCATCCCACCCAATACCAGCTCCAACTCCTCGAAATCCTCGCTGCCCGCGTCGGGGCCGAGATTGACCGCCTCCGCACCGAAGCCCACTCCCACGCCGTTACCGAAAGCCTCCGCCGCACCAACGACCTCCTTCTAAACCTCAACCGCCACCACATCCACGGTAGCGCCGACCTCTCCCGGATGCTCGAAACCATCGCCGGCCACGCCGTCGAGGGCATCCACGTCGCACGGGTCTCCGTCTGGTTGCTCTCCCCGGACCGCCGCGCCCTGGTCTGTGCCGCACTCGTCGGCCCAGCAGGCCCGCTTCCTCCCGTCGCTGAACCCATCAACGTCTCCGAACACCCCGCCTACTTCGCCGCCATCGAAACCGAACGTTTCATTTCCGTCCTCGACGCCCAAACCGATCCACGCACCCGATCCTTCGCCAAACCCTACCTCATTCCCCTCGGCATCACCTCGATGCTCGACGGACCCATACGCATCGAAGGCCATGTTGTCGGCTCCCTCTGCGTCGAGCACGTCGGCCGCCCCCGCGTCTGGACCGAGGGCGAAACCCACCTCGCCAGCGCCATGGCGGACATGGCTTCCGTCGCCCTCCAGACCAGCCGGCGCGCCGGCGCGGAACGCGAACTCGACCGACGCACCCGCCTGCTCCAGAACCTCGCCAAACTCTCGCGCGCCATGCTGACGGTCGATTCCGCCGACAGCGCCGTCGGTGCCGTCGTCCATGGCATCGGTCCTGCCACCAACGCGGATCGCTGTTACTACTTCATCCGCCACACTTCACCCACCACCGGGCGCGATGTCGTCAGCCAACGCCACGAGTGGTGTGCCCCGGGCATTCCGGCCGAACTCCTCAACCCGGTCCTCCAGAACTTCGACCTCCAGGGCACATTCCCCCGATGGGCAGAAGCCTTCGAACGCGGCGAACCTGTCTATGGCCCGATCCGCTCCTTCCCACGTCCCGAAACAGACATCTTTGAACCCCAGGGAATCCTTTCCCTGCTTTGTGTTCCGGTCCTGGTCGGACAACGCTGGGTCGGCTTCATCGGCTTTGACGCCTGCCGCGAGGAACGTCATTGGGAACGGTACGAGATCGACCTGCTCACCACCATCGCCAGCGATCTCGGACGCAGCCTCGAACAGTGGGCCACCAAACGCGCCCTCCAGGAAAAGGAGATCCACTACGAAAGCGTCGTCGAAGTCCTCGCCGAGGGAGTGATGGTCGCCGAACGCTCCGGCCGATTCACCCGCGTCAACGCCAACGCCTCCCGCATCCTCGGGATCTCCGCCGAACAACTCCGCAACTCAGACCTCCTCAGCACCAGCTGGAGCATCATCCAGGAAAACGGTTCGCGCCTCCCCAACCACGACTTCCCGGCCCTCCGTACCCTCCAGACCGGCGAACCCTGCACCGGCTTCATCATGGGCATCCGCCGCCCCGATGGGGACCGCTGCTGGATCAGCGCCAACACCCGGCCGCTCCGGGATCCAGGCACCGGCGAGGTCAACTCCGTCGTCATCTCCTTTGTCGACATCACCGAATCCCGCAAGAACCGCCTCGAACTCGAACGCGCCCGCGATGCTGCCGAAGCATCCAACCGCGCCAAGGCCGACTTCCTCACCATCATCAGCCACGAAGTCCGCACGCCCCTCAACGCCGTCCTCGGCTACGCCGACCTCCTCGAACAGGAAATCGCAGACGCCGACCTCCGCCACTACGTCCGAACCATCCGCCAATCCGGCGAAAACCTCCTCGAAATCATCAACGACATCCTCGACTTCTCGAAACTCGAAGCCGGCCGCCTCAAGCTGGAATCGGAACCCTTCGACATCCTCGAAGTCTCCTACGCCGTCGCCGAACTCCTCTCCGTCCGGGCCTCTTCCAAAGGACTCACCCTCGCCTTCGACTGGCATCCGGAAGTCCCACGCCAGATCTCCGGTGACGCCGGACGCATCCGCCAGATCATCACCAACCTCGTCGGCAACGCCGTCAAATTCACCCACAGCGGCCACATCCTCCTTTCCTCCCGCCTGCTCCCCGCGGAACCCGCCTACCCCCAGCGCATCCGCATCCAGGTCGAAGACACAGGCCCCGGCATCCCCGCCGACAAGCACCCCCTCCTGTTCCAACGGTTCTCGATGGTCGACACCTCCCTCACCCGCAGAACCGGCGGCACCGGTCTCGGCCTCGCCATCTCGCGGCAATTGGCCGAAGCCATGGACGGCAGCGTCGGCTTCGCCAGCGAACCCTCCAAGGGCTCCACGTTCTGGTTCGACCTTCCCCTCCCCCCCAACGCCACCGCCTCCACCAACGCTCCCGCCGCGCCTCCAGGAACCCGCCTCATCCTCGCCCTCCATTCCCCCCTCGCCTCCCGCCTCATCTCCCACCAGTGCCGTCACTGGGGCATCGAAACCAGCGTGGTCGACTCCGCCGCCGGCCTCAGCGTCCTCGCCGACAGCGCCGCCTCCGCACGCCCCTTCGCCGCCGTCATCGCCGAGGCCCCGCTCACCCCGGCCATCGCCAAAGCCCTCCACCAACACGGGCTTCCGTTCATCCTCCTCGAAGCCCCAGCCTCGACCACCCACCGAACGGATCATCCCGCCGCAATCGCACCAACCCTGCGTCGCCCCTTCCTCCATCCCGACCAGCTCGCCGCCGCCATCGACGCCGTCCTCAGCCCCGAAAGCCGTCGGTCCGGTTCTTCCAGCACCCCCGTCCGACTCCTCGATACCGTCCGGGGAACATGACTCCCCGCTTGCGCCCCATCCCCGACGAACGACAGCCTTCCCCCCATGTCGCTTCGCGCTCCTGACCTCGCACGGTTCATCGACCATACACTGCTCAAGCCCGACGCCTCCGCCGCCGACATCGAACGCCTCTGCAACGAGGCCCGCACCCACCACTTCCACGCCGTCTGTGTCCATGGCTCCCGCGTCGCCCTCGCCGCAGCCCGACTCGAGGACTCCGGGGTCCAGGTCGCCGCCGTGGTCGGATTCCCACTCGGAGCCGCAGACACAGACTCCAAACGCTTCGAGACCGAAACGGTCATCGACCTCGGCGCGCAGGAAATCGACCTCGTCCTCAACATCGGCCGCCTCCGGGACAACGATCACCGCTATGTCCTCCGCGAACTGCGCGATGTCGTCGAAGCCGCCGAATCCGTACCGGTAAAGCTCATCCTCGAAACCTGCCTCCTCACCGACGAACAGAAGCGTGCTGCCTGCTCACTCGCCATCGAAGCCGGTGTCCGCATGGTCAAGACCTCCACTGGCTTCAGCACCGGCGGGGCCACCCTCGACGACGTCCGCCTCCTCCGCGCCTGCGTCGGACCAAAGCTCGGCGTCAAGGCCAGCGGCGGCATCCGCGACACCGCCACCGCCCTCGCCATGATCGAAGCGGGTGCCTCCCGACTCGGCACTTCCTCCGGCATCGCCATCCTCCAGGGCCTCCCCGCCTCCTCCGAAACCTACTGAACCCTCCCGCCCACCCAAACTCGGTACTCCCACTCGGACCCGGCACCCGCTAGGCTCCCGTCGTGCTGCCTGATGTCCGACAGGAATCCCGCGACTCCATCGCCGCCCGTTTCACCGAGTGGGAGGTCCCCCAATACAGGGTGGACCAACTCCTCCAGTGGCTCTGGCCCCGGCGCGCCGCCTCGTGGGACGAAATGACCAACCTCCCCAAGGCCCTCCGGAGCCGCCTCGCGGAAACCTACTCGCTCCGCACCCTCGAACTCGCCCGCAAACAGGGCTCCCGCGACACCACGCAGAAGTTCCTCTGGCGCCTTCACGACGGTGCCTTCGTCGAAAGCGTCCTCATCCCCGCCAATCCCGCCCTCTACGGCGACCGCGCCGACCGCCACACCCTCTGCGTCTCCACCCAGGTCGGATGCGCCTATGGCTGCCGCTTCTGCGCCTCCGGCCTCGAAGGCTGGAAGCGGAACCTCGCCCCCTGGGAAATTTCCGGCCAGGTCCTCGCCATCGAACGGTGGCACGCCAGCCAGCCTGCCCAGCCCACGACACCCGAAGCCACCGATGCGGCTGCCGCCCAGCCCGCGGCCAACCCAACGGCGACGGCCACCCCCACGGCCACATCCCCAGGCCGGCTCATCAACAATCTCGTCATCATGGGCATGGGCGAACCCCTCGCCAATTATGACAACCTCCTCGCCGCCCTCCGCTCCCTGAACGCTCCCTGGGGCGGCCACATCGGAGCCCGCAAGATCACCATCTCCACCTCCGGTCTCGCACCCCGCATCCGCCAGCTCGGCACCGAACCCGAACAGTTCCAGCTCGCCATCTCCCTCCACGGCGCCACCGACGCCGTCCGCAGCCAGATCATGCCGGTCAACCGGAAGCACCCACTGGCCGAACTCACCGCCGCCTGCGACGAATACGTCCAGCGCAAGGGCCGCATGATCACCCTCGAATACATCCTCATCCAGGGCATCAACGACGGCCTCGACCAGGTCCCTCACCTCGCCCGCCTCGCCCAGCGCCTCAACGCCAAGGTCAACCTCATCCCCTACAACAAGGTCGACGGACTCGAGTGGATCCGCCCCTCCGACGAACGCTGCCGCGCCTTCGGTTCCGCACTCGACGCCACCGGCGTCGTCACCACCCTCCGCATCGAGAAGGGCCACGACATCGACGCCGCCTGCGGCCAACTCCGCCTCCGCACCGAACGCGAACTCGCCACTGCCTGACCACGTGCCTCCCTCGTTGAAGGCCGCGTGCCCCCACGCGGCGCATCCCTTCGACCCATCCCCGTTGTAGGCCGCGTGCCCCCACGCGGCGAGATCTCCCGACACTCCGGGTGAGGGCACCCGGCCTTCAATCTGGAGACTCGGTTCTGGCAACTGGCAACTCCCCTTGTAGGCCGCGTGCCCCCACGCGGCGAGATCTCCTGACACTCCGGGTGTGTCACGTCCTGATTTAAAGTTGTCCCCGCAGGGCACTGACACCTGAAGTCAGCGGTTGTGCCTTTGGGGACGCATCCACCGGACATGCATCCCGCGCCCGCCCTCGCCGCAACGCGGCGCACGGAGAAAGCCCAGCGGTGGAGCGGAGCGGAAC
>JAIXZE010000315.1 GCA_027489875.1 Verrucomicrobiales bacterium
CACTCCGGGCTTCACGCTGAACTTCTCGAAGCACGCCAAGGGACAGAAGTTCCATGGGTACTCGAAGATCTCGCTGAACAACTCGGTGCAGGACCCGACGCTGATGAACGAGTTGATCAGCCGGGAATTGTTCGTTGCGGCGGGTGTGCCCGTGCCGAAGGCGCAGCATGCCACCGTCGTGGTGAACGGCCGGGATCTCGGCCTGTACGTGGTCCTGGAGGGGTGGGGGAAGCCCTTCCTGAAGGGTCACTTCGACGACGTGAGCGGGAACCTTTACGATGGCGGGTTCGTGCAGGACATCGATGGCAACCTGTCGGTGGTCTCCGGAGAGTCGCAGGACTCGCATCCCGGACTGGAGCGCCTGATTGACGCCGTCCGCGGTGGGAATCGGAGCAACCGCTGGGAGCGGTTGTCCGGCGCGCTGGATGTCAATCGCTTCGCCGCATTGCTGGCGATGGATACGATGATCTGCAACTGGGACGGGTATGCGATGAACCGGAACAACTGGCGTGTGTTCCACGACCGGTCGACCGACAAGATGGTCTTCATGCCGCATGGGCTCGACCAATTGTTCGGGTTTGGGCGGCGGATGGGCATCGATGCGAGCATCGAGCCGAGCGCGCGCGGTCAGGTGGCGCGGGTCTTCCTGTCGCAGCCCGAGGGGCGGAAGCTGTTTCATCGGAAACTCGTTGAGTTGCGGACGAACGTCCTCGATCCCGACCGGATCGCCGCGCGGATCCGGGAGGTGGAGGCCACCCTGCACCCAACGCTGGAAGTTTACTCTCCCGGGTTGGCGTCCGCCCATGCGGCGCGCGTGCAGGATCTCATCGAGCGGGTGAGGCAGCGTGCGGACATCATCACCCAGCAACTGGAGCGGCCGCAGGGTGGGTTGGTCTTCTCCGATCAGGGCGTGGCGCGGTTGACCGGATGGCGCGGGGCTCTTGCCGAGGACATGGCGGGTCGGGTGGAGTTCGAGCGGCGTCCGGCACCGCAGGAGGCGCTGTTGATCCGGACGCGGGGCGAGTCAGCCCGGGGTTCGTGGCGCATGCGGGCGCGATTGGAGGAAGGGGAGTACCGGATGGAAGGGCGGGTGCGATTGGGGCGGGGGAATGTCGGCAGTGCGGCGGCGGGCCTTCGGATCAGTGGGGAGTTGGCCGAACTGGTGATGGTCAGCGGTGAGGAATGGATCCCGGTGACCTTTGCGTTTGCGGTGGTGGATGGGGTGACGGAGGTGGATCTCGTCGCCGAGGTGATCGGGTCGAATGCCGAGGTGGAGTTTGATGGAAGGGAGATGCGGTTGGTGCGCGTGGGTTTGCCGCCGGGGCAGTGAGGACTTGGAAGCGTGGACTGCGTCATTCGGCGTCGTATCGGTTCGCGAAGCTTCGGATGGGGGGGGTGTTCGGTATCGGGATCGCAATCGGGATCGGGATCGAACCCAGTTCTTTCCCCTGAATTCTCGATACCGATTCCGATACCGATGCCGATCGCGACGCGTGTGGCGAGGGGTGGCCTGGCACGTCCTGGACGAAAGTTGTCACCGGAGAGCTCCGGCATCTGAAGTCAGTGGTCGTTCCTTTGGGGACGCATCCCCCTGACATGCATCCCGCGCCCGCCCTCGCCGCAACGCGGCGCACGGAGAAAGCCCAGGGTGGAGCGGAGCGGAACCCTGGGTCACCCCACCCCATGGCACCTCGCCCCAACGGGGCGAACGGTGACCACACGCACCCTGTCCCGTGTGCCCTTTCAGGGCACAGAGCACGTTTTGTGGCGTGGTCCCCGGGGTTCCACCCCGGGCTTTCACCGGTCGCCCCTTCGGGGCACGAGCGCGGTGCTGGAGTCTGGGAATTCGGAACTGGGAATTCGGAACTGGGAACTGGGATCTGGGAACTCCGTCACGCGTGCGTCAGCACGTGGCGCAGGTAGAGGTACATGATGGGGGCGTTGAAGAGGAGGGAGTCGAGGAGGTCGAGGATGCCTCCGATGCCGGGGAAGAATTTGCCGGAGTCCTTCACGCCGGCCTCGCGCTTGAAGAGGGATTCGATGAGGTCGCCGACGACGGCGGCGACGCTGAGGAGGGCACCGAGGATGATGGCGTGGGTGACGGTCATGCCGGCGAGGTGTTTCCCGGCGATCTGGGCGAACAGAACGCTGGTGCCCGTGGAGACGACAATGGCCCCGGCGAAGCCTTCCCATGTTTTTCCGGGACTGATGCGCGGGATCATCTTGTGGCGTCCGATGAGGGATCCGACGCAATAGGCACCGACGTCACTGAACTTGGTGACGAGGATGAAGTAGAGGACGTAGAAGCGGCCATCGACGCCGGGGAAGAAATTGATCTTCTGGAGGAAGTTGAGGAGCCACGGCACGTACATGAGGCCGAGGAGGGTGGTGGAGATGGCGGTGAGGCCGACGGACTGGTTCTTCTTGGAGACGAATTCGCGGACGCAGAGGCCGAGGACGAAGATGATGAGGACGATGGTCTCGAAGTCGTTGGCGCGGGCCGGAAGTCCGGCGTGGGCGTGGGTGGGCTGGTAGATGGTGACGTAGTAGAACGTCGCCCCCATCAACAGGAGGCCATTGATGATCCCCCAGGTGGGAAAGCAGACGAGCCCGCGTTTCTCGACGAGGCCGTAGAACTCCTTCAGTCCGGTGAAGGCGAGCAGCAGCATCAGGCCGAGGAAGACGTACTCGCGGACGAATTGGTTGCCGGAGAAGATGGCAGTGAGGACGACGGTCCAGAGGATGACGGTGCTGGTGAGACGGCGGACGAAGGTCTGTCCCTTGCTGAGGGCCGGCGGCGCAGGCGCTGGAGGCGTCGGAGTGGCGGTATCCATGGACGTCCGGCGACGGTAACGGAGACGGACGTCGAAGGCTTCATCGAAATGCTCGTTGCCGTTCGGAATGGGCCGCCTAGCTTCGGCGGCGTCGGTAGCGAACTGCATGAGCGATCACGAAGAGACCCAGGAAATGGCGGCGTCCGCGCCGCGGCCGTGGTGGCATTACCTCTGGATTGGGGTCATCGGACGCAGTCCGAAGCGGACAGCGGTGCGCATCGCTGTGTACGTCGTGGTGGCGTGGGGGGTGTTCGGGTATGTCCTGCGGCCCATGCGGGTGGCGGGCATCAGCATGGAACCCACCTACAAGCTGAACCAGGTCAACTTCATCAACCGTTGGTCCTACCTGAAACGCGAGCCGCAACGCGGGGATGTGGTCGCGGTGCGCATGGCTGGCGAAAGCGTCCTGTACCTCAAGCGCATCATCGGGCTGCCGGGCGAACGCCTCCGGATCCGGCAGGGGCAGGTCTATATCGATGACGAACCGCTGCGGGAGGAGTACGTCAAGAACCGCGCGCCCTGGAACGAGTCCGAGATGGAGTTGGGACCGGACGAATACTTCCTCGTGGGCGACAATCGCGGAATGGCGTCACGCGACCATGAGCATGGGGCGGTACGTCGGTCGAAGATTGTTGGAAAGGTCCTGCTATGAACCAAGGCGTGCGTTGGCTGCTGGTGGTCCTCGGGGTGGTTGGTCTCGGCTATCTGGGATGGTTGAACCGTCCCACCGAAGAGCGGCGGATCCGGAAGGTCATTGAGGGGATGGCCGGCGACGCCACCTTCACCGGTGGGGAAGGAAACATTTCGCGCATCGCGAAGATCGAGTCGCTGGGCAACCGGTTTGCCGTGGACGCGGAATTGCACGTGGATCAGGTGCTGCCGATCGAGTCGGCCCTGACGGGACGCGATGCGATCAAGGGGTTGCTGATGATGGGAACGCCGCAGATCGGGTCGGTGGAGGTGAAGGTGCACGACGTGCAGGTGACCGTCACGGGGGACACCGAGGCGCGGGTCTCGATGACGGCGAGTGCCAAGACCGGTGGCAAACGCGGGGACTTCACGGCGCAGGAATTCGACATCCGCATGGTGAAGACCGAGGGCAAGTGGCTGGTCCGGCGCGTGGATGCGGTGGCCGGGTTTCGTCGGTCGGGTGGGCGGTGACGGTGGCGGCGGATCTGCGTCGTCGGATCAGTTGGAACCGGCGAAGGGATTCGAGGCTTTGGTTCGGGCGGGGCGGGGCGTGGAGGTGGTGGAGAGGAGCCCCCAGATGAGCCAGATCCAGGCGATGGGAATGTGGATGGCTTGGGTGACGAGGACACCGGGCAGGCGGATGGCTCCGGTGGCATAACCGGCAAAGCCAGCGGCTCCAACAGCGGCACCCACGAACAGGGCTGCCGCGGAAATCTTCCAGGCGGCGGCGAGGGAGAGCGGCCGGCGGCAAAGGTGGGCGAACGCCCAGGCGAACGGGGCATACGCCGTGGCCAATCCCCACCAGGAGACCCACAGGAACAGGGTGAAGCCCAAGGCCAGCAGGAACGCGGCAGGACGACGCCACGCGTTCCAGGCGGCAGTGGCCGGGATCCGACCGAGATCGGCGGTCAGGGAGCGCGGGTAGGGGCGATCGATGTGACCGAAGATTCCCTCGATCCGGTAGGTTCCGGGGTGCAACTCCACCTGGAGGTCTGCGGTTTGTCCCGGGTCGTCGGGAGTGCTGTTGGTGGAGGGTCGGACCACGATGGCCAACCAGGCGTTCTCGGCGAGACGGCGGGGTTCGGCGTCGGGCCAAAGGAGACGACCGGCCTGGAGCGGGACGGATTCAGGGAGGTTGGGAAGGGAACGTTCGATGACGGGGACCCAGGTCCAGCGAAGGGCACCCACGACCAGGACGGCGATTCCGACGGCAGCGATGAACTGGAAGGTGACGAGGCGGGAGATGGATGTCTCCGCGAACGCGGCGAGACCGGCCCCGGTAAACGGTTGCCAGGCCCCGACGAAGCGGCGGAGCCGTTCGACGAGGCCTGGTCCTGGGGAATCCGGTTTCGCCACGGGCGGAGTCTGCTTGAACGGGCGGCGGGCGCAACCGTGCGGGGGAGATTGATGAGGCTGAAGGCCGGGTGCCCCCACCCGGCGGAGGTTTTGCATGCGCCGCGTGGGGGCACGCGGCCTACAAACCGTGAGGCTGAAGGCCGGGTGCCCTCACCCGGCGGAGGTTTTGCATGCGCCGCGTGGGGGCACGCGGCCTACAAGCAGGGAGGCTGTTACGCCTTCGGCGTCAGGACCTGGGTGAGGAGGTCGTTGAGGCGTTGGAGCATCGCCCGGGGATCTTCGAGGAGTCCGGCGGCCATGCGGGCGTTGTCGTACATCTGCGCCGCGGCCTTGGCGGCGAGGTCGGGATCCGTGTGACGCATCTGTTCGAGGCGTGCGACGAGCGGATGACGCGGATTGAACTCGAAGTCGGGCTTCACCTCGGGGGCGTCGGTGCGGTCCCGGTTCATGGCCTTGAGGGTGCGGCGCATGGTGCCCGTCAGGAAGTGATCCCGTTCGATGGCGAGGGCAGGGCTGGTGGCGAGGCGCTTGGAAACGGAGACGTTGTCGACGGCATCGCCGAGGGTGGACTTGAGCCAGCCCGAGAGGAGGCCGGCCTGTTCGTCGTTGAGCTGGCCTTCGGTGGGGTCCTGGGCGGGAACTTCGAGTTCGGCGCGTTCGGCGGCGAGGATGGACTTCCCATCGAATTCGCGGACGCGGTCGAGGACGAATTCGTCGGCCGATTCGTTGAGGATGAGGACCTCGAACTTGCGGGCGGCGAACACCTCGTAATACGGGCTGGAGAGGGCGGCCTCGCGGGAACCGGCGATGACGTAGTAGATCTCCTTCTGGTCGGCCGGCATGCGGCTGACGTATTCGGCGAGGCTGGTGCGCTTGCCGGGTTCGGTGGAGGAGGACTCGAACCGGAGGAGCTTGGCGATGGCGTCGCGATGCTCGTTGTCGGCGAGGATGCCCTCCTTCAGGCAGCGCTGGTACTGGGCGTAGAACTTGTCGTAGGCCTCGGCGTCCTTGGCGGATTCCTCGCCGAGGAACTTCAGGAACTTCGAGGTCAGGGCGCGGTTGAGGCGCTTCATGAGGCTCGAATCCTGCATGCGCTCGCGGGAGACGTTCAGCGGGATGTCTTCGCAATCGACGACGCCCTTGAGGAAGCGGAGCCACTCGGGGAACAGGCCCTTGGCCTTGGGCTCGATGAGGACCTTGCGGCAGTGGAGGTTGACCTCCGACTCGACGCGGGTGAGGCCGAGGGTCTCGAGGTTCTGGGCAGGAACAAACAGCAATGCCTGGATGCTGAGAGGACCGTCGGCAGTGAAGTGCAGGCGGTACAACGGCGTTTCGGAATCGTGCCCGATGAACTGGTAGAACTCGCGGTATTCGTCCTCGGTGACCTCGGCCTTGTTGCGGGCCCACAACGCCTGGACGGTGTTGAGGCGGGTGCCATCGATCTCGATGGGGAAGGAGACGAAGTTGGAATAGCGTTTGACGATGCCCTCGATGCGGGACTTCTCGGCGAACTCGCGGGTGTCGTCCTTGAGTTCGAGGATGATCTGGGTGCCACGGGGAAGGTCTTCGGCGGGTTCGATGACGTAGCCACCCGCGCCTTCGCTGGTCCAGCGCCAGGAGGGTTCGCCGGGTTGGTGGGAGCGGGTGAGCACCGTGACCTTCTTTGCCACCATGAAGGCGGAGTAGAATCCGACGCCGAACTGGCCGATCAGGCTGGCATCCTTCTTCTGGCCTTCAGCGACGGCCTTCAGGAAGGCCTTGGTGCCCGAGTGCGCGATGGTTCCGAGGTTCTGGACCAGCTCGTCGCGGGACATGCCCACGCCGGTGTCGGCGATCGTCAGTGTGCCGGCGTCCTTGTCCACCCGTACCTGGATGCCGATGGGGGCGTCGGGTTGGTGGATGGTGGCGGTGCCGCCGGACTGGAGGAATCGGAGCTTCTCGCAGGCATCCGCGGCATTCGAGACGAGCTCACGGACGAACACCTCGCGGTCGGTGTAGAGCGAGTGGATGACGATATCGAGAACCTGTTGGATCTCGGCCTGAAACGTATGGGATTCGGTCTGGCTCATTGTTCTGTCGGTAGGTCGCGTCAATTCAGGGGAAAGCCGGCCCGATGCCAGCTTCCGGAAACGAGACTTTTAGTCGTATACGGAACGGGGATGTCAAGAGGCGGAGATCCCAGATGCCAGATGCCAGATGCCAGAGATTGAAGGCCGGGTGACCTCACCCGGCGGGGGGAGAGTTGGAAGATTTCAGTTTCAGGTTTCAAGGCGCTCATGCCCCGAAGGGGCATCAGGTGAAACGGGGTGGAACCCCGGGGACCACGCCACACAACGCCCTCCGTGCCCTGAAAGGGCACACGGAACAGGGTGCGTGGGGTCACCGTTCGCCCCGTTGGGGCGAGGTGTCATCGGGTGGGTTGACCCAGGGTTCCGCTCCGCTCCACCGCTGGGCTATCGCCGTGCGCCGCGTTGCGGCGAGGGCGGGCGCAGGATGCATGTCCGGGAAACTTCCCCTCCGACCAAAGTCGGAGGTTGGGTGGATCAAAGGGGTCGCGGCTGGGACTGGAGTCGGATACACCGGACGGGCCAGACCTTGGTGCGGACCCGGAGGGAAACGGGCGGAACAGGGTGGGCGTCCAGGATGCCGGAGGAACTTCAACGGGTGAAATTGGGAGAGGCCGCACGCCGTGATCGCGACACGGTGCGTGAGCGCTTGTTGCGGGCGAACAC
>JAIXZE010000317.1 GCA_027489875.1 Verrucomicrobiales bacterium
GCGATGCGCGCCTCTTCGGCACCGGCGATCAGGCTCACGGAAATGGGGGAGGGCTTCATGCCGGACATTCCGCGTTGGGATTACTTGCGCGCTGCGATGCCCTGCCGCGCCGCCATCTCAGCGAATCGGCCTCCACGCCGGAGCAATTCCTCGAACCCGCCATCCTCGACCACGCGCCCCGCCGACAACACCAGGATGCGGTCCATGCCCTTCAACGTGGACAAGCGGTGCGCGACGCAGATCACCGTGCGGTTCTCCTCGAGTCGTTCGATAGCCACCTGCACCTCCGCCTCCGACTGGGCATCCAGCGCGGCCGTGGCTTCGTCCAGCACCAGGATCGGGGCATTGCGCACGAACGCCCGTGCAATTGCCAAGCGCTGCCGTTGGCCGCCGGAGAGGTTCACCCCGCGTTCCGCCACCGGCGTGTCATACCCTTGCGGCAACCGCTCGATGAATTCATGCGCGAAGGCCGCCCGCGCTGCGGCCTCGATCTCCGCACGGCTGGCACCCGGTCGCCCGCACGCGATGTTCTCCGCCACCGTCATGTTGAAGAGCACCACCTCCTGGCTCACCAACGCCATCCGATCGCGCAGATCCGACAACGCCAGCGTCCGCAGGTCCTTTCCATCGATCCGGATCGCGCCCGAAGTGGGGTCGTAGAAGCGGAACAGGAGGTTGACCAGCGTGCTCTTGCCGCTGCCGCTCTCGCCGGCGATGCCCAAGCGCGTCCCGCGCGGCAACTCGAACGACACGTCGCTGAGGATCTTCTCGTGCCCGTAGCTGAAGCCCAACCCTTCGACCCGGATGCCCTCGTGGAACGTGCCCATCGGAACCGGGGTCGACGTCTCGCGAACGGTCGGCTCCTCGCGCAACACCTGCATCAACCGCTCGATGCCCGCCTGCGTCTGCTGCAGGAGGTTGTGGATCCCGGCGAGCTTCTTCACCGGTGTGTAGATGAAGGCCACACCCGTTAGAAGACTCACCATGTCCTCGATCTTCACCTCACGCACCACGATCACCACCACCAGCAGTCCGAATCCCAGCGTCCCGATCGACTCGATGATCGGGTTGGTGATCTCCTTGGCGCGTGTCGTGCGCATGGAATGCGAGACGAGATCCTTGGACATCTTTCGGAACCGTTCCACCTGCTGTTCCTCGAGGTTGAACGCCTTCACGACGCGGATTCCGGACAGCACCTCCACGATCAGGCTCGCCTGCGTGATCGTGGTGTTGAGGCCGGCCTTGGCTGAGCGCCGCACCTTCTTTCCGAGGATCACGATCGGCACGATCACCAGCGGAAAGAACACCAGCACCATCAGGGTCAGTTGCCAATCGATCAGGAACAACCCCACCACCAGGCCCACGATCGTCACTGGCTCCTTGATGAGGTCCCCGAGACCCGCGTTCAGGCACCGTTGCAGCATCGAGGTGTCGCCATTCACCCGCGTGATCAGGTCGCCGGTCGTCGCCTTGTTGAAATAATCCAGTGACAACGAACTCAGCTTCCGCAGCACTTCAACGCGCAGGTCGTTCACCACCCGCTCGCTCACCCATGCGAGGCAGTAACTGCTGCCATAGCCCACGAACCCCCGCAGCGCGGCCAGCAGCGGAAACAACAGCAGGCCACCCACGATCTGACGCCAGTCCGCCTTGCGACCCGATCGCGGCAACCAGGGATCCACCGCGGCCTCGGTCGTCTTCTGCAACGCCGCCTTCCATTCTCCCAACGTTCCCTGTTCCACCAGCACCGACGCCGCCCCGACCACCGCCGTCGATTCCGGTGACATGCGAACGAGGATCGTGTTGATCGCCCACAGGAGGAGCGCGTTCGTCAGCCCGAACAACACCGCCAGCGCCACCCCGGTACAGAACCGTCCCAGGTACCGCCGCAGGTACGGCCACCCAAAACGCATCACTTTGACGAGGTCTTGCATTTGCTTCCCGCCCATTCTCCCGACCTGCCCCCCGTTTGTCACCCCGCGGTTCCGCAGAAGTGGGGCCCCGAGGGAAGTCCCCGGTTCCCAGATTCCAGTTCCCAGATTCATGCGCGACAGACGATAGGCCCGGGCGTAAGCCCGGGCTTGGCGCTACCCTCGAAGCCAAGCCGCAGCGAGGCGACAGAAGGAACGGAGTCCCAAGTTTTCAGTTTCAGGTTTCAAGCCCGACTGAAGGCCGGGTGCCCTCACCCGGCGCTTCTTGACCTCCGCCGGGTGGGGGCACCCGGCCTTCAAATGGAGCAATCCGGGAACTTGAAACTTCAAACTCTCCCTCCTGCCCGGTTCCTGATTAGGCTCGTCCCCATGTCCGAGCAAGAAGTGCCGCTGGCCGCCAAATGGCCGTTCGTCCTGGGTGACCTGACCCTCCTCGCTGCCGCCGGGGGCGTCGCCTTCCTCGCCCATTCGGGCCGCATTCCCTGGAGCCTTTCCGTCGCCGCCGTCATCACGGGCGCCGTCGGGGCGGGCGCATGGATCCTGGTCACCCCCTTCCTGCGCGATCAGGAGGCCGAATTGCGCCTCAGCGAACAGGCCAACCTTTCCGACACCCTCCGCCAGATCCAGCAACTGGAGAAGGTTGCCGCCAGCGTCGCGACCAGCGCCGCCAGCATCCAGTCGGGACAACAGGCCCTCCAACGCGCCGAGATCGCGGCCGGAGCCGTCGCCACCCTCATGGAGTCCGAGAAGAAGGTCTTCGTCGAATCCCTCCACCGCTTCCAGGACCAGGAGAAGGGCACCCTGAAGCTAGAGATCGAGAAGCTCCGCCGTGGCGAGGAGGAAACCCTCCGCGTGATCTGCCACCTGCTCGATCACAACTTTGCCGTCTACCAAGCCGGCCAACGCTCCACCCAACCCGGCGTCGCCCAGCAACTCGCCACCTACCGCGCCGCCTGCCTCGACGCCGTCCGGCGCCTCGGCGTTGTCGCCCACGAGGCCCGCCCCGGCGAGGGGTTCAACCCCGACTTCCATCAGACCCTCGACGGCAAGGCTCCGCCCGCCGAATCCCAGATCGCCGGCACCCTTGCCTGCGGTTACACCATCCGCGGTCAGGTCGTCCGACCCATCATCGTGTCTGTCGACGGCCCCACGCAGGCCAGCCCGAGCCTCCCCGCCCAGGGCTCAGCTCCTGAGTTCGAGTCCGCTCCCTCCGCGACATCCACGGAGGCAGACCCAGCCCTCCCTCCCGCCGGATCCCAGTAAGGGGTGCCAGCATCCGTTTGCCTGCGTCACCGGTGACCGCCTTGCCAGAGTTTCATCCGTGCGCCTACAATACCCCTCATGACCGACGAGGAACTGAAGGCTCTGGTGGCCAGTGTGGCCGTGCAGCAGAAGGAGACGGACCGACAGTTTCGCGCGATGTCCGAACGGATGGAGCGGAGCCGTGAGGAAACCGACCGCCATTTCCAGGCAGTGTCCGAGCGCATGGACCGCCGCCACGAGGAAACCGACCGCAAGTTGCAGGCGATGTCCGAACGGATGGAGCGAAGCCGCGAGGAAACCGACCGCCATTTCCAGGCGGTGTCCGAGCGCATGGACCGGAGCCGTGAGGAAACCGACCGTCAGTTGCAGGAGGTTTCCGAGCGGATTGGCCTGAGCCGCGAGGAAACCGATCGCCAGTTGCGCGAGGTCAACCGGCAA
>JAIXZE010000163.1 GCA_027489875.1 Verrucomicrobiales bacterium
CGCAACGCCGGACCCGCCATCGCCGTGCCTTCCGTGGCCGACACCACCCATCCGATGGTTCCCATGATCTATCGCGACTTCGTCACGGAGAGCGGCATCACCAACCTTCCGTGCACGGTCATTGATACGACGCTGATCGGCGGGCGTGTGGGCATCGGCCCGGTCTACTCCAACCTCCTCACTCGGGCCACGATCTCGGCGGACCTCTACGTCCTTGTCGAGCCGGTGGCTCTGGATGGCACGGTGGGTGTCGCCAGTGCCGCCAAGGTCCTTCCTGCCGGAGCGGGCGCTTCGAGCACCAATGTGGTCGTCCCCTGGCCGCGACGTCCGCTGCCGCCACCGCGTCTCGACTTCACCACGGGCACGCCTGGCTTCTCCGCGGTCCGCATCAAGAACGGCGACCTCAACGGCACGAACAACGCCGACTTCAATGGTATCGGCATCCTGGTGGGAACAACGTCGATCACTCCCAAGCAGGGACTCAGTCCTGCCACGGGGCGCAACGCCTGGGTGAACGGACTGATCGATCCCGATGACCTCCTCTTCAAGGACGCGGAGACCTCGCTGCCGATCTTTGGGCACATTCTCACCACCGTGACCCGGGTGTCGCCCCCCGGCCTCGAATTGCCACTCGCGATCGTCACTCAACCCCCGGTGTCCGCTGTCCTCTACCGGCAGCAGATCCCGAGCGCCGCTTTCCCGCAGCCTCCCGGTGACCTCATCCAGGTCAGTCCGATGCTCGATGGGATCGAGCACAACAAGTTCAGCGATCCGCTCACCGCACCACCCTTCGCCCCGGTCCTCATTCCGGCGACGCGGTTGGATGACCCCTTCATCGGGATCTTCCCGTACCTCGGAAGCTACGGGCTCTTCCTTCTCGATACGCAGCCGGTCATCTCCGGAGCCACCTATCAGTACTTCCTCGTCCGGTTCGATGACTTCGGTGAGATGATCGAAGTCCTGCCCACCAACTCCGTCACCGCCACCCCGTGACCCTCGACGCCATGAAGCATCTCCTGGGCAAGCTCCTCCTCCTCGCGGCGATTCCCGCCACCGTCGCCACTGCGCTCCCGCCGGAGCCTGTGGTCGAGACCGCCACCGAGTTCACCACCGCAGCGGATCTCAATGGGGATTCCATCCTCGACCTGATCGTCGTCGACAAGGCCACCGGCCAATACCGGACCGGATTCCTCTCCGGCAACAAGGCCGTCTGGGAGGCGGCCCGGCCTTCCGGAATCACCGACGTCACCGGGTTCAGCACCGGTCCGCTGTTGCCGCGCGAGCCGGCGGCCGTCGTGACGCTCCCGGCGGCCACAAACCGCGCGGACCTCGTGTTCGCCAGTCCGATGGCCAACCGCCTGTCGATCCTCAACGCCGGCGTCACCACGCCCAATCCGCAACCGTTCCCGGTCTACCCGGTGGGCGTGAAACCGGAGTTCGTCGTCGCCCTCGATGTCGGCGGTGCCGGTGCCAATGTGTGGTTCGATCTCTTCAGCGCCAGCGTCGGGGACGGCGTGCCGAATCCCTATCGGATGGCGTTGTCCCGGAACCTGACCGGCACCTTCCAGCCATTCTCGGATCAGGTGCTGCCTGACCGTCTGGGGCGCGGGAACCGTGTGCTTCCGCGGACCAATTCGCCGTCCGAGTACGCCGCTGCCGTGAGCCGGGGTCCCGCTGCGGGTCAGGTGCTGCTTCTTGATTTCAGCGGCGGTCTGAGCCGCATCCAGGCATCGATCCTCGCCCAGCCGCCCGCCGTGGAATATGCCGCGGGAACATTCTCCAACCGCGCCCTCGCCACCTTCCTCGTGTACGTGCCCGGCGCGTCGAACCTGACGGTGTATCCGCTCGTGGAACCGGCCCCGAACGACTTCGAGTTCCTGGCCGCACCATTCGCAACCCTCCGCTTCGGAACCAATCGCCTTGATGCCGTCCAGGTCCTGCAGGGCAGTGGCTCGGCCCAATTGGGTGTCATCGCCAATGACGGCACCCGCGCCGAGATCTACGCGTACGACGGCCGCACCAACATCGTCCGCGTCGCGGCCTTCAACGCCAGCGCGCCCAATCTCTTCACCCGCTTCGTCGGCACCGGTCCCACCAATGCCCATCTCCTCTCGGGTCCTCGCGGGATCTCGTCCGCCTTCATGAGTCTGGTGTGGAACGGCACCACCTACGCCGTCGAAACCACCGGCGATCTCACTCCGCTCCAACCTACCGCCGGGCGCGCCAACCTCGCCCAGTATCTCCGCGAACCCTTCGTCCATCCTTCCCCGGTCCTGCTCGCGCTGAATGCCGCCGCCGACTGGGCCTCGGGTCCGGGCCTCGGAACAAACTCGGGCCCCGGCATCACCAACCGCGTCGTAAACGTCGTCGGCGAGTCCTTCTCCAGTCCGCGCAACGGTCTCGCCTCGCCCACGCCGGTTGCCATCCTCGCCGAGCCCGCCACGACCCACGTGCTCGCGTCGCAATATGCCGAGTCCATCGCCATCGCCACGCTTTCGCCCGCGCTCGGTCCCATCGTCTCCGACCTCAAGATCCACCCGCCCTCCGGCACCTACGACGTCGGCGTCACCGTCACGCTCTCGCCGGGCCTCGCCGCCCATCAGGTCCGCTTCCGCACCAACGGCGGTCCCTGGACTACCTATTCCGCGCCGCTCTACGTCTATCGCGACACCGACCTCGAAGCATACGCCGCTCCGGCTCCTGGGGGACCGCGGTCCGCGATCCTCGCTGCCCAATACCGGTTCACCCAACCCTGGTACGCCATCGACTCCGATGCCGACGGCGTTCCTGATTTTGTCGAGGAGGCCAAACGGCTCAACCCGCAGGGTGGCGATGACAGCGACAGCGACGGGTTCACCGATTTCGACGAACTGCTCTCCGGTTCGGATCCGACCCTCGCGACGGACGTGCCGCCCACCAATCATGTGCGGGCGTCGTTGATCTTTCCGGTCGAACTTCAGCTGACGCCGCAGCCCTTCCTCCTGCCGCTCCCCGGCATCGGAGCCGCCACCGGAACCGTGGTGAGCGTGCGCACGCCGCAGGGCTCGCTGCTCGTGGCCGCGCCCACCACCCGCAAGGCGCTGCTCGAAGCGCCGTCTGCCGATCTGCTCCTGAACTTCACCGCCGGTTCCTTCGTCAGCGTGGCCACGCCCGAACACTTCAATGCCACGCCGGCGCGCAACCCACCCACGGAACCCAGCGGACGCGAATTGCTCGGCCTGCTGACGGTTCCGCCGCCGGCCTTCGAGGCGGTTCCGTATTCCCCGGGCGTCGGCCCCATCCCGCTCACGATCCAGCGCGAAGCCGAGCTGTGGGAAGCCGCCGCACGGACCTTCCTCGGTACCAACACGCCCCCCAAGGTCAACGCCGTCCTGCAACCCGTCGATGTCCTCACCGCCGCCCTGATGGAGCGCAAGCTCGACCTGCTCCTGCCCACGAATGTCTGGCCGCGCACGAATCGGCTCTCGCTCTTTCCCCATCGTCCCGGCGATGCCATCCGCACGAATCCACCGGTCGACGCCCTCAACTGGCTCGGCTCGCCGCTGCGCTCCAATACCTGGCACCTGAACGCCATGCTCGAAGGCTTCCGCACGGGCGTGCAGTCGATCTCCAATTCCCAGGTCGCCACGCTGCGTCTGGTCAATTCCAGCCTCTACGGCATCTGCACCTACTCCAACATCACCACCGTCACCAACGGCACGAACGTCCTCCGTCTCTCGACCTATCCGCCGCTCATCGTCGCGCTGCGCTCGCTGATCGAGTCCAACGCGCTGCCGGAACCGTACGCTTCCATCGCCGAGTTCACCCCCACGGTGGTTTCCAACGCCGCCGCCGGAGCCCGCTTCATCCTGGATGGCGTCCAACCCCGCCCACGCGTCGAGGTCCAACTCGCCGTCGGGCCCAAGTCGTTCATCGGCGATTGCGGCGTTCTCTTTGATGCTTCCGGCCAACGCGTCGCGCTGCGCGATCGATACGGCCGGGCCTACCTCCCCGGGGCCGCCTTCGATGTGCCTCCGGGTGCCATCGTCCGACTCGTCGGATTCGAGGACGTGGCCGTTCCTACCTGCGCCGACCGCGCCATCGAGGTCATCGCCCTGGCTCTCATCGACGTGCCACCGGGATCTTATTCAGACTTCGACCGCGATGGCCTGGATGACTCGTGGGAGCTCACCTTCCTCGGCGGTTCGCTCGACGAGAATGGCGCCAACGACCACGACGGCGACCTGTTCTCGAATCGCGCGGAACTGCTCGCCGGAACCGATCCATCGAACGTCGCCTCGAAACCGCCCGGTCAGCCGCCGGGCTCCGAACTCGCCGCCGATGGCATCCCCGCCGTACCCGAAGGCGATGCCGTGGTTGCGGAGGGCGAGGACGGAGCACTCGACGTTTCCCTCGACGGCGACAGCGAGGACGGCGTGGTGCTGGATGCTGGCGACAGCGACGGTATCGAGGCCGGTCTGGAGGAATCCGAAGGCGCTTCCGGTGCGTCTTCCGGCACGCGCCTCGGACGCTTCGCCCGCATTGCCGCCGACACCACCGGCTTCCCGGAGAGCCTCGTCATCCGCGGCTTCGGAACGGTGGGCATCAGCTCGAACCAACCCACCGCCGTCACCCGGCTGTCGTTCGCCGACAATGTGCTGACGATCGTTCCCGACACTTCCCCGACCGGCTCCAAATCGAACCGCGTCGTGTTCCTGGGACGTGGCGGCCTTCCCATCGGCTCCGCGTTCTATCCCAACCTCGCCCAGATCCGGCTGCGGGGTACGCCGCCTTCTGGGGTCGGCGGTTCGCGTTCCGCTGCGCCGGCCGGACTCGCCGGCTCCATCGGGAATTTCGCTTCGAGCGCCGCCACCATCATCGGTCGTGCCGCGGCCGGGGTCACCCGCGCCGTGGCCGCCACGGTGATCAAGACGGCCGATGCCGCCGCGGGTGCCATGGTGGACGGGGTCAAGGATGGCCTCGCCGGTGGCGACGATGACGAAGCGGGCGACGGTGGTGACGGCGGGGACTCCGAAGGCTTCACCGCCTGGCCGAAATCCCTCCAACTGCCCAACGGCAACACGCTCTCGAATGTCACCGCCGTCGTGATCGCGCCGGCCGATCCGACCGTCTCGGTCTCTCGCGTCAGCCAGATGAGCCTTCGTTCGTCCTCGGCGGGTTCGTTCCGCATCCAGAAGGCTGGGCTGGTCCGCGATGGCTTTGCCTACTCCGCCACGGGCAACCAACGCATCCGGGGAACCCGTAACGGTTCCGGCGAAGCCGGCTTCGTCCTCGCCCGCGCTCCGCTCGTTCCCGGCGTTCCCACGGATTCTTCCGGCCTGCACCTTCGCGTCCGACGCTCAACGGATGTCGACCAGATCCTCGCGAGTGCTGCCGTGGGGCAGTACGACTCCACTGACTGGGATTTCCTGATGGATCCGGCCGACACAAGCCTTCCGTCCCAGAGCATCTCCGAAGGTCCCATCACGGCACGGCTTGCGGGCCGAACCGCTTCCGGTCCGATCGCCGCGCAGTTCCGATCACGACTGGGCACCAACAACACTGCGGTGCTCCTGATGGAATCCGAGGGCATCTTCTACCGATCCGTGGAGGGAGTGCTCTTCGGCGGCGACGGCGCCCAGGCCTGCCGCTTCGTTTTGCCCGATGGCGCCCTCGGCCGTCTTCCGTCCACAGCCCGCATCGTCTCCATCCAGCCGCACCTGCCTGTCATGGGCCTCAAGACGCGCGCGCTGATGTTGCGGATCACCTTCGCCTCCCCGGTCACCTGGACGCATCCGTCCTCAGGCCAGACTTGCACCGGCCAGGTGCTCGTCGTCCGCGCCGAGTTCCGATCCCCGGTGCGGTTCATCGGCGAAGCCCCGACCTTCTCCGTTGACGGTCCCTCCATGCCGGTGGTCCCGACGCCTGTGCAACCCGGCGTCCGTCTCGACTGGGGTGACGCGCCCGATGCTCCGTATCCGACGCTGGCCGGACGCAACGGCGCCCGTCACCGGATCGTGCCCGGCTTGCGCCTCGGTCGGCGCATCGATTCCGAACCGAACGGTCAACCCGCGGCCCTCGCCCTCGGTGATGACCTCAACGGCATCGACGACGAGGACGGCGTGGCGTTCCTCTCCGGCGTGGTGGCGTCGAAGCCTGCCTCTGTGGCCGTTCGCGTCCGAACGATCGCACCGTCCGCGCGTCTCGATGCCTTCATCGACTACAACGCCGATGGCGACTGGGCCGATGCCGGCGAACAGGTCTTCACGTCGCGGACCGTCACCAACGGCCTGAACCTTCTGACCTTTGCCGTTCCGGCCGGGGCGACGAATCGTCCGAGCGTTGCACGGTTCCGCCTGAGTTCCACCGGCGGCCTGACGCCCACCGGCCTCGCCAATGACGGCGAGGTCGAGGATTACCGCATCCGCCTTGGCACCACCAACGCGCCGCCGACCATCCGCAGCCTGGCGGTCGATGGCGAAGGCCGGGCAATCATCGACGCCGCCTTCGATCCCGAGGGTGTCTATACCCTCGAATCCAGCACCACGCTGGCCCCCGATGCTCCGTGGGGTCCCGAGACGCTCCCCACCCCGGGAAGCACCCTCGGCACCAAGCTCCCCGGCGATCCCATCGGCATCCGCCAACGCTTCTATCGGCTGATCCAGGAGTAACCATTTTTGTCACGTCCTGATTTAAAGTTGTCACCTCAGGACTCTGACACCTGACGTCCGCGGTTGTACCTTTTGGGGACGCATGCCCCCGGACATGCATCCCGCGCCCGCCCTCGCTGCAACGCGGCGCACGGAGAAAGCCCAGAGTGGAGCGGAGCGGAACCCTGGGTCACCTCACCCCATGACCCCTCGCCCCAACGGGGCGGACGGCGACAACCCGTGATCACACACCCACCACGGCGAAAGTCCCCGTGCGCCCTTTCAG
>JAIXZE010000138.1 GCA_027489875.1 Verrucomicrobiales bacterium
CCATGGAAACGGGCGGCGTGCTGTTCCGGAAGGATGCCGTGACCGCCAGCCTCGACGCCGACCATCTGGACATCCGCGTCGTTGAGGAACGGATAGAACAGACCGATGGCATTCGAACCGCCGCCGACGCAGGCAAGGAGCAGGTTGGGCAACCGGCCTTCCTTCTCCTGGATCTGCTGGCGGGCTTCGTCGCCGATCACCCGATGGAAATTGCGGACCATCACCGGATACGGATGAGCCCCGTAAGCCGTGCCGAGGATGTAGTGGGTGGAACGCACGTGGGTGACCCAGTCGCGCATCGCCTCGTTCACCGCTTCCTTGAGGGTCTTCTGGCCGGCGTGCACGGGCACCACTTCCGCGCCCAGCATCTTCATCCGGTACACGTTCAGCGACTGCCGTTCGCAGTCCACCGCACCCATGTAGATGACGCACTTCAACCCGAACATCGCCGCCACCGTCGCCGTGGCGACGCCATGCTGCCCGGCCCCCGTCTCGGCGATGATCCGGGTCTTGCCCATGCGCCGCGCCAGGAGCACCTGGCCGAGGGCGTTGTTGATCTTGTGTGCCCCGGTGTGCAGCAGGTCTTCGCGCTTCAGGTAGATCTTCGCGCCGCCGAGTTCCTTCGTGAGGCGTTCTGCCAGATAGAGCGGCGTCGGCCGCCCGACGAACTCGCTCAGGTAGTAATCCAACTCCTTCTGGAAGCCCGGGTCATGCTGCGCCCGGAAGTACTCCTCCTCCAACTGCTGCAGCGGGTAAACGAGCGTTTCCGGCACATACCGACCTCCAAACTGGCCGAAATGCCCCTCGGCATCCGGCATGGCGGTCGAAGCAAACTCAACGGTCTCGGCGGCACTCATGGATCGGTTCTGGCAAGCTTCAGCACGGTCACGACTCGGTCAAACGGCGCGCTCAGTATTTCGGCACGGACGCGTCGATCTGGTCGCTCCACGCCCCGATCCCACCCTTCACGGACTTCACATACTTGAAGCCCTGCTCTCGCAGGTATTTCAGCGCCTTCATGGACCGGACGCCGCCCTTGCAGTGGAGATAGTACTGCACGTTGGGATCCAGTTCCGTGAACCGCTGCGGCAAAAGGCTCAGCGGCACCTGCGGCACACCCTTCACATGCGCGATGGCGTACTCATCGGGCTCCCGCACATCGACCACGCGGATGCCGAGGGACGGATTGTCCAAGGCCTTCTTCATGTCCTGGACCGTGACCTCGTCCGGGTTCTCCGACGGATTCTTCGGCTCGGGGACGATGCCGCAGAACTGCTCGTAATCGATCAGCGCGGTGATCGAGGGATTGGCGCTGCACAGCGGGCACTTTGGATCCTTGCGCAGCTTCAACTCGCGAAACTTCATGTCCAGCGCGTTGAACAACAGAAGACGCCCGATGAGCGTCGAGCCCTTGCCCAGCGCCAGCTTCAGGATCTCGGTCGCCTGGATGCATCCGATGATGCCCGGCAACACCCCCAGCACGCCGCCCTCGGCGCAGCTCGGCACCATGCCCGGCGGCGGAGGCTCCGGGTACAGGCAGCGGTAGCACGGCCCGCCCAGATGCGGCGCGAACACGCTCGCCTGGCCCTCGAAGCGGAAGATCGACCCGTACACGTTCGGCTTCTTCAGCAGCACGCACGCGTCGTTGGTCAGGTAACGCGTCGGGAAATTGTCCGTGCCATCGACCACGATGTCGTAGGGCGCGATCAGGTCGAGGGCGTTCTCGGCCGAGATGCGCGTCTTGTGGAGCGCCACTTCGACGTTCGGGTTGATCCCGGCGATCGTTTCCTGCGCCGACTCCGCCTTCGAGCGGCCCACATCGGCGTCCGTGTGCAGGATCTGACGTTGGAGGTTCGACACGTCCACCGTGTCGAAGTCCACCAACCCGATCTTTCCGATGCCTGCAGCCGCCAGATACATGGCGATGGGACTGCCCAGGCCACCGGCTCCGATGCAGAGCACCGACGTGTTGCGAATCTTGCGCTGCCCGGCCATGCCCACCTCCGGAAGGATGAGGTGGCGGGAGTAGCGACGGATTTCCTCGTTCGTAAGGTCGATCATACCGAAACGCGGCCACCGTAGGCCCCGCAACCCCGACGGCCAAGCGCTTGTTTGGAAGTTTGCGGGCCCACCCCGACATGCAGCCCCGGGTTGGGAACGGTCGAGGGGAGGCAATCTCCTCATCGCCCTGACAAGGACTTTGGTACGGCGACGAGGACGTCGCCACCCCGTTTCAGGCAGGTCCGGGGTAAGGTTGTCAGCGAAGTCACATCCCCCGCAGGAACCTACTTCTCCAGATACTTCACCACGGCTTCCGTCCGGGTATGCGCCCCCAACTTCTCGAAGATGTGCTTCAGGTGGGTGTGGACCGTCAGGGGACTGATGCCAAGTTCCGAAGCGATCTCCTTGTCGTGCAACCCGCGCTGCAGGCAGGTCAGGATCTGACGCTCCCGCTGCGTCAACGCACTGCGGATACTGGCATCCATCTGACCCGCCGCTGGACTGAACAGGCTCTGGCAATACCGGCGGATCGCCCGCGGTGCTTCGTCCACCAGTAGCTTCCCGCTCGCAAACGCCCCTTCCAACGGCTCCAGCAGGTTTCCCAGCGGTCGTCGACGGAGCAAGTACCCCGCATCCACGCCGCTGAAGGATTGAAAGATGTGGTCGCTGCTCGAATACAGGCCGAACGGGTAGATCAAGGGCGCGGATCCCTCCTTCAGTCGCGCGGGCAGGGTCTCCGGCACCACCGTGGTGTCATCGCGATCCACGAAGACCACGTCCACATGGGCCGAACGCCGCGGGGCATCCGCCAATTCCGCCATGCTGCCATATCCGCTCACCGAGCACCCCGGAATCAGTTCCAGCCAATGCACCAAGGCGCGCCGGAACACCACGTCCGCTTCCACGACGGCCAACCTCAGGCGTTGGGGACGGGCACCGGTCCCGACCGAGACGGACGCCGTGGGGAGCGTGAACAGACTCGTGTAGGTGCAGGCCAGTGGTGCCTCGAGCCAGAAGATCGCCACCGTGAACTCCCGCGACACGCGCGCCCCTGTCTTTTCCCAGCCCTGGGTGGCCAGCTGGCGGTACATCGTCTCCGCGGCGCGACGGGCTCCAACCTCGTCGCGGGTTCCCAAGGGCACGTACCAGCCCTCGCCCTCGTGCTCGAGCCACTGGAACCACTCGTCCGCACCCAGGGGACGAAGACCTGCTGCATGTCGCCGCCGTGACGGTGGCAAAATGCGTATGTTACTCCGGTTGGGGGATTCCGACTCTGGATTCATTCAGTCTACTCCCATGCTAGGTAAAGAAGCACTGTTCAGACCACGTCACTGAGTTTTCAATCTCGTCACGCAATCGACGCGTGCCTCTCACGTTCCTCATCTCACCTTCAGACATCTTTTTGAACATGGAATCATCCAAAGGCGGCCTGACGAAGGCCCGAACGACGAACCGGAGAGCCTCCGGCTTCACGCTGATTGAACTTCTCGTGGTGATCGCGATCATCGCGATCCTTGCGGGCATGCTCCTCCCGGCACTCTCAAAGGCCAAGTCCAAAGCCCAACACACCAAGTGCATCAATAATCTCAAGCAGATCAGTCTTGGCACCACGATGTACGCCAATGACCACAACGAGACGTTCCACAACATCGGCGGTGCCGTCCCCAACCACGGCCAATGGACCCGGAATCCCCGCGTCACCGACCTTCTCGCCCCGAACGACTCGCTGGCCTACTGGGGCCTCGCCTACATCAAGTACTTCGGCGGCTCCCGGAAGGTCTTCCGTGATCCCGGTGCCAAGATGGTCGACCAATGGCGCGAGGACGGCCTGAAGTATCCCCAGGAGTTCTGGGCAGATTCCTCCTACGGCATCAATGGATTCGTGACTCAGGCTCCCGATCCCCGGTCCCCGGGCGTCCGCGGCAATGGCCCCCGCAAGATCACCGACTACGAAAGCCCCCAGACCCTGATCTTCGCCCAGGACGCCGCCGAACAGCGCATGGACGGTGCCGACGACACCATCGGCCTCTTCCCCGGAAGCTCCGAGATCCTGACCCAATGGCGCCTCGGTTCCCTGCCGCAGCTCTACCCCGGCGTGAATTTCCTCTGGGAATGGTACCGCCACAACCAGCGCTCCGCGATCCTCTGGGTTCCCGGCAATGTCTCGAGCGTCAAGTTCAACGACGTGAGAAAGGGTGTTGATTACCGCTGGTACACCGGCGTAACTCCGCTGGAACAGCCCCAGTTCTGATCCGGGATCTTCTCTCGCATCTTATGGATATCACGAATTCATTCCGCTCGTTGGCCGCCGCCGCCCTGTGCGCAGCGGCTTTCTGCGGATGTGGCGAAAAGCCGGCTCCGGAGCCCATCTCGGCGGCGGAAGTCCCCAAGACCCTGGACACAGCATTCAATGGTGCCCCGCCAGAGGCACGCGCAGCCGCCAAGGCGGCCGCCGAAGCCCTCCAGAAGGATGAACAATCCATGGCGCTGGACGCCCTCGAAGCCCTCGCCCGCAAGACAGACCTGACTCCCGAGCAACGGGAGGCCGCAGCCAAGGCCGCTGTCTCCGTCCGGGCCGGCATCGTCGATGCCGCCGCCAAGGGCGATGCCGCCGCGCAAGCGTATCTGGAAGAACAACGCGCCCGAAAGTAATCCCACCGCCCCGGCCACACACCGGGGCTTTTCATTTTCCTGTCAGCTTTCTCAACAAAAACCTCAGCCCTGTTAACTAGAATGAATCGAAGACTCCAGTATGCCCTGGCGATCGCAGGTGCCGCGGCCGCGCTGCTCCCACAAGCAGCCTCCGCAGCACTGATCGGCCAGTGGGACTTCAACTCCGGCACCCTTGCCGGAACCGTTGGTGCCGCCATCACCTATGCAGACGGTGCCGGCGCAACCACCCAGGCCGGAACCTCGTTCGGCACGACCACCGCCCTCGGCGTCCCCGACATCGGTGGCACCCCGGCGAACATCATGAAGTTCCCGGCCGCCGTCGCCCCTGCGGGTTACACGGTCCCCATCAGCGCCGCCGGCAATGGCGGCGGATCGTTGGTCAACCAGTGGACGATGATCATCGACGTCCTCTACCCGACCGAATCCAACAACAAGTTCCGCACGTTCATTGATACTGACGGCGGAGCGATCAACGTGGACTCCGAGCTGTTCGTCAACGCCGCCAACGGCATTGGAACCGACGGCAACTACTCCGGCACCGTCCTTCCGAACACCTGGCACCGCATCGCTTTCGTCGTCGACCAGGCGGACGGCGTGAACCGGATCCGCAAGTACATCGACGGCGTCGAAGTCGGCATCCAGAACGCCGGTGGCCTCGACGGTCGTTGGGCGCTCTCCGCTGGCGGGATTGCCACGCTGTTCAGCGACAACGACACCGATGTCGCTCCCGGCTTCGTCAACTCGATCCAGATCTACGACGAAGCCCTCTCGAAGCCCCAGATCGGAGCTTTCGGGAAACCGACCGCCGCTGGTCTTCCCACCACCCTTCCGCCGATCCCCGCGTACGTCGAAAACTGGATCCCGAAGGCCGCCTTCGGCAACCCCGGCACGGAAGTCGGCCTCGTCCTGAACAGGGGCTCCGTCAACGTCACCGGCATCACCGCCAACTACGACGGCTCCAGCGTCACGCCCAGCGTCACCACGGTTGGCGACGTCATCACCATCAAGGTACCCGGTGCTTCCACACCCGCCCGCACCGACCACACGCTGATCGTCAACTTCACCGACTCCGTCCTCGGAGCCCGTTCCCTGACGAACAAGTTCCGCATCCCGCTCAACTTCCAGGACTTTGAATCCGTTGTCCTCGGACCGAACGTCGATGAGACGCGCGCGGGCGACAAGGTGTTCTCGAAGGACGGCCCTGCCGGCTGGCTGGTCGACAACTCGCAGATGCCCACAAACTCGGCCACCGGAGCCTCCTGGATCGATCCCGGAATGGGCGTGACCGAATTCAAGGGCTGGACGTTCCTGGACCGTGACTGGTGGGTGGCCACCGCCGGTGACCAGACCCGCTCCCAGTTCACCTTGGGTACGGGCACCGTGGCCGTCGCTGACCCTGATGAATGGGACGACATCGGCAACCCGGATGGCAACATCGGGTACTTCAACTCCCTCTTCTCCTCCCCGAGCTTCTCGGTTGCCGGAGTGCAGGCGAACGGCATCACGCTGAAGTTTGCCTCCAGCTGGCGCCCCGAAGGCAAGGATGACACCGGCCCCGATGGTCAGCAGACCAACGACCAGACCGCCGTTGTGTGGGCCTCCTTCGACGGCGGAGCCCCTGTGGAAGTCCTCCGTTGGACCTCCATCGACGGCGCTCCGACCTTCAAGCCCGATTCCCAGAACGAGGAAGTCAACCTCTCGATCAAGAATCCCGCCGGCGCGAGCACCATGAAGCTCACCTTCGGCCTCCTCAACGCCGGCAATGACTGGTGGTGGGCGGTCGACAACATCGTCGTGGACGCCGGCTCCGTGCCGCCGCCCGTGCTGACGGGCGAACCCGCAAACGCGACCTCCGTCGCCGGTCAGGGTGTCACCTTCGCCGGTGCGGCCACCGGTGCCGCCGTCACCTTCCAGTGGCTCGCTGGCGAGACCGCCATCGCCTCTGCAACGAACGCCACGCTGACGTTGACCAACCTCACCCTGGCACAGGCCGGTGGCTACAAGTTCGTGGCTTCCAACGCCGGCGGCTCCGTCACCAGCCGCGTCGCCACGCTCACCGTGCTCCCCGCGCTGACCGACAACTCGACCCTCCGCACGGGTCTCCGCACCTACCTGCCGTTCGATGGCAACTACAACGACGCCTCCGGCAACAACATCAACGCCGCCGCCATGGGCGCTCCGACGTTCGTCGCCGGTGCCGTCGGTTCCGGCGCCATGCTCGCCACCACCATCTCCGGTGAAGGCGTGTTCAACTACGCCACCCTCGGCAACCAGATCGACTTCGGCTCGACGGGCGACTTCTCAATCTCCTTCTGGGCCAAGATCACCTCGCTCTCCGGCGACCCCGGCCTGATTGGCAACAAGGATTGGGACTCCGGCAGCAACCCCGGCTTCGTGATCTTCACCACCAGCGGCCGCCGTGCCCGCTGGAACTACCGCAATTCCCCCAGCGGCCGCGTCGACTCCAACGTCGCCCCCGAAGCCTTCCCCACCGATCGCTGGGGCCATGTCGTTGTGAGCTATGATCGCGGCGGCAATGCCACGACCTACGTCAACGGCAACCTCATCGACACCCGCGCCCTCGGCGTGGATGGCGACACCTTCCAAGCCGACGGCATGAGCCTGAACATCGGTCAGGACGGTTCCGGCAACTACGGCTCGAATCAGGTCGCCGCCTACGACGAAGTCGCCATCTGGGCCCGTGCAATCACCCAGCAGGAAGCCGCCTTCATCTACCAGTCCGGCGCCGCCGGCCGCAGCTTCCTCGTGGCCCCGCCCGCCGCCATCACGGTCTCCGCTTCCCTCGTCAATGGCGACGTGAAGCTCAGCTGGACCGGTGGTACCGCCCCGTACCTCGTGCAGGGCGCCACCAGCCTCACCGGCGAATGGGTTGACATCGTCACCACCAGCGCCTCGGAAGTCACGATCCCCGCGGTCGGCCCCGTGGCCTTCCTCCGCGTGCAGGATCGCACCACGAAGACCGTCCGCCTCTTCAAGGCGAACATCAACGCCGCCCAGGAAGTGGCCAACCCCGCCGTCGTCTCGCCGGCAACGGGCAAGGGCTTCTTCTCGGTCACCGGGTTGAACGCGTTCTACTACATCTCCTTCGAGGGAACCGTCGGGAACGTCACCGCGTCCCACCTCCACAACGCTGCCGCAGGTTCCAATGGCGGCGTCCTGTTCCACCTCCTGCCCTCGCCCAACTTCCCGGCGAACACGCGCGGTGGAATCATCACCGGTGTCCAGGTCCTCACGGAAGCCCGGTTGATCGAGATCGAGAACAGCCGCACCTACATCAACATCCACAGCACCGCCTACCCCGGCGGTGAGCTCCGCGGTCAGTTGCTCCCGTAAGCCAACCTTCCATGGGCCGGCCCGCCTGTCGGGCCGGTCCCATGGACCCGTTTTTCCATCCCCGTGTGGGGATGGGCGGCGGGCGCCGGCGGTGTAATCCGTGTGTCACCCCGGCGCCCGCCTTTTCTTTACCCGGATCACCCTTCCCCTGCCCTCGTGCCCGTCACTTTGCCTTCCACCCAGGAACCCCGCCGCGGTGCCTTCGCACGCTGGCTCGAAACGGCCCCCTCCGCCCTCTTCGTCCTGGTCGCCGTGTTCGCGGCCTTCTCGACATACTTCGCGATGTACGCGTTCCGGAAGCCTTTCGCGGCCGCAAAGTTTGACGGCCTCACCTTCCTGGGCACCGGAATCGGCCTGAAGACAGCCTTGGTGATCGGCCAGATCATCGGTTACGCCCTCTCGAAATGGGTCGGCATCAAGTTCTGCTCCGAGATCACCCCCGCCCGCCGCGCCCGCACCCTCGTTGCGCTTGTGCTCGCCGCGGAGTTCGCCCTGCTCCTTTTCGCCGTCCTGCCCGCACCGCTCAAGGTGGCGGCCCTGTTCTTCAATGGCCTCCCCCTTGGCATGGTCTGGGGACTGGTCGTCTGGTACCTCGAAGGCCGCCGAACCTCAGAAATCCTCATGGCTGGCCTCGCCTGTTCCTTCATCGTGGCCTCCGGCGTCACCAAGGACTTCGGCCGCGCGCTCATGGCCGGCACCATCGCCGAGGCCTGGACCGCCGTCCCGCTGGTCGGCCCCCTGATCGGGAACGCCCTCGGAAAGGTCTCCGAGTTCTGGATGCCCTTCATCACCGGGCTCCACTTCCTTCCCCTCTTCTTCCTTGGTGCCTGGACACTTCAGCAATTGCCCAAGCCCAACGCGTCCGATGTCGCCACCCGCGCTCCGCGCACCCCCATGACCCATGCCGACCGCATGGCCTTCCTGCGCCGATTCGGCCTTGGAATGGTCCTGCTCTGCACCGCCTATTTCTTCCTCACCGCTTATCGCGACTTCCGCGACAACTACCAGGTCGAGATCTTCGAGGAACTCGGCTACCGCTACGCCGACAACAAGGTCATCATCTCCAAGGCCGAGACCCTGGTCACCGCGGGAGTGATCATCGCCATGGCTTTCCTCAACGCCATCCATGGCAATCGAAAGGCTCTCCTCACCGCCTTCATCATCATGACCTTCGGCCTGCTCCTCCTCGGTGGCAGCACGCTGCTCTTCCGCTCGGGTGTCCTCGATGGATTCTGGTGGATGACCCTCACCGGATTGGGGTCTTACCTCGCCTACGTCCCTTTCAACGCGATGCTCTTCGAGCGGCTCATGGCGGCCACCCGCGCCACCGGCACCGCCGTCTTCGCCATCTACGTTGCCGACTCCGTCGGTTACTCCGGATCGGTCGGCATCCAGCTTTTCAAGGATCTCGCCCAACAAACCACAACCCGCCTCGGCTTCTTCGAGAACTTCACATGGTTCCTGTGCGCCGTCGGCTCCACGTGTCTGGCCGCCGCCGCCGTCTACTTTCTCCGGAAATCCAACGATTCCATGCCCTCGAACAGCTAGCCACTTCCGGGGATTGAGCCCTTGCCCCGAACCGCATGTCATTTGCCCACACGTTGCGTAACCGACCGTACTGAATCTTCAGCCATGGCCTCCACTCCGTCCCTCCCTACTCCCAAGGATCAACTCCTGTTCACTCCCGGCCCACTCACGACCTCGCTCGCCGTGAAGCAGGCCATGCTCCATGACGCCGGTTCCTGGCACTGGGAGTTCAATGGCAAGGTGAAGGCCATCCGCGAGAAACTCCTTGCGATCGCCGGTGTCTCGCGCGCCGGTGGATGGGAAGCCGTCCTTCTTCAGGGTTCCGGTACCTTCGGCGTCGAAGCCGTCTTCCTCACCGGCGTCCCCCCCGAGGGCAAGGTCGCCGTCCTTTCCAACGGAGCCTACGGCGAACGCGCCGTCCTCATGCTCCAACACGCGCGCATCCCCCATGTCGTCCTCCGCACCGCCGAGGACGTCCCCAATGATCCGGCCGCCCTCGACCAACTGCTCGCTTCCGACAAGGCCATCACCCACGTCCTCGCCGTCCATTGCGAGACGACCACGGGCATCCTCAATCCCATCCAGGAAATCGGTGCCGTCGCCCGCCGCCACGGCCGGACCTACATCGTCGATGCCATGTCCAGCTTCGGAGCGTATCCCATCGACTTCGAAGCCTGCGGCATCGACTACCTGATCTCGTCCGCCAACAAGTGCATCGAGGGCGTCCCCGGATTCTCCTTCGTCCTCTGCCGCCGCCTCGTCCTCCTCGCCACCGAAGGCTGGGCCCGCTCCCTGAGCATGAACCTCCTCGACCAACTCAAGGGGTTCGAGAAGAACGGCCAGTTCCGCTACACACCGCCCACCCACGCCATCCTCGCCTTCGAACAGGCCCTCGCCGAACTCGACATCGAAGGCGGCCCCGCAGGCCGCGCCAACCGCTACCGCGAGAACCACCGCACCCTCGTTGAGGCCATGGATCGAATCGGCCTCAAGCCCTACCTGCCCCCCGCCGTCCAGAGCCACATCATCACCAGCTTCCCGTACCCCAACCACCCCGCGTACAACTGGACTGATTTCTACCGTCGCGTCGCCGAAAAGGGCTTCCTCCTGTACCCCGGCAAGATCTCCAAGGCCGATACCTTCCGCATCGGCAACATCGGCCGCCTCTTCCCGGCGGACATGCGCGCCGTCGTCTACGCCATCCGCGAGGCCCTCGTGGAAATGGGCGTCCCCGTCCCTCCCGCCCTCTGATCAGGATCCGTCGGATCAATCCGATCGGACGGATCAGACGGATCCATTTCCCGAAAGACTGCCATGCGCCGCCACCTCCTCTCCCTGATACTGGCTGCGGCTTCCGCCCTGGCGGCCATGGCGGCCCCTCCGCTTCAGCAGGCCCATTCCCACAACGACTACGAACAGAAGCGCCCCCTCGCTGCCGCGCTCGACAGCGGCTTCTGCTCCGTCGAAGCCGACATCCACCTCGTCAACGGCCAACTGCTGGTCGCCCACGACCGCGTCAAGACACGGCCCGACCGCACCCTCAAGGCCCTCTACCTGGATCCCCTCCGCGAGCGCTGCCGCACCAACGGTGGATTCGTCCACGCCGCCACCAACCGGTTCACCCTCCTCATCGACATCAAGGCCGATGCCGAAGGGACCTACCGCGTCCTGGATCCGTTGCTCCGCGAATACCAAACGATCCTCACCCGGTTCACTCCGACCCAGACCACGCCCGGTGCCATCACGGTCATCCTGTCGGGCGCTCGCCCCACCGCCACCGTCGCTGCACAACCGGAACGCTTTTGCGCCATCGACGGTCGTCCTGAGGATCTCGACCTGAATCCGCCCGTCCACCTCGTCCCGCTCGTCAGCGATTCCTGGAGCAACCACTTCAAGGCTCCCGTCGACGGACGCCTCTCCGCCGCCGATCGCGACAAACTCCGCAGTCTGGTGGCCCGCACTCACGCCCAGGGCCGACGCCTCCGCTTCTGGGGCGCTCCGGACCGCCCCTGGCTCTGGAGCGAACTCCGCGAGGCCAACGTCGACATCATCAACACCGACCGCCTTTCCCACCTCGCCGCCTTCCTCCGCGGCGAACCCCCACCGCAACCCGCGCCCACAACGGACGAACATTAGGTTGCCTCACGTCCTCCCACCTGCTGACCTGACACCCACACACCGCACATCATGTCCCTCAATCGCCGCCAGTTCATCGCCGGTTCCACAGCGACCGCCGGGATCCTGCTCACCTCCCGATCCTTCGCCCGTCAGGCGCGAAAGCTTTCGGCCAATGACAAGCTCAACCTCGGCGTGATCGGCGTCGCGGGACGCGGCGGCGAAAACCTCGATGGCGTCAAACACCAGAACATCGTCGCCCTCTGCGACGTCGACGAAGGCCGCCTGAACGGTGCCGCCGTCAAGTTCCCCGGGGCCGCCAAGTTCTCGGATTACCGCAAGCTCATCGACCACCCCGGCCTCGACGGCATCGTGGTTTCCACGCCCGACCACACGCACGCCATCATCGCCATTGCCGCCCTCCAGAGCGGCCGTCCGGTCTATTGCGAGAAGCCGCTCACGCACACCATTTCCGAACTGCGCCGCCTGACCGAAGTCGCCGCCAAGTCCAAGCTCGTCACCCAGACCGGCAACCAGATCCACGCCTCCGAGAACTACCGCCGCGTCGCGCAACTCATCGCCGCCGGGACGATCGGGAAGGTCGACGAAGTCCACCACTGGGCCGGCTCCGCGTGGGATCCCAAACCCACCCCCGCGGCTGAACCCGTCCCCGCTGGACTCAACTACGACCAATGGGTCGGCCCCGTCCAATGGCGCGAATACTCCAAGGAATGGGTCCACTTCAACTGGCGCCGCTGGTGGCATTTCGGCGGTGGCACCCTCTCCGACTTCTGCTGCCACCACATGGACCTCGGCGTCTGGGCCCTGGGCCTCGGTCTCCCGTCCTCCGTCGTCGCGGAAGGCCCCGAACCCCACCCCGAATGCGCCCCCCTCTGGGTCAAGGTCCGATACGACTTCGCCGCCACCAAGAGCACACCCGCTACACGGATGTTCTGGTACTCCGGTGCGAAGCGCCCTGAAGTCCCCGGCACGCCAGACCTCTCCAAGTGGGGCGGCGGCACCCTTTTCGTCGGTTCCAAGGGAATGCTCCTCGCCGATTACGGCCGCCACGTCCTCCTTCCGGAAGCCGACTTCAAGGACGTCAAGCTGCCCGACCCGGACTACGCCAAGTCCGTCGGCCACCACGAGGAATGGATCCGCGCCGTCCGCGGCGAGAATCTCGCCCTCCCCCGGTTCTCCTCCCTCGGCCGGACCAATTCGCCGTTCGCCTACGGAGCCATCCTCACCGAACTCGGTCTCCTCGGAAACATCGCCTTCCGCACCGGCAAACGCATCGAATGGGATGCCAAGAAACTCCGCGCCAAGGACGTTGCCGCCGCCGACCGCCTCATCCATCACGACTATCGCAAGGGCTGGAAGCTCGGCTGATCCCGGCCTTGGGTTGAAGGCAGGATCGGGGGGCGATGTCCTCATCGCCTGAGGCAAGGGCGTGGGAGGGCAACGAGGACGTTGCCCCCCCTCTGCCGGCGACGGCTGTGTGCAACTGCCCCCATTCGCCACGGGACGCATCAGAACCCTTGCATTCGGCGGCGAACCCAAAATCCTGTCCCGCATGCAACCCCCGCTGGCTTTCCAAGCCGCTTCATCCTGCCCGCATCCGGATTCTCCGGACGCAGGTACGCTTGAGGAATTGCGGCGTCCAGCATTGGGGTTTCATCCACCTCCAGCGGGTTCGCTCGCCCAGATCCTCCTTGTCCTCCTGACCCTCCTCTCCGGCCACGTCTTCGCGCAACAGCCACCCCCTCCCGAACCAATCCCCGGTTGGACCCTCCGCCTCGTCGCCCAGGCCCCGGACATCCAGCACCCCTCCGTCGTCACCGTCGCTCCCGACGGCCGTGTCTTCGTCGCCGAGGACCCGATGGACATCCGCTCCCCTGCCAATGCCGCCGAGGGACGCATCCTGTGCTTCCACCCCGACGGCCGCCGCTCCGTCTTCGCCGAAGGCCTCCATGCCGTGTTCGGCATGCAATATCTCGAAGGCCACCTCTACGTCCTTCACAACCCCCGCTTCACCGCCTTCCGCGACGACAACAGCCTCGGACGCGATCCCCGCGACCTCATCCGGCAGACTAATCCCAACCCCTGGGCGCTCGACTGGAATGACCACGTACCCGCCAACTTCCGTCTCGCCCTCGATGGATTCTTCTACGTCGCCGTCGGCGACAAGGGCCTCTTCGGAGCCACCGGCACCGATGGCCGCCGCGTCGACCTCCACGGCGGCGGAATCGTCCGGATCCGACCCGACGGCACTGGCCTTGAAGTCTTCTCCACCGGCGTCCGGAACATCCTCGACGTCGCGCGCACCGAGGAGGACGACCTCTTCACCTACGACAACACCGACGAAAACCAGTGGATGGGCCGCGTCACCCACATGATCGATGGGGGTTTCTACGGCTATCCTTTCGACTTCATTCCCCAGCAACCCCATACGCTGTGGATGCTCGCCGATTATGGCGCAGGAGCGGCCACGGGCGCGCTGGCGGTTACGGGCGACGGCATTCCTGAAGAGTGGCGGGGCAACCTGATCCTCTCCGACTTCGGCCAACGCAACCTGCGTCGGGTCGTCCTTGAACGACACGCGGGTTCCTTCCGCCCCGTCCGTGACCAACTGCTGTTCTCGAATCCTCCGGCCGACTTCCGCCCTGTCGGCATCGCGTTCTCCGACGACAACGCCCACCTCTACATCTGCGACTGGCAACACCGCGACACCAAGGAATCCGCCGTCACCGGTCGACTGTGGCGGTTGTCGCAGGCATCTCCACCCACGCCCGCGCCGCGTCCCGGCTGGTACCGGCCCTTCACCCTGGGACAATCCGCACCCGCGACCATTCCCAGTCCCGACCTGCTCCAAGCCCTCGCCCATCCTGCCCATCCCGTCCGCCATGCCGCCCAGCGCGCCTTGTCCCAACGCGGCACCAACCAGATCCCTGCGCTCCTCGGTCTCCTCCGCGACACCCACGCCTCCGATCAAACACGCATCCACGCCCTCTGGGCCCTGCACGCCATCGACGGAGCCGGTGGGCTTTCATCGCCCGATTCCGCCCCGATCCTCACTACCGCTCCCACACCCCTGCTCCGCCAACTCCTGCGCCAGGCCGGCGAATCCACGCGCTCCTTCCCGCCAGAATCCCTCGTTTCCTTCCTGCAACACTCCGACGCATCGATCCGCCTTCACGCGGCGGTCGCCCTCGGCCGATCCGGTTCGCCGGTGCAGGTCCCCGCCCTGCTCCAGTCCATCAACACCCCCGATCTCTTCCCTTTCCACGCCACCTTCACCGCGCTGAATCGCATCGGACGCCGACACCCATCGGCCTGGGACCAGATCGCCCACGCTCTCGGACACCGGGAACCAAGGATTCGCGAAGGGGCGCGCTTCGCCCTGCGCGAAACCTGGGACACAAACCTTGTCGCGGTCCTCTGCAAGGAGGCCACCAACACGACCGTCGTCCAGGCTGCCCGCACCAACGCGATCGGCCTCCTCTCCCACATCCGACTCCAACCGCTCCCGTGGGATGGCAGCTGGTGGGCGTACCATCCCTTCCGGCTCCAACGCCCCGCGAGGACCCAGGTGTGGGCGGCCACCGAACAGATCCAACTCCTGTTCCTCAACCTCCTTGGCGGTTCACCGGTTCCCATCTTCCGCCAACTCGCTCTCGAGGCCCTTGGCCAGAAACCCGACCCAGATCTCGGCTTGCAAGTGGCCGCACGCTTCGGCAATGAAGCAGATGCCAACCTCCGCAGCACGTACCTGCGTACCCTGGCCCGCCTGCAAGTACCCGGCGCGGGCATCATCGGTCTGGATCTGGCCCGCAAAAGCCCCCTCGCCGAACGCCTCGCTCCCAGTCTCACCGACCTCCTCCAATCCACCAACGACACCTCCACGGCAATCGCGCTGCTGGATCTCGCCGTCGACCACCCACACGCCACCCGTTCGGAACACCTCGTCGAACTCGCCGGCCAGATCGGCCGTTCCAACCTTGTCTCACGCCTCACGGCACTCGCCCGGGATGCCGAATCCCCCCTGCTTCTGCCCGCCATCCGCGCCCTCGGTTTCACCGGGGATCCTGCGGCCGCTCCAGCCCTCACCGAACAGCTGGCTGCAGGTTCCCCCGCAGTCCGTTCTGCCGCCCTCGCCGCCCTCGTGCCCCTGCGATCCACCGCCGCCATCCCCGCCTTGGTCCAGGCTGCCTCCGACCCGGCTCTCAAATCCCAGGCCGTCGAAGCCCTCCTGCAAACCCCGGACATCCGGGCACTGGATCTCTACCTCGAAGCACTCGAATCCCGTTCAGCAGCGGGCCGCGCTGCCGCCCGACAAGCCATCCATCGCATCCAGGCCGAGGCCCTGCCCCGAATCCTTCCGCGCCTCCCGAAGCTCACCCCGCCCGCCATCGCCGAACTCCAATCCGTCTATCGCACCCAGCGCACGCCGGACACCGCGGCCCTCTTCGCCATCGAAACACCCCGCCCCACCCGCGAGGCCTTCTTCGAACACGCCCTCGCGAACCGCGGGGACAGCGCCAAGGGCAAACGACTCTTCGAAGACCGCACCGGCGTCGCCTGCATCCAATGCCACCGCGTCCAGGGCCAGGGCACGGACATCGGCCCCGACCTCAGCGGTGCCGGTGCCCAGTTCGATCGCCGCACGCTCGCCGAAAGCATCCTCTGGCCCAACCGCGCCGTCCGCGAGGGCTACGCCCTCACCCGGTTCGAACTCACCGACGGCGATGAAGTGCTCGGAATGATCCGCGCAGAAACCACCGATGCCCTCTCCCTCCAACCCGCCGCCGGAGAGCCCATGCTCCTTCCCAAGTCCCGCATCCGATCCCGGCATCCCACCACCCAATCCCTCATGCCCGAAGGGCTCGAAGGATCCTTGGCCCTCGACGATTTCGCCGACCTCCTCGCCTACCTGGAAAGCCTCCGCAGCGGAACCTGACCCATGAACTCCCTTGCCTCCATCCACTGCGCTGCTCTCGTGCTCGCGGGAGCCGCAACGCTGCACCTCGCCGCCGCGGATGCGGCTTTCCAACCCCTGTTCAACGGACGCGACTTCTCCGGCCTCGACCTCTACCTCGGTCCGGATCCAGTCACGAAGAAACCCATCGGTCTCAACAACGATCCTCATCGCGTCTTCCGCGTCACCCAGATCGATGGCGAACCCGCCATCCACATCACCGGCGAAATCTACGGAGCCATCACCACCCACGCCGCCTTCACCAACGTCCACATCCGCGTCCAATACCGCTGGGGCACGAAGAAGTGGCCACCCCGCGCCGAAGCCCGTCATTACCGCGATTCCGGCATCCTCTACTGGGCCATCGGCCCCCACGGCGCGGGCTCCGACGCCTGGATGCGCTCGGTCGAATACAACGTCATGGAGAAAGGTGTCGGCCAGTGGTGGAGCGTCGCCGGGGCTTATTGCGACGTGGAAGGCCGGAACTTCGTCCTCCAGGATCACCCCGCGATTCCCTACCGTGGCGAAAGCCCCGGCGAGAAGTGTGTCCTCTGGTCGCCCGGTGCCCCGCGCTACACGGTCCAGCCCTTCGAAGGTGTCACCTCTCCCCTCGATCCCGAAAAACCCCACGGTGAATGGAACACCGCCGAGGTGATCGCCTGGGGCAATCAGGCCCTGCACCTCCTCAACGGGCAGGTCGTCCTCGCCCTCTCCAACCCCCGCTACAAGGAAGCCGACCGCGAAGTCCGCCTCTCCAATGGTCGCATCCAACTCCAGAGCGAGGCCGCCGAACTCTACTATCGCCACTTCGAGGCCCGCCCCATCGGTTCCATCCCAACCTCGCTGCTCTCCTCCGTCCCAGCCGAACCTGCCGATGAATCCGGCTTCACTCCGCTCCTGACGGGTCCCGCCCTCGAGCATTGGAAGCATTGCGGTCCTGGCAACGTCGAGATCAAGGAGGGCGTCGCCACCGGCAACGGCGGCATGGGCCTCCATTGGTTCACCCAACGGACGTTCGCCAACTTCATCCTGCGTGGCGAGTGGCGCCACACCGGGCCCAAGTCGGATTCCGGCATCTTCTTCCGCTTTCCCGATCCCGGGCAGGATCCGTGGATCGGCGTGCGCCAGGGCCACGAGTTCGAGATCGGTGTCGAACCGCCCCTCAAGCCCGAGGACGCCACCGGAGGTTTCTATCCATTCCGCCAACCGCAAAAAAACACGCTCAAACCCATCGGCGAGTGGAACTCCTACGAACTCACCTGTGTTGGTCCCAACTATGCCCTCCGCATCAATGGCCAACTCGTGAACACCTGGACCGATACCGAAGGACGCCCCCTCGAAGGCTACATCGGCATCCAGAACTACAACTTCCCCGACGCCGTCCAGCACCGGAATCTCCGCATCAAGCCGATCCTCTGATTCCAGCCCTCCCACTTTCCCCCCAATCCACCGCAACATGGACAGCGCTCCCCCCGCGTTGTCCACAACCCCCGACCCTCCGCTCCTCCATCCATGCTCGCATCCACTGTCCTCGCAGACCACGAAGCCGTCAGCACCGCCGCCGCCGTCTCGATCGCGGCCCGACTCGAATCAAAACCCCACGCACTCCTGTGCCTCGCCACGGGAGCCACTCCCCTGCGCACCTACGAAATCCTCGCGCGCCATGGGCGCGCCGCCCCCTGCCTCACCCGCTTCATGAAGGTCATCAAGCTGGACGAATGGGGCGGTCTCGCCATGGAACGTCCCGGCACCTGCGAAACGTTCCTCCGCAATGCGCTCGTCACGCCCCTGGGCCTCGATTCCCGCTACATCGGCTTCAACAGCAATCCCGCCAACCCCGCCGCCGAATGCACCCGCGTCCGCGACTGGCTCGCTGCCAACGGCCCCATCGACACCGCCATCCTCGGCCTCGGCCTCAATGGCCACCTGGGCTTCAACGAACCCGATGACGCCCTGCAACCCCACGCCCACATCGCCACCCTGTCTCCCGAATCCCTCCGCCATTCGATGCTCTCCAACGAACCGGAACGTCCCACCTTCGGCCTCACGCTCGGCATGTCGGACCTCCTCCACGCGCGACGCATCCTCCTCCTCGTGACCGGCAAGGCCAAACGCGACGCCCTGCGCCGCCTCATCCAGGGCCCCATCACCACGCGTTTCCCCGCCTCCTTCCTGCACCTCCACCCCGAAGTCACCCTCCTCGTCGACGCCGCCGCCGCCGGCCGAACCCGTTGAACCCGGAGAAGCCCACCCGCACGAGTGACCGGGGTTCCAGCACGCACGAAAATCCCCCGAAAATTCAAGACGCCCACGCCCCTCCCAAGCGCGATAACCGCACCCGATCATGAACAGCATGCCGCTCCCCTTCGCCGGCTTCTCCATCATCTTCGTCCTCGTGGCTGGGTTCATCGCGTTCGTCATCATCGGATCCATCGTCAAGGGCGCCGCCGAGTGGTCGTCCAACAACGCCGCACCCCAACTACGGTTCCCGGCGCGCGTCGTCACCAAACGCACCCACGTCAGCGGCGGTTCGGGCAACTCCTCGGCCTCCACCAGCTATTACATCACCTTCGAGCGTCTCTCCGACAACGCCCGGCAGGAGTTCAGGGTGAAGGCCTCCGACTACAGCGCGCTCGCCGACGACGACTTCGGCGAACTCGCTCATCAGGGCACGCGGTACCTTGGCTTCGTCCGGTCCCCTGCGCCGGCCACCCCACCGCCTGCGCCAGCACCCGCCCCGGTCGTCGAACGGAAGATCCGCTACTGCGCCTACTGCGGACACCAACTCGCCCTCGACACCAACAAATGCCCCGGCTGCGGCTCCCTCTGGCACCCGAGCCTCAATGCCTCCGAGCCTGCCTCCTGAAACGCCGCGTGGGGCACGCGGCCTACAGGGGGGAGTTTCCACGTGCCAGTCACCAGTTGAAGGCCGGGTGCCCTCACCCGGCGAATCCTCACCCCCCGCCGTCCGCCGCGTGAGGGCACGCAGCCTAAAGTGCCAGTCGCCAGCTCCCAGTTTCCAGACCCTGGTTGAAGGCCGGGTGCCCCCACCCGGCAGGCCCCCTCAGGCCCGGAGGGCCGAAAGAGGATAGCCCACGGCGTCAGCCGTGGGTTTCCCGTGTGATGAAGAACCAGCCCCAGCGGGGCGAAAGATTCCCTTCATCTTCCCGAAGCTCACCCGCAGTTCCAGGCCACGGCCCTCAAAACCCGTCCGGCGGGCGATTGTTCGAGTCCTGGCTGAGGTTGAGCACGCGCAGGTACTCCTGACGCTTCACGAACCGCGCGTGGCCGTCGGTGAAGTTCATGGTCGCCCCCAGTTCGCCATGGTTGTCCCCCTTGTCCGGCCAGTTGTTGTTCACGGTCCCAAGGTTCTCCGCAGCACGATCGTCCGCGTCGAGCATGAGGAGGATGTTCGATGGCCCCGGCGCCGTCCGCAGGGCTTCGGTGAATCGGGTGATGACCTTGGAGTTCACCGACGACTCCGTCTTCTTGATGGTCGCCACGGTGCCGTCGCCTTGGCGATCGGCCATGGTCCCGAAGATCTCGTAGCTCGTCCCAAACGCCTTTTTGTTCACCGCGTTGTCCGTCAGGTCGTACACGTAGGTCGATGACGAGAATGGCTTCCGGAACATGTTCGTCCGGATCGAATGCCGCGTGGACGGACAGGTATAACTCTTGAACGGCCGGACGAATCCGGGCCAAAGCCAGGAAGCGTCATCGTCGGACGCACTGCGATCCGAGAACTCGGTCGGCTCGAAGCCGGTCTGCGACCACGTGGGTGCCGTGAGATGCCCCCGATGGTCCATCGCGTACAGGACAGAGGCGATTCCCAGCTGCTTCAGGTTGTTGAGGCATCCGATGCGTCGGGCGCGCTCCTGGGCCTTGGACATGGCCGGCAGGAGCATGCCCGCCAGGATCGCGATGATCGCGATGACCACCAGAAGCTCGATCAGGGTGAAGGCACCGGTCTGACGTCGCCGGAGGGGAGGATGGAAATTCATGGCTATGCGTTCGTTTCGAGGAACAGGAAGAAGGGGGAAGAACGAGGAAACCGGAGGGGAGCCATCGCTCCCCCCCGGTCCCTGATTCAGCAAACGGTCAGGTCACTGGGTGACCACGCGGTAGTACGCACCGTCGACCGGCGGGTTGTTGTCCATCAACAGTCCGCGACCGCCCGCATCGGTGGTAGCGGTCCCGATGGATTCATAGGCACCAGCGACAGTCCCGGAGCGGACGACCCGATAGGTGACACCCGGACTCCCGGTGAAGCCAACGCGAAGCGTAGCTCCCGCGAAGACCGGCATCTCCAGGGTCGCCGCCTCGGCACCGCCGGGCATCGAGTAGAAGATCCGGAGCCGCGGACGTTCCGCCTCGGCCTTCAGCGGATCGACGAAGCTGATGAACTTCGAGGACCGGAATCCCCAGCCGTTCACGCCACCCGGCAACGGCAGCACCGCCCAACCGTGGTTCGGCGTCCCTGACTGCCACGCGATCAGGTCCGAGGTGACCTCGACCGTGTTGACGGTGCCCTGGACATCCGGCTCCAGCGTCGGCGAACCAATGACAACAGACGGTTCGATTGCCGCCTCGATGCCGTTGGCCTGGATGCCATCGACCATGGAGATCCACGTGGCTGCCGTGTCATCCCACGCCTGCAGCATGCGGTAGAAGGCACCCCCATCACCCATGTTGTCCGTGCCAACGGACGGCAGGTCCAGAAGGGCCATCTCGATCCGTGCGTTGGCTGGAACGCGTCCCGCCGCATCACCAAAGACGTCTTCGAATCGGATCAGCGAGTGCATGCTGTTCGTACCCGCCCCGTCCGGCCAATCGGCCCAGAGGACATCCGAGGTCACCAGCGGCGTCTCGGGCTGCGTGTGCCGCAGGAGCGTGTCCCGCGTTCCCTCGTAGCCGTCGACTCCCTGTTGGAAGCTGGCCACACGGGCGTCGGCATCCGTCCACAGGACCCGCAACCGGGGGCGCTGGCTGATGTCGCCAATCTCCGACGGAGAGATACCGGTGCCATCCGTGCGCAACGGCCATCCCAGGAACACCCAGCCGTGATTCGTTTGCCCGCGGACCCAGGCTTGCACATCCGGGGTGACGCCGATGGTGGCGAATCCGAGGCCAGTGATACCGCTGCCATCTTCGACGCCCAGCTGGGACTCGTAGGCCGCACGCGCCTCCACGTCATCCGGCGAAACCCCCTGGAACAGGCTGTCCCACGTATCCGCATCGCGATCCCACGGGACCAGCATGCGATGCAACCGGGCACCGTCTCCGGGGTTGTTCACGTGCACCACGAGTTCAGCGAGCAACACCGTGGCTCCCGGCGGGACCTGCCAGGTGTTGGTGCCAACAAAGTCATCAAACCGGAGAAGGATCTGCGATTCATTGGGCACACCACCATCGGGCCAGTCCATCAGCAAACCTTCGGCGGGCGATGGCGTCCGACCGATCGGCCACGGCGTGAAGCTGCCCACCTGCGAAAGGGCGATGTCTCCTGCCCCGCTGTACAGGCCGTAACCGAAGTCCGCGCCTTCCTGGAATTGTGTCTGACGGATGCGCCCGACGCGCACCGTCTTGGCCACCGTACCCGATGCACCCAGGCCGTCATCGAACCGCACCGCGAGCAGACGTGGCCCAGAAGTGGTGCCGGTCGTCACGAAGGTCACTGAACGGAGGACATCCTCGATGATCGGCGCGGTCGCCGCGCTGCCAAAGCGGATGTCCAATGCCGCAGGAAACGCCCCGCCCTCGATGGAACCGATCTCGACACCACCATGGAGAAGCCGTGTTCCGTCCACGACGACGGGGAATCCGTTGGTTGCCGCAGAACGCACGGCAAGCTGGTCACGACCCGTGCCCCCTGAAGTGATCGACACCGTCAGGCGAGCTCCGCCGAACGTGGTGGCATCGGGATCTGCGAGGGTCGCGCGACCGTCGATGCCAACGGGCGGCATTCCCAGGCCGTAGAACGCGTTGCCAGACGGCAACTCGATGGTCGTCTCGTTGTCGAGGACCACTGCTGGGAGCGGTGTGGCACCCACGAAGTTGGTGTATACCGGATCCACGGTCTGAAGGTTGTGACTGATGTTGAGCAGAAGCGTCGGCTGATTGGTCGCGTTGTCCGGGGCATTCAGCGTGATGATCCTGGGCGTCTTCCAGTCCTCCGGCGTGAACGTCAGCAACGAGGGAGTCACGGTCACCGAAGCTGGGACCGAAGAGGTCAGGACGATGTCGACCGGAAGGTCGGGCTGGGTTCCGAGGGCGAGCGTGTAGGTGATGGATTGCGACTCAACCACGGTGAGCGGCAGCGAGTAGTTCCACACCAGTCGGGAAACGTCGTCATCCCGCGTCTCGCCCTGGATCGACCGGCCTGCAAGGCCATTGAAGTCGGGATCATCGGAAACGGAAGGTCCCACCCGAACCGTGAAGACCTGAGTCCCATCCTGCCGTCCATCGTCCACACCACGGACGGTGACGGTCTGGGCGACGTTCCAGTTGCCCGGAGTGAACACCAGTTCCGCAGGTTCAACCACCGCTTCATCCAACGCCAGAGAGGTCAGCGGGATCCGAACCGTCGCGACGGGCGGGCGGCTCAATTGGAGGGCGGTCGTGGCCGTGGAACCCGCTTCGGTCAGACGGATGCCGTCCACGGGAAATGCGGTGATGCCGGCAGATTCGTCGTCGGAGTTGACGCCCGGAATACGGAGCTCGGGCACACCCACAAAGGAGGCGTCCGAACCTTCCGCGACCGTCAGCACAATCGCGAAGTCGGCGGCACCATCCGCGTTGGAATCGTCCTGGCCGAAAACTCGCAATGTCTGGGGCACGTTCCAGTTTTCAGGAAGGAACGTGAGCACTTCAGGAGCCACGGTGGCCTCCTCAGGCCGCGTGGACGCGACACGGAGCGTGACCGGTGCCGAAGGAGGAACATCGAGGACGATGTCCACCGTTGCGGTGCCACCATCTTCGGTCGTGACCGCCGTGCGCGCAGGCGCTGCCGACATTCCAGGTGTCGCCCCGGGGATGTACACGAACGCTGCCACCGGTTCATTGGTGCAGGCTTCGAGGACCGGCGGGTACACGCCGGTGTCCCGGTGTTCGAGGATCCAGCCGTTGCCCTCCGCCTGGTAGCTGAGGACGTTGTCGAAGTTGTTCGTCAGCCCACCTTCCATCGAGGTGATCAGAACGCCCGCCGCTGGCGATCCACCGGCGATGTCCAACCGGAACCGGCCCGGCTCCAACTGCGTGACCGTGAACCTCGGGGCCTCACCGTTGTGCATCAGCACAACCGCATTGGTACCCGTGCCGTCCACACCGAATCGGCCGGAGACCACGTTGGTGTCCGTGCGCGGAATGAAGACAAACGCCGCCGGATCCTGCTCCAGCGCCCGCGGATTGGTCGCGCTGCCGAAGTTGTCCTTGATGTAGATCTCCCACGTTCCGTCCGCATTGACCGCGGAGTTCGCGTAGTTGCCTTCGTTCTTGGCGTGGTTCACCAACAGGACGCCCGAGTTGGTCGAGGTGATGCCCAACGTTCTCAGGTCGACCCGCGAACGCCCCGCCGAGATACCGCGGAAGTGCGTCCCCAGAACAAGCCCGGGCGAACCAACGAAGAAATTGTTCGTGGCACCGTTGGACCGGTTCGCATTCCGGGCAAAACCCGCGGTCCACTTGTCGAACGGGAAGTAGGCCGCGGCAACGTTCATGTTGTACTCCGCGCGGTCCACCGTGACGTCCTGCACCACCGCCCAATACCCGGCGGCACCGTAGTCGAACGACGGAGCGGCATAGCCGAGCAGGTTCTCCAGTTCGCCGTTGTCGCGTCCGTTCTCGGACACCGCGACGAGCAGCAGACCCGCCGCCACATCGTCCGTGCCGATGTCCCCGACCTGGAGATTGTAATCGCCGCGATTGGATCCCGGACGGATCCGGAGGTCATTGATAGAGAGTTTCGATTCCAGCGTGACAGACTCCACGGCGTTTCCCGTGTCGTTCTGGATGACGGAAAGGTTGATGGCCGAGATGCCATGCGGGGGCGTCAGGCCTGCGTGCGCCGGCAGGAATGATTCGCCGGCAAGGCCGGCCAATCCGAGGAGGGAAACCCAGCTCCGGACCGTCTTTCGTGCCCGCTGCCAGGGATTCGCTGTATCTGTGCTTCTTCGTTTCATCGTCTGCAGGAGTTCCCCCGTCGCGACGACATAACGCCCGACAGGTTGAACCTATCTCTACAGCCGGAGGTGCAAACGAAGGCACCGACGATGCCGCAACAATCCCATGGCGGGAACGATGCCCCGCGGTGACGACCCGTCACCAAGCCGCCGCAGGAATTGTCGAAAAGGACGAAACCGTGGCGAAGCCGCGCACCACGTGTCGGAATCGCGCGCTTTGCACGTCCATCAGACTCCCGCCACCGCCCATCCCCACTTCAATCCTGCCTTCGGACGCCAAGACCAACCATTCCACGACCGGGAAGTGTCAGTCCCATGACGCCCACCCACCACACCTCACCGCAACCGCAGCAACCGGTGGTTCTCACTGTCCCCGACCAACCATCCACCCGCGGGATCCGTCCAGACCCCGTGAGGCCGCGACAGTGGACACTTGAGCGGATCGGGATCAAACACCCCGCCTTTCGCCCCCGTCCCAAGGACCCTCTCGATGGTTCCCCTCTCCAGATCCACGCGGCGCAAGGTGTGGCTCTCGGTGTCCACCAACATCACTCCTTTCGGCTTGGATCCCGCAACGGGGTCCAGCGAAAGCCCCTTCGGTCCCGTCAGCCAAGCTTCGCGCGCCGGTCCCCCATCACCCTTCGGCCCCTTGGGTCCTGCACCTGCCACACGTCGGATCCGACCCTCCACGAGATCCAGACGGAACAACTGGTTGCCCTCGCGCGTGGCCAGCCAGAGTCCCCCTTCGCCGTCGAACTCGATGGCTCGCGGACCATTCAACGCCACGCCAGCCAGGCTGGCTTCGTCCGGTGTCGCACCGGCCTTGCCCGTGCCGGCAATAGTCATGATGCGCCCCGAGGCCATCTCCAGTTTCCGCACCACGTGGTTCCCGGTGTCGCAGATGAAGAGATCGCCCTTCGCGTCAAACTGCAGGCTGTGCGGCTGGCGCAGGGTCGCGGCCGACGCTGCCCCACCGTCGCCCGAGTAGCCGGCCTGCCCCGTGCCCGCCACCGTCGTGATGATTCCTGTCCGGGCGTCCACACGCCGGATCGCGTGGTTCTTCATGTCCGTGAAGAAGAGGTTTCCCTCGCGGTCAAAGCGGATCTCATGCGGTTGGTTCATCCGCGCCGCCACCGCAGGCCCCCCATCGCCCGTGTACCCGGTCTCCCCACACCCCGCCACCAAGGTCACCTTCCCTGCTCCATCCATACGGCGGATGACCTGACCGTCGTACTCACACCACCACAGGTCCCCCTTGGCATCGCGCAACACCCCGAACGGATTCTTCAGCACAACGGCACCCGCGGCCCCAGGCGCGCCCGGTCCCACCAACACCTCCACCGTCGCACCCGTCAGCCGAACCGAAACCAGCAACACCGCCAGCAAGGATAGACACGCTGGCAACCACGCCTGTCTCCGCCCCATCTGTGAAATCGGTGTCATCTGTGGATCC
>JAIXZE010000344.1 GCA_027489875.1 Verrucomicrobiales bacterium
TCGCCGCCGCTCGATTTGCCCGCGGCGCGGTTGACGCTGTAGGCGCGTGCGTCCGGATCGTTCACATTCGCGACCTCGATGTCGTAATCGTGGTAGTTCCGGTAATCGAGGAATCGTTCTGCCTCGGCCCCGCCGGTGCCGGTCTCGGCGGTGATCGCGCGGAAGATGCGTTCCACCGCCTCGCGGATCTCGCCATCGGCCGTCGCGAACAGCATCTCATCGCCGCGAACCGTCGCCGAAAGATCCAGAAGCCGCCGGTACAGGTCGAACTCCCCGTCGCGGTTCTGGCGCGCGACGATCCGATAGCGGTTGTTCCCGATCGGCTTGTCCAAAGCCGTCCGCAACAGGGTCATCAGATTCTCGACCATCAGCAGGCGTTCGCGAAGCTTCTCGAGCACCTGTTCGCGGAACAGCTGTTGCCAGTTCCGCTCCTCCGTCACCGCCTTCTGTTCGTACTCCGGGATGTGCGCCTGCGCGATACGCCCACGACGAGCCTCGTAGCCCGCATTGTCCGAGGCCTCGGGATCGAGGTCCGAGAATTGCGGATCGTGAACCCGCGCCAGGTCACGGCGCTCCGCCACCAGTTCGGTGCGCGCCACGCGGGCCGTCAGCTCCGCATCGCGCCACAGCGTCTGGACGCGATCCGCCGCCACCGTGCGCACGGGGAACTCCGAGCGGAACCGTTCCCGCAACTCCTCGATCCGGACTAGGTGCGGCGAAACATCCTCGGCGTCGCGCACCGTCTTCACCAGGTCCTGTGCCGACTCCAACGCTTCCTGCAGCCGTCGCAGGTTGTCCGCGATCTGGCCCATCCGCTGGCGGTTCCCGCTTTGCAGCAGTCCATCGCGTTCGCGCCGCCACGTCGCCAGACGGTCGCGCCACTCGCGCAATTCCGCCTCGCGGGCTTCGAGGTCCGCCGTCCGGATGCTGCGAAGGTCGGCGAGGTTGTTCTCCAGCTTCTTCTGGAACTCCGGAAGGCCCGCGGCCTCCGCGAGGTCGTCGTGAAGGCTTTCGCGGTGAAGTCCCGACTGGTCGTGGAACTCGGTCGCCTCGCGCCACAATGTCAGCAGCGGTTCCAGTTGCCGTTGCCGCGCCTTCACGGCGTCCTGCTGTTCCTGCAACCACGCGCGGCGACGTTCCAATCCCTTCTTCCCGATGCACGGGAGGTTGTCGTAGTGCCGCGGCCGCTGGACGAACGGACGTCGCACCTGGAAGCCATCCGGCAGGATGGCCTTCTCGTGCTTCCGCAACTCGCGCAGGTCGTCGACGCAGATCACGTCGCCGAACAGATGGTCCACCAGAGCGCGCGCCACCGGATGTTTCGTCTCCAGCTTCAAGGCCAGTGAACCCGGCTTTGGTGCCCGCCCCAGCTCCAGCGCCTGCTTCGGGTTCACCAGCGACTCCCCCTTCGATTCCTCGCGCAGCTCGTGATAGATCGATTCCGCCGCGTCGTAATCGCGCTCGGAAACCACCACCGCGAACTTCCGTCCGAAGGTCACCTCCAGTGCCGGGCGCCAGACCTCATCGGTCACCTCGCACAACTGCCACATCGCCTGTGCCGGAAGATCATTGCCGCGACGCGGCAACCGCGCGTTCAACGCGGACAACAGCACGGAGTTCTCCGTCAACGCGCCGGAGCGCAAGGCGAGCAGCGACGCCTTGAGTGTGTGGTCCTCGCGTTCCAGGCGCCGAAACTCTTCCTCCACCGGCTTCACCAGCGCCTGCGCCGCCTGCCGCGCCACCGTGCACGCGCCGGCGAGGGCGCGCGTCCGTTCCCGCAGATCCGTGGGACCCGCGGACTCCAATGCCTCCGCGGCGCGTTGCACCGTGGACCAAGGTCCGGCCGGTGCGTCCACCGGCAGCTTCGCCAGCAGGCCCGCGAACCAGCGCGCGTTCTTCACCCGCAGTTGCCGCGCCTGCTCCACGGATTCCCCGATGTCCTTCAGGCGCCGGATCCGCGCCGTGAGCTCCTGATTCTCCTGCTGCAACCGGCGGAAGAATTTTCCGTCCTCGCTCGCGTTGAGCGTCGCCTCCACCTCGCTCCGACGCTGGTCGCCCTGTTCGATCTCGCGTTCGAGTTCGACGATGCGAGCCGTCTCGCCCGCGAGTTCCGCTTCGAGCGTCGCCTGCAATCGTTGCTCCGCGGCGAGGGCTTCCTCCGCCGCTTCCGTGCGCAGCAGCGCCTCGACGTAACGTCCGGCCAGTCGATCGCGTTCGGCCGCCGACTGCTTCGCGTGGATCCCGTGGATCTTCTCCAGTCGCTCGCCCTGATCGCGCAGCGTCGACAGCATTCGCTGCGCCTCACGGAAGGCGAGGTAACTGTCCCGCACGCCACGGATGTCCACCGCTTCCGCCGGCAGGATGTAGCGCCGGCAGAAGTCGTTGAACGAATCCATGAACGTGAACGACATCGCTGCCGGCAGCAGGTAGTCCAACGTCGGCCGGTCGAAGTTCAGGTGCGACGGCAACGCGAGTTCGCGTCGGTATTCGTCGATGCCCGTGAACAGTCGTCCGGTGCGGCCCGAGGCACCGGCGTGCGACTCCACCCATTGCCGGAACGCCACGAGGTCGAGCGGCACGCGGCGATCGTCCAGGAAATCGTTCCGGGTCACGCCCGCCGGGATCACGAAGGGCCGGATCGAGGGCGTGTGCTGCGCCACGCTCTCGAACTCGATCCGCAGACCCCACGTCTCCAAGCGCGGTGAGCGCGTTCCGGGCCACGTGAATTCCAGCGCCACATAGGTCACGCCGCCCTGGCGCATGTATTGGGGGACGCCATCAATGTCCTGCTTCGTGTCGCCGAGGCAATATCCCTTCAGGTCACGCGTCGAGCGGTCGCCGGTGGCCGACTGGTTGTACCGCACCTTCTGCTGGTGCCCTATCAGCACGAGCTGGATGAGGTCCATCAGCACGGACTTCCCGGACCCGGTCACGCCTGCGACCAGCAGGTTTCCCGACACGGCAAAGGAGTCGCGGTAACCATACCAGTTGATGGCGTGGATCTGCGTCAGGCGTATGGCTCGTGATGACATGCGTTCGTCCCGTTATTCCGTCGGTTCCTCGCCACCGCTGCCTGCCGCCAGATGCCGGTCGCGCGTCTTCGTCCATTCCTCCAGCGCGCTGAACGGCACCAGATACCGGATCGTCGGCAACACCCGGATGACCACGTCCGGGAACGGTCCGGCCGTCTCGCTCAACCGCACCACGCTCTTCTTCTCCAGCAGATGCAGGATCTCCAGCAATCGCGTGGGCCCCGGCAACTGGAGGTTCCGGAACTTCGCCTCGAATTGTTCGCTGAACTCCCGCACACGGAACCCGACGTCTTCCGGCGTCTTGCCTTCGTCCTTCACCTGACGATCGAAGTCGTACCACAGGGCCAGCACGATCAACGTCTCGTCCTGCCGGAGCCTTCGCAGGAGGCGTGGATGCTGCGGGATCGCGAGCACCAGCCGGTTGTCGTGTTCCCAGACGAGTTTCAATCCGGCGAGCAGGCACAACTCGTCCACCTTCTCGCGGTGCAGCCGCGCCCAGTCGTAGAGGTCCCGGTGGTCCTCACGCAGGATCGCCCCCGACGCCAGCAACCGCTGCAGGCATTCCTGCAACGATTCCCGGTCCGCCTCGTTCATTCCGGTTGTCAGCGATCCGCTCATTTCTTCTCCAGGCTGAAATCCTCGATGGCGTACCCCGCCTTCACGCGCTTCGGCGGATCCGCGGTGTCGTCCGCATCCCGCACGCTCTCGACCCGGTAGGCCGCATCCCGCGCGCCCGCGTGCAACAGGCACGCGATGATGTCCGCGATATCGTCGTCGTTCGACACCGGCATGTCCGAGAGCGTGGTGCGGCTTCCGGACGATCCCGGCAGACGGTCCACGTACCGGTTGGCCCGGATCACGTTCAATGTGTCGCGCAGGTTCGCGCCAAGCTCCGCCATCGCCTCGTCGATGTCGCCTTCCGAAACGTCCTCGCCCACCGGCTCCAGTTCGCCCGGAACCCGGCGCAATCGCGGCCGGTAGAGCGAATCCGACGACAGCAACCCGGCCTCGACCACGCCCAGCACCGGAAGTTCGAGATCCTCGCGGACCTCATGCAGGCGTCCCGGCGTGACCGACGCATCGACGTGCTGGAACACCGCCTGCACCCGCTCCCGCAGCGCCGAGTTCGTCTCTTGAAGATAACGAAGCCGCGCAAAGGCCCGGCGCGCAAAATCCGCCGCCCGACGGTCCAGCGCGTCCGCCATCGGCACCACCGAATCCAGCAACCGCGCCAGTTCGTCCATCCGCGTGCGGATCTCCGAGGCCGCCGTTGGCGCGTCGACCTGGGGACTCCGGCGCAGCCGTTCGCGTTGCATCAGGTCGAGCACACGGGCATTCGCCCCGACTTCATCCAGCCGCCGCCGTGCCTGCAGGATCCGGCTCGGCAACCGCGCCCGCACCAGTTCGCGGTAACAGGCGTGCCCGATGGTCTCGCTGAAGTCGTCGTAGAGCACCGCGAGGTTTTCCCGCAGGGTTTCCGATGCCAGCAACCGGCGGGTGTGCCGCTCGATGCCGTTTTCCATCTGACGGAGTTCCCGCAGGCCGTCGCGCACGTTGGACAGGCAGGCTTCGAGATCGGCGAATCCCTGCTCGTCGAAGGCATCCGGGTTCAACAGCTGCGAACAGGCGATCTGCAAACGGTCGGTGAACTGGCTGTGATCCCCGCGCGCGATCTGGCGGATGGCGGAGAGCATCAGTTCCGCCGCCGGATTCAACAGCACCAGCCGTTGCCAATCCGACCGCATCGGCTCCAGCAGCCAGCGCGTCTCCACCAGCCGACGCAACACCAGCGAGGCCTGCCCCGGGAGTGTCTCTGCTTCGGCGGCCGCCTCCGGGAAATCCGCCCCGACCTCGAACTCCGGATGTTCCCGCAGCCGTTCCTCCACAACGGCGACCGCTTCCGCCCGCGAAAGGTGTCCCGCTTCCTCCAGTGCCGGAGCCAACCGATCGAGCACGTCGAGGTACAACGCCGCATTCCTCCCCGCGAGCAATCCGAAGAACTCGCGTGGCACCTCACCGAACAA
>JAIXZE010000298.1 GCA_027489875.1 Verrucomicrobiales bacterium
GGGGACCACACCACACCACGTCCTCGTGCCCTGAAAGGGCACACGGAACCGGGTGCCTGTGATCCCCGTTCGCCCCGCTGGGGCGAGGTGTCGTGCGGTGGAGTCTCCCAAGGTTCCGCTCCGCTCCACCCCGGGCTGTCGCCGTGCGCCGCGTTGCGGCGAGGGCGGGCGCGGGATGCATGTCTGCGCGAGACCGTCTTCCTTTCGGTCACCAGAGGGGACGGGAAGTTCTCGAGCAGAAGGAGAGAAACGCGTCATCGCCGCCTTCTTCGCGGCTTTGCGGCCTTGTGGCTTTGCCTCTCCTGTCTGTCCCTGAAGGGAACGGAGGGGAAAAGCCGCGAAGCCTCAAAGCCGCAAAGGGAGGAACGGCTGCGGGCGAATCGAACAGGTTCCTCACTGCAAGAGCCTCTCTGATCCTGAACCGCCGCGCGCACATGGGCACACCGGCCTCCCGGTTGGCCTCATCCAATGTGGCTCCACGCGAAATCCGATCCACGAGGCAACGCACAGGCCCGGTGTTGGTGCCGTCCGTTCCTGAATGATTCCTTCCATGTGCATGCAAAGCGGGCGGCGACGGTGTCATCACCCTCGCCATCCGCAAATGCAGCCAGGCCTGTTGGACAAAGTAACCAATCCGGATACCCATCCCAATCGTAGCCAACGATTTCAGGAGACTGGGTTCGATCCCCGCTCCACTTCCCGAACCCACCCCGAAACCACATCCCGGATATCCGCACCCGTCTTCAATCGCGGCACCACGAATCGCGGCGTGAACCACGGGAACCCACCCACCAGATCCGGCGTCACCAGGATCTGCCCGTCACAGTCCGGACCCGACCCGATCCCGATCGTCACCATCCGCGGACAGGCCGCGGTGATCTCCCTCGCCACCGGTGGGGTCACCAACTCCAGCACGCATGCAAAAGCACCCGCTGCTTCCAGCATCCGGGCATCCTCCACCAAACGCCGGCGGCCCTCCTCGTCCCGTCCCTTGATCCGGTACTTCCCGCCCTCCTCCACCACGTGCTGCGGCAGCATTCCCAGGTGCCCGCAAAATGGAATGCCGACAGCCCGGATCGCCTTCACCTGCTCCAGGATCTCGCGCCCGCCTTCTGCCTTCACGAATCCCGCACCTTCCTCCATCAGCAACCGCGCATTCGCCACCGCCTGCTCCACGGTGTCGTACGACCGGTACGGAAGATCACATCCCACCAGCGCCCGACTCGCGCCGCGCACCACCGCACGTAGATGATGCCGCATGTCGGCCATCGTCACCGACGTCGTGTCCGGGTACCCCAGCACCACCATCCCCAGCGAATCCCCGACCAACAGCATCGGAACCCCCGCCTCGTCGAGCAGCCGGGCCGTGGGATGATCGTACGCGGTCAACGAAGGCACCTGAAGCCGCCCCTTGCGTGCCTGGATGCTCTCCGGGGTCTGTCGGGCGGGTATCACAGGGACGTTCAGCGGTAGCGCGGAGCCACCTGGTCGTGGATCCAGGCGTACGTCTTTGCGAGGCCATCCTTGAGCTTGGTCGACGGCTCCCACCCGAACGCCGATTGGATCAGCGTGTTGTCGGAGTTCCGGCCGTTCACACCCTTCGGGGCCGACAGATTGTAGGACCGCTTGAGCCGGATGCCGGCAATCTCCTCGACGATGTCGACCAACTGGTTGATCGAGACCAACTCCGAAGAGCCGATGTTGATCGGCTCCACGAAGTCCGAATGCGTCAGCATCTGGGTCCCGTGGAGGCAGTCGTCGATGTACATGAACGAACGCGTCTGCTGGCCATCACCCCAGATCTCGATCTCGTGCTTTCCGGTGAATTTCGCCGTCATCACCTTCCGGCAGATCGCCGCCGGGGCCTTCTCACGGCCACCCTCGAAGGTTCCGAATGGACCGTAAACGTTGTGGTACCGCGCCATCCGCGTCGCCAGGCCGAAATCTTCCCGGAAATGACGGCACATACGCTCGGAGAACAGCTTCTCCCATCCGTAGCCATCCTCGGGCAACGCCGGATAGGCATCCTCCTCCTTCAACGCCGTGACATTCGGATCCCGCTGCTTGTCCGCGTTGTAGACGCACGCGCTGGATGCATAGAAGAAGCGCTTCACCCCGATCTCCCGCGCGGCCATCAACAGGTGCGTGTTGATGAGCACGCTCAGCATGCAAAGGCCCTTGTTCAACTCGATGAACCCCATGCCGCCCATGTCCGCGGCCAGGTTGTAGACGACGTCCGCCCCTTGCAGGGCCGTGTAACACGCCGCCTTCTCCTCCAGATCAACCACCACATTCTCCACGTCCGGAAAACGCTGGTACCACTCCGTCTGCGGCTTGCAGTCCACCGCGCGGATCCGCCGGTATCCCTGACGCCTCAGGTCCGCCACCAGGTGCCCGCCGATGAAACCGCCTCCACCGCACACCACGACAAAGTCTGAAATATTCCTGCTGCTCATGAGCGACCCCCGGAGAGTGGTCCCTCATGCCGGGTCGGGCCAGTGCATTTTTGCCACCCTTACTGGGACCGCAGCGCCACCATGGGATCAATCCGCGTCGCCCGACGCGCCGGAATGAGGCACGCCACCATCCCCACCGCCGCCAAAACCACGACCACCACGACCAGCGTCAGCGGATCCTGGGGAGAAATCCCGAAAAGGTAATCCTTCAAAAGGTGCGCCAATCCCAGCGAACTCAGCATCCCCACGCCCAACCCCAACCCCACCAATCGCATCCCTTGCTTCAGGACCAATCGCAGGATGTCCCCTCGCGTCGCGCCCAATGCGATCCGGACCCCCAGTTCCTGCATCCGCATCGACACCGAATACGCCATAACCCCGTAGATCCCCAGGATCACCAGGAATACGGCCAACCCCGCCATCACCCCGAAGATTCCCACGAAGAACCGCTTGTCCCATGTGGCCTGTCGCAGGATCTCCTCCATCGTCTGCACATAGTAGATGGGAATCTCACGGTTCACCTCCAGCACCGCCTCCTCCACCGCCCCCACCACCGACTTCGGCTCTCCCTCCGTCCGCACCACCATCGACAGGAACGCGGTCGGAACCTGCGCGTGGGGCCGATAATAGACCGGCAACGACGGTGCCTCATGGAAGTGGGCCGCCACCCGCCCCACCACCCCCACGATATGGACCCACGCGTTCGTGTTGAGGCCGTCAGTCGCGGACGCTGGCCGGAAACGTTTCAGAAGCGCCGATCCCTCGGGGAAGTGCCGTTTCGCAAAGATCTCATCCACCACGGCGACCGGCAGCGAGGAGGCAACATCGGACGCGTCCAGCATCCGCCCCTGGATCAATCGGACCCCCAACGTCTCCAGGCTGTCTGGTGTCGCCGAACTGGTCTGCGCACTGGGCGCCTCAAAAAGGCTCTTCCGGTCCTGCCCCTCGATCTCCAGAGCCCCGAAGCTGTCGTACCCACTCGCAGGCAGAAGCGAAACGCCTCCAACCTTCGCGATCCCACCGATCCGGGAAAGCCGGATCCGGACCTCTTCGAAGAACCGGATGTACTGATCCGGATCCTTGTAATGCGCCGGAGGCAACCCAACCCGGAAGGTCAGCAGCTGCCGCGCGTCAAACCCGGGGTCCATTGTTGCGGCCCGATGAAAGGATCGCAGCAACAGTCCGGCACCCGTCAGCAGCACCATCGCCAACGCCAGTTCCACCACCACCAGCGTGTGCCGCATCCGGGCATGCCTCCCCAGTCCCACCGTGCCACGTCCCAACGCCCGGACATCTGCGGCCAAAGCTGGACGCGCCAACTGCACCGCCGGAACCAGCCCCGCCAGGAACGCGGAACCCAGTCCCAGCACCACGGCAAAGCCAACCACCCCGAGGTCCGGAGACAGGTCCATCCAGAACGGCAACTCCATCGGTGACGACTGATGCACCAACCCTGCTCCCCACAACGTGAACAAGACCCCCAGCACGGATCCCGCCACCCCCAGAACCATCACCTCCGCGACCAACCACCGCAGGATCGCCCCCGCCGACGCCCCCAGCGCCACCCGCACCGCCACCTCCCGCATCCGACGCGTCCCGCGTGCCAACACCAGATTCGCCACGTTCGCGCACGCGATCAGCTGCACGCACAACACCGAGCCCAGCATCAACCCGAACAATGGGCCGGTATCCCGCACCACCCAATCCCGATACGGCGTCAACCGCGCCCGGATACCCCGGTGGGTCTCCGGATGCTCCACCGCCAAACCCTCCATGATCCGCTCCAACTCCTCCTCCGCCTCCGGTCGACTCGTCCCTGTTCCCAGACGCCCGATCGCCTGCAGGTAATGCAACCCACGCAGTTTCGCCCCAGGCGACACCTGCATGGTCGTCCACAGGTCGCTCCGCTCCGGATACCGCCAGCCCGGTGGCATCACCCCAATGACCGTTGCCGGCTGACCACTGACCTGGATCGTACGCCCCACCAGGTTCGTATCGCCTCCGTACCGCTGCATCCACAGCTCATGGCCCAGCAGGATCGCCGGCGTACCGCCGCCGAATTCCTCCTCCGGGAGAAAATCCCGGCCCACCACCGGCGCCACCCGCAACAATCGGAAGGTTGAGGCCGAGATCGAGCTCCCCAGATACCGCTCCGGCTTCTCGCTGTCCGTCAGGATGAATGTCCGCTCCTGATGCACCGCGATCCCCTCCATGCGCGTCACCAACCGCCGAAGGTCCTCATAATCCGGATAACTCAAACCCATATCCCCCTCCGGCTGCCCCTGGTGAAACAGGGTCAGTGCCATCACCCCGGCGGGTTCCTGGATCCACGGCATCGGCTTCAGCACCACCGCATTGAACGCCGTGAACGCCGTCGAGGTCGCCCCGATCCCCAGGGCCAGCGCCAGAATGCATACGAGACTGTACCCCGGAGTCAGGGTCAGTTGCCTCAATGCCAGTCGAAAATCACCCCACATCGTACGCAGCGTGCCCGCCGACCGTCGCAGACTCCGCCAGCAAAATCCACCAACTGCAAACTTCCCCCTCCCTCCCTCCCTTCGGCAGGCTCTCGGGCCGCATGATGCAGCAGGTGAACATCGGTCTGGTCGGCGCAGGCACGGTCGGAGGCGCCGTCATCAAGGCCTTGATCGAACGGAGCGAAATGCTCGCCGCACGCCTCGGCGTCCGGCTCGCCGTCACACGTGTCGCCGTTCGCGACCTCCAGAAAGCTCAGGCCGCCGGCATCCCCTCCCATCTCCTGACCCAGGACTGGAAGGCGGTCGTCCACGACCCGTCCGTCCACCTCATCGTCGAACTCATGGGCGGCACCACCACCGCCCGCGAGGTCGTCCTTGCCGCCCTTGGCCACGGCAAACCCGTCGTCACCGCCAACAAGGCCCTTCTCTCCGCCCACGGCGAGGAACTCTTCAAGGCCGCCCGCGCCAACACCGCCAACCTCTACTACGAGGCCTCCGTCGCCGGCGGCATTCCCATCATCAAGGTCCTCCGCGAATCCCTCGTCGGCAATCGCGTCCAGTCCATCCGGGGCATCGTCAACGGCACCTGCAATTACATCCTCACCCGGATGAAGCTCGAAGGTGCCGAGTTCTCGGCCGTGCTCGCCGATGCCCAACGTCTCGGATACGCCGAGGCCGATCCCACCCTCGACGTCGATGGCCACGACGCCGCCCACAAGACCGGCATCCTCGCCTCCCTCGCCCACGGCTTCTGGGTCCGACCCGACCAGGTCCACGTCGAAGGCATCCGCAACGTCACCCGGCTCGACATCGAGTCCGCGGCTCGCCTCGGCTACACCATCAAGCTCCTCGGGGTCATCAAGTCCGTCACCCCCGGCACCCCTCCGCGTCGATCCCCGAAAGCCAAGGCCCCGAAACCCGGCATCCTCGTCGCCGTCTACCCCGCCCTCGTCCGCAACGACCACGTCCTCGCCTCCGTCAACCACGCCTTCAACGCCATCGCCGTCCGCGGCGACATGGTTGGGGAAACCCTCTTCTACGGCCGCGGTGCCGGTGGCGATCCCACCGCAAGCTCGGTCCTCAGTGACATCGCCGACGCCGCCCTCGACCTCCATCACGGCAGCCATCAACGCGTCCCAGCCTTCGTCGCCCACGCCTCCGGCAAGGTCCAGGTCGTCTCCATGGACAAGGTCACGTCGCCGTATTACGTCCGCCTCACCGTCATCGACCGCCCCGGCGTCTTCGCCCGCATCGCCTCCGTCCTTGCCGAGGCCCGGATCGGCATCTCCTCCATCATCCAGCCGGAAGGCCACGAAGGAGCCACCGTCCCCGTCATCCTCATGCTCCACGATGCCCCACAGGCCGCCCTCGCCCGTGCCATCGCACGCATCGCGCGCCTCCCCGTCGTCAAGGACACCCCCACCGTCATCCGCGTCGAGGATACCGCCGATTGAGGCTCGCCGGCCCCCGCCGCCCCCATCAGAACCGCATCGGGACTCCCTCTTCCAGGAACCGGACCTTTTCGGCAACCGCCGCCGCCGCCGCCAACTCGCGCAGCCATCGCGCCGGCTCGTCCATCGATTCGAAACTCAGCTTGAAGGTCCCGAAATGCATCGGGACCAGCCACTGCGAGCCCAGATCCCCGAAGGCCCGCAATGCCTCGTCCGGTCCCATGTGCACGCGACGGAACGAATCCGGGAAATAGGCACCGATCGGCAAGAGCGAGATCTCCGGTTTCATCCGCGCACCGATGTCCTGGAATCCATCGAAATAAGCGGAGTCGCCCGCGTGGTAGATCCGGCGCCCACGGTACTCCAGAACGAATCCACCGTAGCCGCGGTGTTCATCCCGCAGTGTCCGCGCGCCCCAATGCTTTGCCGGCACCAGGGTCACCTTCCAGTCGCCGGAGCTGAAGGACTCCCACCACCGCAGTTCGATGATCCGAGCAAACCCCAACCGTTTTGCCAGCCCACCACATCCCCACGGCATCACACCCACCTTCGGCGACGGCAACCGCCGCAGGGTCGGCTTGTGGAAATGATCGAAGTGCGCGTGCGTGAGCAGGACCAGATCGATCGGCGGCAATTCTTCCAACTTCAGCCCGGGCCGTCGCAGGCGCTTCAACAGGAACAGCCAGTTCGCGAAGTTTGGGTCGATCAGGGCGTTCAACCCCTCGAACTGCACCAGGAATGAGGCATGCCCGATCCACGTCAACGCCAACTCCTCCCCGGACAATGCAGGGAACTCGGGCGACTTCGTCGCTCCGGTACGGCGTGTCAGCCAGGCCTTCCACACCATCTCGCGGAAGAATGTGCCCGGGCTGAAGTGATTCGACGGCGTCAACTCCTTGAAGGACCGCGGCAACCGCCTCTTTCGCGGTGCCGGGCCATTCGGAGGTTCCAGTGACATGATGGACGGACCCGTTACTTGCGGGGGCGGGGCTCGTTGGAGAAGAGACGGCGTATCCTCGGGCCCGCTTCCGAGGCGGCGGCCGAAGCTTTCCTCTCCGGCAGGGATGGAGTCATTGCCTTCACCGGACTGCCGTAAAGTCCGGACATCTGTGGCCGCTGGATGAAGGACACAAACTGCGGCAAATCCTCAACGCCCTCACCCTCGGTCTTCGCCAGCTTGTCGTACTCCTCCACCATGCGCCGCAATCCACCAAAGAGGATCCAGATCAGCATTCCCGCAGGAATGCCAAGGTATGGAGAACCCGTTACAACCTGAGCCAACCCAAGGATGAAGATCACCCCGATGGGCGAAGCAATGGCGGCAAGATTGGATTCACGAAGCTTCCACAACCATCGGATGGAATCTGAAAGACCCGCGTGGAGCATCACCACGTACAGCACCAACCCGCAGATACCCATGTCGATGATCAGTCGCCCGATATCACCATCAGTCGTACGAAGGTCAAAGCGCTCGATCCGACCATACAGGACGGCGGGAATCCCATGACCTGAACGCCCAAGTCCACCCCCAATCGGATATTCGATCAGGAGGACAATGGCCGGCTTCAGCACGATGGCCACCCGTCCCATGACTTCGGCCGGATTCAACAGCGTCGAGAACCGTTCCAACCGAGTGCTTGCGGAAAGAAGCAAGGTGATCAGCAGCAATCCCAACAACACGAAAGGAACGATCATCAGCTTGAGGCCGCCCTTCCGGAACACACCGCTCAGTACCACCCCAAGGATCGTCAACATCATCGACGTGCGTGACCCCGTGAGCAACATCGCGTAGGCACACATTCCACCGCACCCCAGAAGGAAGACCCGCTGGATCCAACCTGCCTTGGGCATCATCAGCCACGAAACCGCGATGGTCGTGCAGATGGCCATCACGGATCCAAACACCGCCGCAGTCACGTAGGTCGAGAACCGGCGAAACTCCGAGGCACCGCTCTTCGTCGAGTAAAATGTGCCGCGAAGCCGGAACTCCAATTCCGGACTCAGCTCCATCATCGCCCGGATTTCCGCTTCGGTCTGGAAGAAGGATCCGTAGATCGCCGTTCCCGTGCCCAGCAGGAGCACTATGAAGACGAAGATCTCCATCTGGCGCACGCTCCGCACGAGATGATAGCCCAGCAGCATCATCAACGGCGCAAAGCACCACCCTCGAAGGGAGGCGACACCCGCCAGAAGGGGCACCCCAAACGGAACCAGGGTGTACAAGGTCGCAAACCCCACCAGCAGCTTCAGGCTGGTGCTCACCTCACATTCAGGAAAGAGCTTGTCCTCGCGCTTCAACTGGAACAGCACCAGCACGAGCGCGAGAAGCATCGGAACATCATAGGCAAAGGTGATCCAGGTAGCCTGATACTTCATCTTCAGCCAACCGTGGAGAAACCCGATCACCAAGGCCGAAAGGAACAGGAGGTTGGCCAGAAACCGGTCGCGGAGCAGGCTCCAGATCAGCTTGATCAACCCGATGACCCCCCCGTCCTTCCCCGCCGAAGTGTCCGGGGCCGCGCCAGGCATCGGCCGTGTTGGCCTTGCGACCATCGCTGGTGCTCGTGTCATTCAGTCCTCCTCTGCATCCCCAAACATTCCAAGGCCACGGTGTAAATCTGCTCGGTCTGGCGTGCGTGCTGGTCCGCTCCGAACTCCCGTCGCGACCGCTCCCGTCCCGCAACGCCTGCCAATCGCAATGCCTCCCCCGATCCGAGCGCCCGCGCCACCTCGCCCCCCAACCCTTCGACATCCCCCACCTTCACCAACCATCCCGTCTTCCCATGCACCACGATCTCCGCCGGTCCAACCGCGGCATAGGCCACGACCGGAACTCCCAGCGCCTGCGCCTCGGCCACGGTCAATCCAAAGTCCTCTTCCAGCGCCGGGTGCACGACCAGCGTACTCGACGCCAGCAACCCGCCCACGTGGGCATCCGGAACAAAACCGGTGAAGGTGACCTGCTTCGAAATCCCCAGCGTCTCCGCCAACTCCCTCAACTCGCGCTGGTACTCGGATTCCTGCCCGAAAAGCGATCCCCCCACGACGATGCCGTGCACGTCCTTCGCCCCGCCCCGGATCACCGCCGCCAACGCCTTCAGGAACTGGTCCTGGCCCTTGAAACGCTGCAACCGGGCTCCCACCGTCACCCACCGCGCCGCTTCCGGGATTCCATAATGCTTCGCCAGCATCGCCCGCGGTGCCTCTGCCGCATGCCGGTCCAGCACGCCACCGTTCACACCCGGCCAGACCAGCGTCGTCGGCAATCCCTTTCCAACAAAATAGTCCCGCGTCCGTGGACAGTTCGCCAGCACATGGTCCGTCGGAATCCCAAGGATCGCCGATGTCGACCATCCTTCCTGCTCCACCGTGTGAGTCGTCCACACCTCAGCCACACCCGCCAGCGCCGCGCCCAACCCACCGTACGCATGCGCCCGGAATCCGTTCGAATGCAGCACCCCGATCCCATGCTTCCGCACGATGGCGGCTATCGAAGCAATGGTGCCTGCCACCTTGTGGACTTCCCGCATCCGGTGGGTCTCGAGGACGTGCACCTCCACGTCGATCGCACGGAGCATTTCCGTCAGCGGGCCCGGTCGCAGCTGGATGACCGACGGCTCAAACTGGCTCCGGTCCAACTCCCGCAGGCACTCGATCATCAGGGTCTCCGCCCCGCCCTTCTCGCCCACGCAAGAGACCCACGCCACCCGTTTCTTCCGACCCAGAACTCGATTCATCGCCTTGAAGCCTCCCCAACCTCTGCTGCCAGCATGCTCTCCAATTCCTTGAACCGCGCCCGGTTCTCCTCGCTCAACGCCATCAGCGCCCGATGCGCCCGCAGACAGAATTCACCGGCTTCCAACCGGCTCGTCTGCGACATCGGAACCTCCACCTCCACCGCCGAAATCCCAGTCTCCGTCCCGGCCTCCGCCACCTTCAACAAGGGCAGAACCTCGAGATTCGCCAACCCATCCACGATCCGAGACTTCGCCGCCACCAACGTAAACTTCACCAGCGGCCCCGCCTCCTTCTGCTCCTCCGCCAGCAACGCCACCGTTCCGGAAAACGTGCTGTCCAACAACGGACACTCCGCCAGGTTCAAGTACACATCGCTCACACCCCGCCCCACCAGGCCCCGGATCGCCCCGTCAAAATCGCGGGCACGCTCCACCGCGGCCCTCCCGACAATCCGAACCACCGCTCGCGGTGGTTCGACGGCCATGCTGATCCTTGCAGGATTCAATCCCATATCCGTCCCCACGCTCTCGCCCCCCTCCCCGGCCGTCAAGCACCCGGGCCACCTGACTTTGGACTTGGGCAACGCGCCACGCCGCGCATCCTTACCCCCAGTGCAACTGCCACCTCGCGTCAATGTCCTCGGCGTCGGCGTCTCCGTCCTCAATCTCGACACCGCCCTCGCGACCCTCGCCGATGCCGTCCGCACCCGCACCCGCGGGTACGTGTGCGTCACCGGCGTCCATGGTGTCATGGAGTCCCAGGCCGACGATGCCCTCCGCCACATCCACAACCGTTCCCTCCTCACCACACCCGACGGCATGCCCATGGTGTGGCTCGGCCGGCTCGCCGGACATGCCTCCATGGGACGCGTCTACGGACCCGATCTCATGGAATCCGTCTTCGCCTGGAGCCAGAAGTCCGGTGCCACCCACTTCTTCTACGGCGGAAACACCGGCGTCGCCGAGGAACTCAAGGCCCGACTCGAATCCCGATTCCCCGGAATCCGCATCGTCGGCACCTACACCCCCCCCTTCCGCCCCCTGACGGCCACCGAGGAACAGGACCTGATCGCCCAGGTCGCCGCCACCCAACCCGACTTCCTCTGGGTCGGCCTCAGCACCCCGAAGCAGGAACGCTTCATGTCCGCCTACGGTCCACGCCTCGCCGCCATCGTGATGCTCGGCGTCGGTGCCGCCTTCGACTTTCACGCCGGGCGCGTCCGCCAGGCCCCCCGTTGGATCCAGCGCAGCGGATTCGAATGGCTCTACCGCCTCTGCGCCGAACCCCGCCGTCTCTGGAAGCGCTACCTCTCCAACAACCCCCGCTTCGTCCTCCGCATCCTCGCCCAGAAACTTGGCCTCCGCCGCTACTCCCTCGACACCACACCCTGACTCTGACCATCACCCATCGTAGCCAACGTCAGGAGGCTGGGGATCACACTTCAAGGCCAGCGCCTCGTGACCTCGTCGACTACGCCCGAGGTAGCAGTCGACGTCAGGAGGCTGTCCAAGTAGTTCCAAGTTTGAAGTTTCAAGCCCCCGGCACTTGAATCTTGAAACTGGGAACTCCTCCCGCCCCCCTCAGTTCTTCTTCATCCCCATCGCGCGCATCTGTTCCCGGACCATCTTTCGCGCCATCGCCACATCCGCCGTACCCATCCCCGACTTCCGCGGATTCACATCAAAAGCCGTGCGCCATTCGTCCGTTCCCGGCCGATACCCCAACTCCGCGCATAACCGCTTTTCGAGGTCCGCCAGGTGCCCCGCGCCGTAGAAGATCGCCACCGACCCCAACCGGTCCCGACGTGACGCCCGGCTCCGCGCCACGGCCTTCGCCGTATCGCGGATCACCGCGGAATTCCGCTCCCGGATCAGCACCTCCATCAACCGCCGCATCGACGGTGGCAATCCCTGCGCATCCCCGAGGTCTCCCTCCATCGCGCCCAACGTCTCGATCAACACCAGCTTGACCGTCGCCCTCAGCTTCGGACTCGTCTCGATGAAGGCCACGCCGAACTTCACGAATACTCCCGCCCACGACGACCCATCCATCACCGACATCAGTTCCCCCAACGCCGCATCGCCGCCTTCCGCACCGGCACCGCCCGCACCGGATCCATTCTCCTTCGCGTTGCCCGCCATCACCCGCGCGAGCTCCGCCATCGTCAGGTCACTGTTCACGAAGTTGCTCCCGGCATAATTGATGGCCTGCAACTGGAACCGCAGCCCCAGCGCCTTCGCCAACGCTGGCTGCAACGAGTACCCCTCCTCCTTCGTCGACAGGAACTCCTTGTTCGTCGCCCCCACCCCCTCGAACAACACCAACGGCTCCCGATCCAGCATCTCCTGCAATCCGGCGTAATACTCCTTCGTCCCCAGGTGCGTCACCCCCACCAACCGGATCACCGGATCCTTCCGGCGCAACGGCACCAACTCCCGCACCGCCACCTGCAGCGCCACCGTCCCATTTGTGCCCTCCTCGATCCGCAGGATCGGTTTCGGCGGCCCCAACGGTGCCGGTGCGGGCCGCTGCGTGGCACAACCCACCGCGCCCAACACCAACGCCAATCCAATCAGGAATCCCAGCAAGCCGCGTCGCACCATGCCTCAACCTTCCGCGGGCCGTTCCGAGATACAAGTTCCCAGTCTCACGGCTCGTAGATCCGGAAGTACCGCGACACGCCGTCCGCCGGACGCTCGTGCCATTGGGAGACGCCCGCGCCCAGCTTGTACGCCGCTTCGTCCGTCCACACCTTGAGGTCCGTCGACGACTGCACGGTGAAGGTTCCGGCCCCCTGCGTGGCAAATCGCAACCGCCAGACACCCGCGGCGGTCCGCTCCATCGCCTCCACCGTGGCCAGGGAATCCGGCGTGAACCGCAGCAAACGCGCGTTGTTCACGTCCGCAACCCACAACGATTCGTTCGCGTCCAACGACACCCCCATGGGCCGCCGGAACACCCGACGCGTCCGTCCATCCACGGGAACCTTGTTCACCACGGCCGTTCCCAGCACGCCGCTGGCCGGCGCGGTGTTCGTCAACTGCGCGGCATTGTCGAACCTCAACACCCGGTTGTAGGTCATGTCCGCCACCCACAACCGTCCCCCCCGCGTCACCGCCACACCCGCCGGCTCACGCATCGACAGGCCATCCGTTGCGCCTGATCGACCCAGCGTTCCCGAAGGATCCGTCATGGGAAGCGCCTTCATCGGCTCGTTGTAACGTACCACCCGATGCTTGCCGGTATCGGCGACCCACAACCGACCCGCTGCATCCACCGTGAGCCCACGAGGTCCATTGAAGCGGCCGGCCTCGTTCCCCGTTGCCGCGGTCACGAGATCCGGCTGCCCCAGCACCGCATCCGCGGCCGCCCCCGCCCCCTTTGAAGCCGCGGCGTTGAACCGCACCACCCGATGGTTTCCCGAATCCGCCACCCACAGATTGCCCGACGCATCCACGGCGATCGCCCCCGGTGCGGACAGGCCCTTGGCCGACAAGCCCTTCGCGGAGGAGACAAAGTCGGGTTGCCCCAACACCCGACTCATCGGCGTCCCCGTGGGTGCCGTTGCCGCCTGGTCGAAGGCCACCACGCGATTGCGGTCCCGATCGCTCACCCACAACCGTCCCTGGGCATCCAGCGCCAGTCCCCAAGCGCTGCCGAGGTTCACCTGCGAGGCAAAACCGGCGCCCGACGATGTCAGACTCGTCTTGCCCAGTGCCGCCTCCGGTGCCCCACCCGCTTCGGCTGTCGCCCGGTTCCTGTACCGCAGCACCCGCGCATAGTCGGCGACGTAGAATTTTCCGGTCACGGGATCCTCCAGGACCGCCGTCGCAGCAAACGGTGCCTTCTCGGGTACGACACGGAACAGCACCGCGGGATCCATGGCACCCAGAACGCCGTCGGCCGGCGCACCGTTCGCCCGGGTCCGGACATCGTCCCATCGCAGGATCCGCGAATACTGACCATCCGCCACCCACAACCGACCTTCTCCATCGAGGCACATCCGGCTCACGCCTCCGATCCACTCCGCGGGGCTGTTGCCGTACTCGGCGGTGGAGGTGAAATCCTTTCGACCCAAAACGCCGTCTGCCGGAGCTCCATTGGGCAGGGTGCCCGCATTCTTCCAGCGCAGCACCCGACGCCCGGTCCCATCCCCGACGTACAACGTCCCATCGGCGCCGATGGCCAAACTCGAAGCCATCCCAACCACCGACGGCCCGTACTCACGTCCGGTCGAATCGAAGTCGGGCTGACCCAGAACGGCATTCGCCGGCAGGTTGTTCCCGGAAGCCGGTGCATCGAACCGCACCACCCGGTTGTTCATGAAATCCGCAACCCACAGTCGGTCCTGCCCATCCACGGCGAGATCGCTCACCGCCTCGAACTGGTTGGGGGCCTTGCCGACAACGATGGTCTGGAAATCCGGTTGTCCCAGGATGCCGTTCGCCGGAGCCCCATTCGTCTTCGACGCGGCACCATCAAACCGGAGGATGCGACGGCCCATCGAATCGCCGACGTAGAGTCGCCCCTTTGAATCCATCGCCAACGCCGTAGGCTGACTCATCCGGCCGTCCCCGCCATTGCTCGCGGTCACGAAGTCCGACTGCCCCAGCACCTGGACCGCAGATGCCCCGCTCGGCACCGTGGCCGCCTGATCCCATCGCACCACTCGGAAGTTTCCGGCATCCAGGACCCACAACCGCCCGGCACCGTCCAGCGTCGCCATGTACGGCGTGTTCAATCCGGACGCGGTGGTCTTCGGCTCTGCCTGGTACAGGTCCGGTTGTCCCAGCACCGCCTCGGCCGGTTCACCGTTCGCATAGGCAGCGATCGACGGATACCGCAGCACCCGGTGATGCCCCGCATCCACGACGAACACCTTTCCGGAGCTAGCATCCACGTCGACATCGGAAGCGTTGCGCAGCGTCCACGGATCCGGCAGGCGCGCGTCGCCCAGGATGAAATCCGCTTCCTCGTTGGAGACCCACCCGGCGGACAACGGCGTCGCCACACCCATTCCGGCACACGCCAGCCAAACCATGACAACAGACTTTTGCATGCGGCCATCCCACCGCACCCACCCCTTCCCGCGCCATCCGACCTCCGGTCCTGCCGGCGCATTTCCCACGGGTCTTTGGTCGGATGCCGCACGACCGTGGCCCCACATCCTTGCCGTCGGATGAGGGAAATGGCTCGTGCAGGGACGCGGGGACGCAGGGGAAGCGGGCCTTTCAATCATCGTTATCGAGTCACCAAACGGTGATCCCGTTCACGATTGTCCAAGCTTCAGATTTCCTGTCCCTCTGCGCGGCTCTGCCCCTCTGCGCGAGATTTTTGCTGCATGGATACGGCTGAGCCGCTGCTACCGGTAATGCTGCAGCATCCAGGTGTACAGCGCCTCCGTCCGGTACGCCTCCGTCCAGGAGTCGTGGCCGGCCTCCGGGTACACCGTCAGCTGGATGTCCGAAACGCCGGCCCGCTTGAAGGCATCGACCATCCGCTCGCTCTCGGACAAGGCCACGACGTTGTCCTTGCCGCCGTGAAAAGCCCAGACACCCAGCGTCTTCAAGGCCTCCCGCTGGCTGGGCAGCAACGCCCGGATCCGCTCGCCGCCGCCACACACAGGAGCAACCGCCGCAAACCGCTGCGGATACTTCGACGCCAGCGCCCAGGTCCCGTACCCGCCCATGCTCAACCCGGTGACATAGGTCCGGGCGGGATCCACCCGCAACTCGGCCTGCAAGGTATCCACCAGCGACATCAGGACATCCGGATCCCACACCTCGTTGTCGGGGCATTGCGGGGAAACCAGCACGAACGGAAAGGACCGCCCCTGGGCCACCATCTTCGGGGGGCCATGCACCGCCACCTTCTTGAGGTCTGTTCCCCGCTCGCCCGCGCCGTGCAGGAACATCACCAGCGGCCAGCGCTTGCCCGTGTCGGTTCCGTACTCCGCAGGCAGTGACAACAGGAACCGCACCGAGTTCGTCCGCGTCACGACCTGACGGAAGGTCGTCTCCACCTGCTGCCCGGCCGCGCCCGGCGACGGCTGCAACAGTTTCGGGTAAGGCGTCGCGCAACCTGCCAACGCCACGGCAAGACCCAACCAGCACCACGGGGATTTCATGCGCCGATCCTGAACCCGCCCGCCGTCCATTCCAATGTTTGAGTTCCCGGTGACTTGGTTTGAAGGCCGGGTGCCATCACCCGGCGTTGCCGGCATCTGGTGACTGGCGACTGGGAACTCCTTCCGATGTCCCGGCGCATCCCCTGCCCCGCTCGCCCTCCGTTACGCCGGAGGCGTTGCAGCCGGTAGCCCCGGGTTGGCGCGACCGCGCCTACCCGGGGTCTTGTGTGTCGAGGAGCACGCACCCCGAAGGCGGTGCGAAGATCTCCGCTCCCTGCTGCAACCCCTTCAGGGTTGATGATGATCCCTCCCGCCGTTTCCCGGGGTGCGCTTCGCGACCCCGGGCTACCCGCTTCAACGCCTTCGGCGTAGCAAACACGCCGCCAGGCATCTGGGAACTGGCGACTGGCAACTGGCAACTCCCCGTGAAGGCCGGGTGCCCCCACCCGGCGTTGCCAATGTCTTGAAACTTCCCCCTCCTCCCCGCCTTCCCCCTCTTTGACTTCGCACTCCTGCGCGAGTACAGCTTGGGCTCATCGGTGAACCCGTATGGTTCACCCTGGCTTCGCACTCGCACCATGAAATCGAACCTTCTCCTCCGTGGCCTCGCCCTCGGCGCACTCGCCGTGGGCATCGCCCAGGCCGACCAACTGATTCCGAAATGGCAGCTCGCTCCGATCACCGATCCGAACGATCCGGCCTATCGGAGCTATATCGAAACCGGAAACAACCTTCGCGGCCTCGCCTACGATCCCGTCGGCAAGTACGTCGTGATCGCTCCCCGCGCCGGTGGTCCCCGCGTCCTCCTGCTGGACGCCGCCACGGGCGCCGACGGCTCCGAGGATCCGAACATCGGCGCGCCCCGCGCCCTGCAATTCACGGACAGCAACGGGGACAACATTGTCACTGGCGGAACTTTCGTCTTGAACCTCGTCGGTGCCGGTACCGATGGCGCGATCTACGCCTGCAACCTCGCGACCTCGGCCGCCCAACCCGTCCGCATCTATCGCTGGGCCAAGGCGGACGTCACCGAACCCGCAACGCTGGCCTACGGCGGAAACGTCGTCACCGAATTGACTCTCGCAGGAACTGGTAATGACGTCCGCTTCGGCGACGCCTTCGCGGTGCGTGGTTCCGGAACCTCCACCGAACTGCTCCTCAGCTCGCGCACGGGCAAGTACCTGCTCGTGTTCAGGACCACCGACGGCACCACCTTCACCCCGACGGCCTATACAACGGACCTCGCTTCCGGTGCCGCCGGCCTTGGTCTGGCGTGGGGCGCCGGCAACACGGTCTTCACGGATGTCAGCAACTCCAACCTGCGTCGGCTGGCACTCGGCATGTCGCTAACGACGACAAATGGTGTGACAACGACGAACTACACCGCCCGCACCCTGACCACCTACGCGGCTGGCGTGGTGCCCCTCTCCAGTGCGAACATCGCCACCGACGCCGACGCCAAGCGTCTGGCCGCGGTCGACTTCACCGCCCACAACGTCCGCGTCTACGACATCACCGATCCCGCGGCCCCGGTGCAGATCGGGAATCCACTGCCCTTCCCCACGTCCAATGCCAACGGCAACGGCACCGGAGCCGCTGCGTTCTCCTCGGATACGCTCTTCGCACTCGAGACCAACAACGGCATCCTCGCCGCACTCATCGAACAGGTCCTGACGGCGCCGTCGGTCGCCACCCAGCCCACGGGCGGCAGCCCGTACGTTGGCACCTCCTTGACCCTGAGCGTCGGCGCGCAGGGCACCGCACCCCTCGCCTACCAATGGCTGCGGAACGACGCCCCCATCCCCGGCGCCACCCTGTCCAGCCTGACCCTCTCGGCGATCACCACCAACCAGGCCGGAGCCTACTCGGTCATCATCACCAACAGTGCCGGCAGCATCACCAGCAACCCGGCGAACGTCTTCGTCCGCGAACCCTTCAACACCCCCGTCCTGACGCCGGCGTGGCGCATCCTCGCGGGTGAACGGAGCACCATCAACACCGACAGCACCCAGCGCGGACTCGCGTTCAATCCGGTCTCCGGAAACGTCCTCTACGTCTCGCGTTCCGGCAGCAACATCGTCGCCGTCCTCGACGCCGCCACCGGCACCGAGAAGCACCGTCTTGCGACCACCGACGGCGAAGGCTTCAGCGTCATCACCGGAGCCACCATCCCCGTCAACATGATCGGCGTCGCCGAAGATGGAGCCGTCTACGTGGCCAACCTCAACCTGCCCGCCGCGGGCAGCGGTGCCGCCCTCCGCGTCTATCGCTGGGAATCCGACGCTCCCGACGCCGTCCCCGTCGCCCTCGACATCCCTGACCTTCCGGCCGATGTCCGCTTTGGCGACACGTTCGCCGTGCGCGGTCGCGGGGACACGACCGAACTGCTGTTCGGCTCCCGGAGCTCGACCTCGTTCGCCGTCGTTTCCGTCACGGGCGGCGTCTTCACGACCACCAAGGTCTACAGTGCGGACGGCGTCAGTGCCGGTGGCTTTGGACTGGGCGTGGCCTTTGGTCCGGGCAACAGCGTGTTCGGCACCGCGAGCGGCTCGCCCATCGTCCACGTGGCCTTCGATGCCGTCGCCAGTTCCGCGACCCTCGCCCGCACCTACGTTGCTGCCCAGATTCCCACGGCCGTCGCGCACCTCGCCATCGACACGACCCGTTCGCTCCTCGCCGGAACCGCGCTCGAAACGCCCGACAACCTCCTCCTCTACAGCATCGCCGATATCGACAACCCGGTGTTGCTCGACCAGGAACTGTTCCCCATCGACAACCCCAACGTGAACGGCACCGGAGCCATCGCCTTCGGTGGCAACCGCGTGTTTGTGCTGGATTCCAACCAGGGCCTCTTCGCCTACACGATCAACCTGACCCCGAGCGTCCGGACCACGGTCGCCGCACGCATCGAGGGAGCCAACGTCGTCGTCACCGTTGCCGACCCCGGCACGTACGACATCGAGTCCGGCAGCGTCCTCGGCACCTGGCAGAAGGTTGGCACGGCCACCACGGCCCAGCCCTTCACGGCTCCGGCATCGGCCGCCGCCGCCTTCTACCGCGCCGTCGCGCGCTGACACGACTGCCCCGGCAAGTCTGGGGAAGAACGGAAATGAGATTCGGGGCGGGCATCTTCGGGTGCCCGCCCCGTTTTCGTAGCCAGCCTCTTCGACGCGGTGCCTGCCAGATTTCCAACGCAGAACGGGGCAGCGACATCCGCGTCGCCATTCAAGAGCCATTCTCTGGGCGATGAGGACATCGCCACCCCGTTGGTGCCATGCACGCCCCCTCAACCCTGCCGCCCCATTGTCACGAGAATCCACTTGTCCGGCGACGACATCGGGGCATCGTCTGCGTCGTGCTCGAACGCGCGCTCGATTCCGGCGGTTCTTCTGGAAAACCCGCCGCCTCCCGACCCTCCCGTCGTCCCCGTCCCCCTGCCGCTCCCGTCCAGGCGGCACCGGTCCACATCAAGAACTACGTCCTCGACACCAACGTCCTGCTGCACGATCCCAACGCGCTCCTGAACTTCCAGGACAACCAGGTCCTGGTGCCCATCGAAGTCATCGAGGAGATCGACAAGTTCAAGCGCGAGACCAGCGAACGCGGCCAGAACGCCCGGTCCGTCTCGCGCCGGCTCGACACGCTGCGAAGTCAGGGTTCGCTCGCGAAGGGCGTACCCCTCACCAACGGCGGCACCCTGCGCATCATCTTCGAAACACCCAACCAACGGGGTGCCGCGCCCGTCGTTGTTGGCTCCGGTTCCGTCGACAACCGGATCCTTGCCCTCGCGCTCGCCGTCCAGGCCGAGGACGCCGACCACAAGACCATCCTGGTCACCAAGGACATCAACCTCCGGCTCAAGGCCGACGTCTACGGGTTGCCCGCCGAAGATTACGAGACCGACCAGGTCAACCTGAAGGATCTCTACACCGGATTCTTCGAGGTCACCGCCCCGGCCAGCAGCATGACCAGCTTCCGCATCCACGGCGAAATGCCGCTGCCGGAAGGCCCGGTCCGATATCCCAACCAGTACTGCACCGTGTACGAAGAAGGTGCCTCCAAACGTTCGGTCCTCGGACGCGTGGATCCCAAGGGCACCCGCATCATCCCATTGCAGGAGGTGCAGAACGTCTGGGGCATCAAGCCCCGCAACCGCGACCAGCACTTCGCCCTCGATGCCCTGCTCGACGAACGCATCAAGCTCGTCACGCTGATGGGCAAGGCCGGCACCGGAAAGACCCTCATCGCGCTGGCTGCGGGCCTCAAGAAGACCGTGACCGACCGCGAGTTCCGCCGCCTGGTCGTCGCGCGTCCCACCATCGCCATGGGCAAGGAACTCGGCTTTCTCCCCGGTTCCCTCGAAGAAAAACTTTCCCCGTGGATGCAGCCGATCCACGACGCCCTCGAAATGCTCGGCGACCTCAACATGGGCCGTGAACACGGACGCACGACCGATCTCCTGCGTTCGGGGACGATCGTCGTGGAAGCCCTCTCCTACATCCGCGGCCGTTCGATCGCCCACCAGTACATGATCGTCGACGAAGCCCAGAACCTCACCCCGCTCGAAGCCAAGACCATCATCACGCGCGTGGGCCAGGGCACGAAGATCATCCTCACCGGCGACCCCTACCAGATCGACAATCCCTACGTCGACGCCAACTCCAACGGCTTCACCTACGTCGTGAACCGCTTCCGCGGCCAGGCCATCTCCGCCCACGTCGAACTCTCCAAGGGCGAACGCTCCGAACTCGCCGAAACCGCGGCGAACATCCTCTGAAGGGTGGAAGAGCTTGCCTCTTCACACTCCCAACTCCCCCGCACCCTTGCTTCCGGAACGACTCGGGCACAGGTTGGCGGCAGGAGCATTACGAATGTCAGAAACACAGGCGCAATACGACGACGCCATGTTCGATTACTCGACGGGCGACTACGACACCGCGCTGGCCAAGCTGGCCGGCTTGGTGGCCCTCGACGCATCGAACTTCGACGCCCAGCTGGCCGTGGCCATGTGCCACTACCGGAAGGGCGACTTCGCCGCCGCCATCGCCGAAGGCCACAAGGCCGAACGCCTTCGCCCCAATGAACAACTGGTCCACACCAACCTCTCGCTGTTCTACATGCGGTCCGGTGACAAGACCACGGCCGAGAAGCACGGACTCCAGGCGCGCATCGCCAGCTGGAAGCAGGACATGACGGCCCCCGGAACCGCTGCTGCCGCCGCTCCGGCAGCGGCCGAGGATTCCGAACTCCAGATGGCCCAGCCCAAGCCCAAGGCTTTCAAGCTCCCCGAGAAATTCCCCGACCAACCCTGGAAGAAGCAGGCCAAGATCACCGCGCCGCCGCCCCAGGACCCGCCGCCCGCCGCCCACTGACATGAAGGTCGAACTGTTCTGCCTGTGCGACGCCGCCACCGAGGCCGGCGGAAAACTCAACATCCTGGGAGCCTTCGACCGCATCTGGGCCCGCGAGGCTCCGGTCACAATCGCCCATTGTGCCGTCGCTGCCCGCATCCGGTTCTCCCGTCTCGAAGAGGGCGCCCATCGACTGCGCATCAGTTTTGCCGACGACGACGGCACGCTGGTCCTGCCCCCGATGGAATCCGTCATCGAACTGCGTTTCGCCAACCACGACCACTCGGTGCCCATCAACCTCATCGTCCTGATGCCGCAGCTGAAGTTGCCGCGCTTCGGCGACTACACCATCGACCTCGCCTTCGACGCCAATCACCTGAGCAGCCTCCCGTTGATGGTGCGTCACCATCCCGAGCCCGCTCCCCCTTCCCCAAACCCGCAGAACCTGCATTGAGCCATGGACGGATTCCTCGACGCCGCTGATCTCTCTTCGCTGCCTCCCGGCCGCGGCCGCACCGTTGAACTGCGCGGCCAGCGCATCGCCCTCTTCAACCTCGATGGCCAGTTCCACGCCATCGACGACGCCTGCCCCCATCGCGGCGGATCCCTTGGCGCGGGATGGTGTGAGGCCGGCGAAGTCTTCTGCCCGCTGCACGGCTGGGCCTTCGACATCGCCTCCGGCACGTGCAAGACCCGACCCGACCGCCCCGTGCGCACCTACCCCACCGCCGTCCGCGATGGCCGCGTCTGGATCTCCCTTGGGGGAACCTGACGTCGCAGTCGACGTCAGGAGGCTGGGGTTGGAGTCGCCAGTTGCCAGAGACTGTCACGTCCAGATCCAAAGTTGTCACCGCAGGGTTCTGACACCTGAAGTCAGCGGTTGTGCCTTTGGAGACGCATCCCCCGGACATGCATCCCGCGCCCGTCCTCGCCGCAACGCGGCGCACGGCGAAAGCCCAGGGTGCAGCGGAGCGGAACCCTGGGTCACCCCACCCCATGAAACCTCGCCCCAACGGGGCGAACGGTGACTACAAGAACCCTGTCCCGTGTGCCCTTTCAGGGCACGGAGGACGTCGTGGGACATGGTCCCCGGGGTTCCACCCCGGGCTTTCACCGGTTGCCCCTTCGGGGCACGGGCACGGTACGCGCCGGCCTTCAAATGGAGTTCCCAGTCAACAGTCTCCGGGTGCAGGCCGCGTGCCCCAACGCGGCGCGTCTCCATCTCCGCCGGGTGAGGGCACCCGGCCTTCAATCACCCGGCGACTCCCCTTGGCTAACGCCCGGCCGCGGGCACCAACTGGAAGAACTCCCCGGGGGCCGCGAACGGGATCGTCACGGGCGGTTGCGTGGCGATGGTCTCCCACGCGGGCGGACTCAATGTGAAAGTCCGTTGGAGCACATAGCCCGCGGGCCACGTCGGGATCGTCATGCCTTCCGCACCGATCTGGAACACGCCGGGATCCAGCACGGGCGGATCCAGCGGCGCACTGCCGAACACCTGCAACTCCGCCTCCTGACTGACCTCCGTGTAGCCACGATCCGAGATCACCACCCGATACATCCCTTGGTCCGCTGCGGTCACGTTGGTCAGTGAAAGCACCGACGCCGTCTGGCCCAGCAGATCCACGCCATTGCGCTGCCACTGGTATTTGCCATCGGCCACGAAGAAGGTCGTGAGCACCCGGAAGGTCGCATCCGAGGAACCGCCTTCGATGGTGAA
>JAIXZE010000358.1 GCA_027489875.1 Verrucomicrobiales bacterium
GCCGATGGCGGAAAGGACATGCGAGATCTTCAGTGACTTCGAAACGCAGGAGGAGCCGGAGGCCACGGCGATGCCGTTCATGTCGCACAACAGGAGCTGGCCTTCGCCCTCGATGAATTCGGTCGAGATGTTGATGTTCAGCGGGGATCGGTCGGGACCTGGGACCGGGCCGTTGAGCTTGATGTACGGGATGCGGGTGCTCAGGCCCTTCCAGAGGCGTTCCTGCAGGGCGGCGACGTGGGTGCGTCGTTCGTTCAGGGTGGAAAGGGCAACCTCGGCGGCGACTCCAGCGCCGACGATGGCCGGGATGTTCTCGGTGCCGGCGCGGCGGCCGCCTTCCTGTACGCCGCCATGGAGGATCGAAACGATGCGTGCGCGCTTGTTCCGGTACAGGACGCCGACGCCCTTGGGCCCGTAGAATCGGTGGGGTGAAAAGCTCACCAGGGCAGCACCAAACTGGCGAACGTCGATGGGCAGCCAACCGGCGCTGGCCTCGCAATCCACGTACAACGGGATGCCCGCCTTCGCGCAGATCCGGCCCGCTTCGACCACGGGTTGGATGGTCCCGATGTCGTGGTTGACGTGGTGGAGGGCGACCAGGACGGTCTGCGGCGTCAGGGCGGCTTCGAGGGCCTTCAGGTCCACGCGCCCCTCCGGGTCCACGGGGACGCGGGTGCAGGTCCAGCCCTGCTTTTCGAGGAACTCCACGGAATTCACCACCGACGGATGTTCCGTGGCCGAGATCACCAGGTGCTTGCCCTTGCGCTCATTCGCGTAAGCCACGCCCTTGATGGCGAGGTTGGACGACTCGGTGCCGTCCGAGGTGAAGAAGATTTCCTCCTCGGATTCGGCGTTGATGAGGGCCGCCATCTGTTGCCGTGCCTTCTTGAGGGCGTCGCGGACCCGGAGCCCGTGCTGATGGAGGGAGGAGGCGTTGCCGTAGAACTCGGTGAAGTACGGACGCATGGCCTCGAAGGCCTCCGGAAGCAGCGGCGTGGCGGACTGATGATCAAGGTAGACCTGGCGCATGGAGGGAGCGGGCTGGAAAGTGAAGAAAAACCCCGCGGCGCACGGCACGTACCGTCGGGCCGCGGGGCGATTTCAACCGGGGAACCGGTTCAGGCGAGGGCCGGTTCGGCGGCGGCGACGCGCTCGGCGAGTTCCGGGTGGCGCTTCACGTAATCTTCGAGGGCGGCCTTCAGGGCTTCCTCGGCGAGCACGGAGCAGTGGATCTTCACTGGCGGCAAACCACCCAGGGCGCTGACGACCTCCTGGTTCGAGAAGCTCATCGCCTCCTCGATCGTCCGCCCCTTGATGAGCTCGGTGGCCATGCTGGAACTGGCGATCGCCGATCCGCAGCCAAACGTCTTGAAGCGGGCGTCCTCGATCTTTCCGTCCTTGATCTTGAGGCTGATCTTCATGATGTCGCCGCAGGCGGCCGCGCCCACTTCCCCGATGCCATCGGCGTCCTTCAGGTCGCCCATGTTGCGGGGGTTCATGAAGTGGTCCATCACCGTCGGGTTATACAGCGTGTAGGTGTCGCTCATGGTTGGTCCTTCGTCTGAAAAGTGGTTTCGTTAACGTTTGTTGAGTGAAATTGTTGGGTTGAACAGCCTTCAGCGCGTGCTTTCCGCCTCCAGCGGGATCCGGCCGGCCACCGGCAGCGGGGTCGGATGCGGTGTTGCGGGGTGGGCGTCGGAAGCGCGGGACCGGGCCTGACGGACCAATCCGTTCGGAATGTGGCGTCCGGTCAGGTCGGCCAGCGTCGTGCGGCTGAAGACCTCCTTCACGCGCTCCTGGGCTTCGGCAAAAAGTGAACACAGGGCGCATCCACCGCTGTGCTCGCAGCCCAGGTCCTCATCCAGGCACCGCTGGAGGGAAATCGGGCCTTCGATGGCTTCGATGATTTCCAGGGCGGTGACCTCTGAGGGATTCCGGGCCAGACTGAAACCGCCACCGGAGCCACGTGCGGATTTCACGATGCCGGCCTTCGAGAGGCTCTGGAGGATCTTCCCGAGGAAACTGTTGGGAATGTCCTCTTCCGCACACAGCGTTTCGATCATCACGACCTCGCCCAATGGGCGGCGTGCGAGGGCGGTCAGGCCCAGGACTCCGTACTCTGCGGCGCGTGTGATTTGCATGTGGCTGGCGTGTGCCGATTCAAACCGGACGAATCCGGTCTGGATTGCGTCGGCCAACCTATGGCGCTTGCCGATTCCGTCAAATCCTTTTCCGGACCAATTTCGTCCGGTTCAATCCACGGATTTCTGGAAAAGGCGTTTGGATCCACAGATTCCACGGATTTCACGGATCCACAGATTTCACAGATTCGCAGATTCCACGGATTGGGAGCGGGTTGAGAGAGGCTGTCGTTTCACCCCGCGGGTGACGTGGAAACAGCGAAGCGGTGGGGCCTCTTGTTCCAGTCCATCTGTGAAATCGGTGGACAACACAACTACCGCTGCCCGGAAAATCCGTGGAGGGGCCGTCGGTGGATCACTTGCCGAGGCAGAAAAGGCTGCCCGCGGTGCGGATGTAGAATCGACCATTGGCGATCGCCGGCGAGGCCTGGACCTTTTCACCCAGCGGGTTTCTCGCCAGCACACGGAATGTCGGTCCGGCTTCCAGCACCGTGGTCTGCCCGTCGTCGCCCACGAAGTACAACCGACCGTTGGCTGCCACCGGCGAAGCCGAGAAGTTTCCGCCGACGCGTTCCTGCCAGAGGATCTCGCCGGTCGTGGCGTTGTAGCAGGTGGCGATGCCGCCATCGGTCATCGCGAAGAGGTACGGCTTGACGTGGAGGAGCGACGAGAGTTTCGGCACGCCCTTCTTCTGTTCCCAGACGAGGTTCGACTCGTCGAGGTCGCCCTCGGCCCCCATGCGGAAGGCCTTGATGGATTCGCGGCCGCCCCATCCGCCGGAGGCAAACACAAGATCCTCGGCGATGACCGGGGAGGGGACCTTGCCTTCGCCGAGAACCTTCGAGGTCCAGAGACGGTGGCCGGTCTTGAGGTCGAATCCCTGGACGACGTCGCCGGCCTCGGTCACGACCTGCTTCCTGCCCTTGTGCGTCCACAGGACGGGCGCCCCGTGGGCGATGCGGGACATCCCGCGCGGTGTTTTCCAGGCCTCACGGCCGGTCTTCGCGTCGAGCGCGAGGACGAAGGATTTGTCCCACGGCTTCTGCCAGCCCACGAGCTTGTCGGCTCCGTCGCTGGAAGCGTCCCAGGGCATGACCAGCAACCCGTCCGCAAGGAGGGGCGAGGTGCCGAGGCCATGCTGGCTGTAGAAGGGGTACGCGCGGTTGGTCCACGCGACCTTTCCGTCGAAGGTCAGCGCCGCGAAGCTGCCATCGCCGAAACAGGTGTAGACGAGTTTGCCGTCGGTGGCCGGCGTTGGTGTGGCGTAGGAATTCCGGCCTTCCTTGCGTCGGGGGACCTGTTGGAACACCTCGTGGTTCCATCGGATGGCCCCTGTTTTGGCGTGGAGTGCGAGCACCCGGCAGGACTGTCCGCCATCAGTCGCGGTCGTCAGGAACACGTGATCCTTCCAGATCACGGGCGAGGACCAGCCTTCTCCGGGAATGGTCGCCTTCCACAACACATTCGAGGAGGCGGACCATTCGAGGGGGACCTTCGTCTCCGTGGAATGACCTTGGGAAGTGGGGCCGCGGAACTGCGGCCAGTGGGCGGCATGGGTGGTTGCCGTGGCAAGGCAGGCGGCAACGCAGCAGCAAGTGGCAGCAGCGCGGAAGGACGGAGTGGAGCTCATGGAAGCAGGGTAAGAATCTGGACTCAGCACTCAAGGTCACAGGTTCCGTCCGGCTTGTAGGCACCGTCCCACTTGGCGATGACGAGGGTCGCGACGGTGTTGCCGATGAAGTTGGTGATGGCGCGGGCCTCGGACATGAAGCGGTCGACGCCCAGGATCAGGGCCATTCCTGCGACCGGCACCGTGCCCGTGGCGGCTAGCGTTGCCGCGAGCGTGATGAATCCGCTGCCGGTCACTCCCGCCGCGCCCTTGGACGTGAGCAGCAGGACCGCCAGCAGGCTGAGTTGTTGCGGGAGGGACAGCGGCGTGTCCGTTGCCTGCGCGATGAACAGGGCGGCCATGGTGAGATAGATGCAGGTGCCATCCAGGTTGAAGGAATAACCCGAAGGCACCACCACGCCGACCACGCTGGGCCGGCACCCTGCCCGTTCCATTTTCGCCATCAGTCCGGGGAGCGCCGATTCGGAGGACGAGGTGCCGATGACGATGAGCAGTTCCTCCCGGATATGGCGGAGGATCTTCCACAGGGAAAATCCGCAGGCGCGTGCAATCCCCCCGAGGACGACCACGACGAACAGGAAGCAGGTGAGGTACACGCAGGCCATCAGTCCGGCCAGGGACTTGAGGGAACCCAACCCGTACTTGCCGATGGTGAACGCCATCGCTCCGAACGCTGCCAGCGGTGCCACATGCGACACGATCTGCACGATGCGGAAGAAGACCTTCGAGATGTCGTGGCACAGTTGGATGATCGGTTGGCCGGTGGTCCCCAGGCTGGTCAAGGCCACGCCAAACAACAACGCGACCACCAGCACCTGCAGCACCTCGCCGCCCACGAATGCGCCGACAAAGGTGTCGGGAATGATGTGGAGCAACTGCTGGGTGGTGGTGAGCTTCTGGGCTGCCTGGGTGTACTGGGCTACCGCACCTGCATCGAGGCTGGCGGCCGAAGCATGCATTCCGGCACCTGGCGTGAGGGCATTCGCCACTGCCAGTCCGATGACCAGCGCCAGCGTCGTGACACCCTCGAAGTAGATCAGGGCCTTCAGCCCCACACGTCCGACCGCCTTCAGGTCGCCCATTCCGCCAATCCCCGACACCACCGTGGTGAAGATGATGGGACCGATCAGCATCTTGATGAGCTTGATGAAGGCGTCGCCCAGCGGCTTGAGGGACGCGCCGAATTCCGGATGGAAATGGCCCACTCCCACACCGACGACGATGGCGACGAGCACCTGGAGGTACAGGCGTGAGGCGATGGCTTTCATGAAGGACGATGCCGTGAAGCAGGGGGGCGAGCGTGGGAACGGGGGAAGCTGCCGTCAGGAATCACGCCTGCTGCTGGCCTCGTGTTTCAGGAGCCAGTCCTTGCGCCACAGGCCGCCGCCGTAGCCTCCAAGGGATCCGCCGGTACTCACGACGCGATGGCAGGGGATGAGGATGGAGATGCGATTGCGTCCGTTGGCCATGCCGACGGCGCGTGAGGCCCGGGAATTCCCGATTGCGGTGGCTAGTTGGGCGTAGGACCAGGTCGTGCCGTAGGGGATGGATCGGAGGGCGGTCCA
>JAIXZE010000037.1 GCA_027489875.1 Verrucomicrobiales bacterium
GGCGCGTCGAGGTGCAGTCCGGGACGTTGAACTGGAATCATCGCTTCCAGAATGCCGGACAGCTGGAGATCGCCAGCGGCGCGCAGCTGCATCTCTCGGGCAATTCCACCAACACGCCGATCGGATCCATCCTTGGTGCCGGGGAACTTCGGTTCTCGGCTGGGACCCATCGGCTGGAGGCGTCCCTGGCCGTCGGCCAGATCCAACTGCAGTCGGGAACCCTCGATCTGGCGGCGCCTCAGGAATGGTCGGATCTGCGTGTCTCCAACGGGACGCTCACGGGTCCCGCGGGCGTAAGGATCCAAGGGCAGTTCATCTCCACCGGGCAGCCCGTGACGTTCGGACCTGGCGCAGCGCTGGAGATCGCCCCAGCCGCGACGCTGACCGTTTCCGCAGGGCGGTTGCTGATGAACCGCGACCTCATCAACCTAGGACGGGTGTTCCTCACCAACAGCGCGTACATCCAGCCTTCCAACGCGACGCTCCGGAACCGGGGTGTGATGGAGTTCACGGCGGGATCGTATCTCTTCGCCAACAACTCCGGTGTTTCCGATCACGCACTCGTCAACGAGGGCCAGGTGCTCCTGCGCAATACGCCGGATCCCAGCAGTTGGACTCAGGTCCGCGTCGAGAACCTCGGGCGCATCGAAGTCCTCGGAGGCCGATGGAACCCGGCGCATGCCTTCATCAACGCCGGCGAACTCACGGTGGGCGTGGGCACGTGGGTCCAATTGGGCAGTGTCACCACCAACCTGCCCAACGGCCGAATCACCGGACCGGGTCGGATCGAGTTCTCCTCCGGCACGCACACCCTGGAGGGAACCGTGGACGTCATCGGCGGCTTGATCGGCACCGGCGGGACGCTGGTCGTGCCGTCCGCGTTGCGCCTGGGTTCCATCGAGCTCAGCAGCGTGACCCTGGATGGAGCTGGCGACCTCGAAGCCGCGGTCACGTTCTCGTCGACTTTCGGGACATGGCGCGGTTCCGGCGCTGTGCGCGTGCTCGCCGGGGCGTCCGGTTCCATCGGCGGATCACTTCAGGGTGTCGACCGTGTCCTCCACAACGCCGGCACGCTCGCCTTCCGCGACAACGCCAGTGTGACCCTGCGAAACGGATCGCTGCGCAACGAAGGCCTGCTCCTCGTCACGAACGGCGTGACCTTCAGCCAGCCCACGACCAACTCCCGCGTCGAACTCGGCGGCACCCTGCGCAAGTCCGGCACTGGAACGCTCACCTTCCAGAGCGGCATTGTGAACCAGTCGGGACGGATGGAGATCGCCGCCGGCGTGATCTCCGGCAGTTCCTGTGAGCTGTTCCTGCGGCCGGGGTCGAGTTCGTCACCGGTCATCGACATCGCCACGGGCGCGGAGCTGCGCTGGGGTTCGGGGCGGATCCATGTCGGCGCACCGGACCCGTTCGCGGGTTCAGGACTGTTGACCCTCGGCAGCAGTGCAACCCTTGCGCTCGAAGGTCCGCTCAACCTCGGGACGCTGGACGTCGCCTTCAACGCGAGTTCGCAGGTCACGGGAAACTTCACCTTGGCGAATCGCGCCGGCGGACGCTTCCGTTTCACAGGTGCCGTTGCGATCGAGGGCGGCGTCGAGATTGGCGGCCGCATGGAGACCGCGGCCAACGCCACCGTGCGGATCGACGATCGCCTGACGATCCTCGCCGGTGGTGCGCTCGACAATCCCGGCATCGTCCGCGTGCGCGAGTTCATCAACAACGGCACGCTCACGGGTAAAGCCCCCGAGATCCGCACGACCGGGCCGTTGCGTATCGCGACCATCGAAGCCATCGACGAACCTGCCGGCGATCGCGGCGCGCTGCCGACGGCCCTTGGATCCACGGCGGCGACGCTCCGGCTGCGTTGGGAAGCATCACCGGGCGCGATCTTCCACGTCGAACGTTCCGCCGACCTGCGCACCTGGAGCCGTCACACCGCCCGCGTCACCGAGCCCAAACCGGGCAGGTACGAGGCCCTCCTCGATGCGGGCACGTCACCCATCGGATGGTTCCGGTTGGTGGAGGAGTGATCCGCAGATTGCGGTTCGGACTCCTGATACGCCTGTTGGGGCCACAGATTTCACAGATTTCACAGATCTGAAATGGGACGTCGGGATTGGGGTGGCGGTGAAGCCGATAGCCCGGGGTGCGAACCAACCCCGGGAACTTGCGAGGTCACGAGGCGGAGCTCAGCGCTACTGCAGCCTGGGAACTCCAACTCCTGTGGAAACAATGGGGTCGAGTCCATGAATTGTACATTTGGCATCGCCTCAGGCCGAGGCCGGTGCCAAGACCGACGAAATGTAAAATGTAAAGATACGACCCAATTGCCTGATCGTGGCTCATCAGGCAACTAGCTTCACTTCCAGCGCAGCCCGAACGAGCCGGGTGTCGGCAAACTCAACGGTTTGGACACCCAGTTGCTGGAACTCGTCGCGGATCTCCTCAGCGGCATCGAGCCGTTTGCCCGTTTCCGGTAGACTCACGGCGAAGATCACCTCGGGCGGCAGGTGATCGCGATTCCTCAGCCGTTCCATGTTTTTCACCCATGCTCCGCCGTGATGGTAAATGTCCGAGGCAGCTTCCTTGTTCAGGTCCAGTGGGCGGACCGCCTTCGCGATCCGGTCGTCCCGGAAATGGACAAACGGCATGACCACATGGAAATCGTCGTCGCCAACGCGCTTGTCGGCTTGGTAATGACGCGCCAGTTCCCAGTCACGCAAGAGCCGGCCCAAGCGTGCCCGCATGGCGCCTTCCTGATATTCACGGCGCTGCGCGAACTGGCGTTCGACAAAGCGTCCGAAGAGTTCGTTCAGCGCCTCTTCGGCCGAGTCCGCCAGCATTGTTCCAGTTTCTCCGAAGTGCAGCAGGCCCTCGCGTCGACGGGTTATCTCGCGGAAGCGGTGGATCTCCTCCCGCACAAGCTGTGCCGTCCTCGCGGGATCCGTCGGCGTCATGGTGTGTCCGGTACCGAGACGGACCAACTCGCGGCTCAAGCCCTCCAGCCCAGCCGTGAAAATCCCGAGGTCGAGCTCCGGAAAGAAGTGGCTCACCCGACCTGTTCGCCTCCGGGTGACCAGACGATGCCCGAAGAACCGGCTCTCAGGGCAGTGCACTACCACCCCGACGTTCACAAACTCGCCCACCTCCCGATACGGGAGAAAGCGCACCGGCGCGTAATTGCAGACGACTTGAGTCATGACCAATTCCAGAATTTATCGGCTTCGCGATGGAATCGCCAGA
>JAIXZE010000190.1 GCA_027489875.1 Verrucomicrobiales bacterium
ACCACGAAGTCGCCGTCTTCGTCCCCGACGTAGACCTTGCCGTCCACGACGAAGGTCGAACCCCACATGTGGGCCTTCATGTCGTAGACCCACTGGAGCTTCCCGGTCTCGGCATCGAGGCAATGCACGAACCCGGAGAAGTCACCGATGAACAACAGGCCCGTGGCGGGATCGATCGAAACCGTCGAGATCGAGCGCTTGATGCCCTTGTACTCCCAGATCACACCGGTCTTGGTGATGTCACCGGTTTTGGTGGGATCGATGCACACGAGGCGGCCGATGCCCTCGCCGTGTTCGGGATCCTGGCCGGAGGCGACGTAAACGCGGTTCTTGTAGAAGACGGGCGTGGAGTTGATCTCGCTGGGACCTTCCGCGGCGGGATACTTGAACGGCTTGCCGTCCTTGGCCTTGTACTCGGGCGGGTTGATGTCCAGCCACCAGACCTTGCGGAGGTACGAATTCTCGGGGTCCTCGGTCAGGCCGGGATCCGCGCCAGGCAACACGGGAACGATTGCCGCGCCGCTTCCCTTCTGGGGCTTGGCATCGAGCGCGTACGCCACACCGTCGCCGCCACCAAAGAAGATCTGCCACTTGCCATTCACCTTGCCGGCTGCCGGCGAGGTCCATTGGCCGTGGAAGATGCGGGGGCCGACGCCCGCGTTGTCCTCGCCCATCAGCTTGCCCGTGGCGGGATCAAGGGCGATGAAGCTCGGGGAGTTCGGGGAAGGAATGTTGACGTGGGTCCAGTCCTGTCCGTTGGAGGTGCAGACGTAGAGAAGACCGTCGACGAGGATGACCGAGCAGTTCGAGGCGTTGTGCGGGAAGACACCCAGCTCGTCCATCATGTCGTAGCGCCAGAGGATGTCGGCATCCTGGGGCCCGAGCTCGACGGGCGAACCTTCCTTGGGCGTGTCCTTGACCATGTAGGCGGCCTCGTCCTTGTAGTCGCCGTCATTGCCATTCTTCTGGCCCTCGGTATCGAGGCAGAGCACCTCGCACCGGGAGGTCACGATGTAGAGCTTGTTCCCGACGACCAGCGGGGCCGCCAGCATGCCGAGGTTTTCCCAGTCGTTGACCTTGCCGGACTTGAGCTTCGGCACGACGAGCTGCCACAGGTACGCGCCGGTCTTCTCGTCGAAGGCCATCATGACCGAACGATCACCGACATGGCGCTTGTCGCGGGGCGATTCGTTGTTGGTTCCCACGAACACCTTGCCACCGGCGATGACGGGATTGCCGTAGGATTGCGAGCCGAGCTTGACCGCCCACTTCACGTTCTTGGTGGTGGCGAGGTCGATCTCCTCGGTGCCGGACTTCACCTTTCCGGGATCGAACGAGTCCGGCATGCCCTTGGCCGCCGAGTACATGTTGCGGCCGGGATCGTTGCCGCCCCACTGGGGCCAATCCTCGGCGCGGGAAACAACACCCGCGGCCACGAGGGCCACGGTCAGGATGGGAATCGATTTCATCGGTGTGCGAAGGCTCGGAGTTGCAGGACGCGCGTTCAGTTCAAAGTGACGGTGATGTTGTCGATGGCAACCCGCTGTTCCTGCGGCGAGAAGCCAAACAGGCCGGGAGACCCGGTGGGATGCCCATTCTTGTGGTTGAAGGTGATCAGCCAGCCATCGGGTTCGGGGTCACCCTTCTTCCACGCCTTGCCCATCACCACGGCAGTGCCGTCCGGCAGCATGTCGACGCGGGACTTGAGCGTGTACCAGGTGTTCGGGGACCACTTGAACGGCTTGCTGGTCTTGATGCGCTCCTGGTTGGAGTTGATCTCGATCTCCTTGGAGTTGCCCTTGAGGATGATCGCGTACCGCTGGTTGATGATCCCCACCTCGGACATCTTGCGGGCGTTGCCCTCGCTCAGGACGTCCGCCTGGATCGTGTAGTTCGAGAGGGTCGGGAACCCGAAGAAGACCTGACCGCGCTGGAACAGCTTGTTGTCGATCGTCTTCACCAACGCCGCGTTGGTCGCCACGCCGTCGAGCTCCTTCGTGCGGACCTCAAACCGGAACCGGGCCGAATTCCACGAAAGCGGCGGGTAGGCGAAGTCCGTGGGCGGCTCCATCGTGTTGGTGGTCTTGTTCGTCAGCGCGAACTGCTGGAAGTCGAACTTCAACGGCGGCGCCGGCAGGATCCGTCCCTTCACATAGCCCACCAGTTCGGTGCCGTCCGCACGCTTCAGGGTCGCCTTGAACTGACCCGCTGAGGCGGCCGGCGAGGGCATCGCCACCAACCGACCCTCCCCGTCAAACTTCGCACTCGCGAACGCCCGCACCAACGCCGTGGGCGGAACATAGGCCTCCCACGTGACCGACTTGGGATCCACGCTTTCTTCCACCGTGAAACCGTTCGCGTCCAAAGCCCGGATGCGGAATTCCTGGGTCTGCCCGGGGCGGATCAGGAACTCGTACGGGATGATCTGCAGCTGCTTCGCGGCACCCGCCTTCGGCCATTCGGCCAACGCCACCGGCGCGGGAGCCGGAGCCACCTTGCCAAACGCGTACAACCGCTTGTCCGTCTGCACATACAACCGACCCGCATACCCGATCGGCGAACCAAAGCACCGGCCCACCAACTGCGTCCGGCTGACTTCCTCCGCCCCATCGTCCGTCGGCCGGAGCACGATCAGGTCGCCGTTCGAGACGCTGTCGGCGTCCGACGACGTCGCGCTGGCCGCGTCCTTCATCGTGACGTACATCGCGACGTAGAGGAGGCCATCCGCGTAGAAGGGCGTGCTCTGGCGTTGTTCGATGCCGATCTTCTTCTTCCAGAGGACGCGGCCCGTGGTGGCGTCCACGGAACAGAGTTCCCCGGTGCCGTTGACCTCGTAGATGCGGTTGCCGACGACCACGGGAGAGCTGGCGAGCGACCCAACCCCGTTGCGCCAGACTTCGAAGGTCTTCGGCGGGAACACGTGCGGGATGATGGCGTTGGTCGGCTTGACCTCGTCCGGCCGCGGGATGCGGAAGGCCGCCATGCGCCCGATCTCGGAGGAATCCAGGTTCTCGGACTCGTGGGTGGCGATCAGGTTGTCGCCGCTCTTCACGAGGGCCGCGTTGATGCCGCCCTTGGCTCCGGCCTTGGCAAACGAGAACCGCCAGAGGGGTTCGCCCGTGCGGGCATTCAGCGCCAGCAAGGTGCTGTCGCCACCGGCACTGTACAACACCCGCTTGCCGCCCCAGACGTCGAAGTAGGGATTCGAGAAGGTGTTGTCCTGGGGTCGGTCGCCCGGGGCCGAACTCCAGACCAGTTCACCGGTCTTCTTGTCGAACGCATAGAAGCGGTCGCCTGCCGGCCCGTGTGCACCCCACGAACTCGTGATGCCTCGCGTGATCACCAACTCCCGGTCCACCGCTGGCGATGCCGTGCGCGAGTTGGGAAAGGTCAGCCGGCCGAACTCCTCCATCATGGAGTGCTTCCACATCAGCTTCCCGTCCGGGGTGAACGCGCAAAGCATGCCCTGCGTGAACAGCACGTACACGTTGCCGGTCTCGGGATCCACCGTCGGCGACGAGGTCGCGTAGCGCAGGTAGATGGTGTCCGAGAGGAAGTCCGACTCCCGGTGTTCCCAGATCAGCTTGCCGGTGGCGGCATCGAAGCAACGGACCGCCTCCTGAAGTTCCGGTCCGTCCCCGAGGTACCCGTTGATGAACAGCCGTCCGTCGGCGATCACCGGCGTGCTTTGACCGGGAAACTCGGTGGACCAGAGCGCCTCGGAGGCCTTGATCGTGCTGGGGAGGCCCTTCTCGGCGGAGACGGAGTCGTGGAGGGGTCCGCGCCAGTTCAACCAGCCCTGCACGGGAGCTGCCTGAGCCAGAAAGGAGCCGAGCAGGACCGGCAGGGCGGAGCGGAAGAGGTTGGAGATATTCATGGCGGGAAAGGCCTGACGATGCCGCGAACCATGGCCCTGCGCCGGAAGTCAGGCAACCATTTAGTACGGGTGCGTACGATTTCGGGACCCACCCAAGAGGCACCCAACACCCAACACCGACCCGCCCACCCGCACAGTGACCCACTCACCAACTCACTCACTCAATCAATCACCCACCCGCCCGATCACCGTCCCACCGACCCGCTCGCCGTCCCCCCGCCAACACCCATGCGCCCGGCGTGCTCCGGTCATCCCCCGGTCGTTCAAGGGCCAGTGTTCCCATCCGACCACCCCCTGCTTTTTGCAATTGGACGTCGCATATGCGACGTCCCGTTGCAAAAGGCGGTGTCGGGAGGGCCGCGGAAGGGCGTTTTTGCAATCGCGCGTCGCATATGCGACGCGCCATTGCAAATCGAGGGGATGTCAAGCCGTCGCTGGCGCGAAGCGGCTCGGAGGGCGCATCTTGACACTGCCCCCTTTTGGAAGGGATTCGGGGCGGCGATGTCCTCATCGCCTTGGGAATGGCTTTGGAACGGCGACGAGGACGTCGCCACCCCGTTCCATGCGGGGGCAGTGTCAAGATGCGCCCCGGCTCGGGGTAGATGGAGGACGCCCGGGGTTGTCCG
>JAIXZE010000022.1 GCA_027489875.1 Verrucomicrobiales bacterium
ATGAACAACCCCGGAGGGGTTGAAGGACCGGGAGCCTTCGCACCCCTGCCGGGGTGCGTGTGCGTCATGATGCGCGTTGTCCCCGGGTGCGTGCTTCGCACGACCCGGGGCTATCGGCTGAAACGCCTCCGGCGTAACCCTTCTTGTACAGGCGGCGTGTCCTCATCGGGGATGGTGAGGGCACGCCGCCTTCAGGGGGAGCTGCCAGTCCCCAGAGCCTGACCTGAGTGAAGGCCGGGTGCCCTCACCCGGCGGATCCTTCAATCGCCGCGTGAGGGCACGCGGCCTTCAGGGGGAGACCACTGGCGGCCTCCCCCTCTCCCCGCCCTTCAGTTCATCGCGTCGAAGCGGTCCAGGTTCATGACCTTGGTCCAGGCGGCGACGAAGTCCCCGACGAACTTCTGTCGGCCGTCGCCGCTGGCGTAGACCTCGGAGAGGGCGCGCAGTTGCGAGTTCGATCCGAACACCAGGTCCACCGAGGTGGCCATCCACTTGGTCTTGCCGGTGGTGCGGTCGGTGCCCTCGTAGAAGTGCGCGCACTTCGGCGAGACCTTCCAGTCCACGTTCATGTCGAGGAGGTTCACGAAGAAGTCATTCGACAGGACGCCGGGCGTCGTCGTGAGCGCCCCGAGTTGCGGGTATCCGACGTTTGCGCCGAGGACACGGAGTCCGCCGATCAGCACGGTCATCTCCGGCGCGGAGAGCGTGAGCAGCTGGGCGCGGTCGACGAGCGTCTCGGGTGCCGGCCGATCCAGTTCGTTGCCGAGGAAGTTCCGGAATCCGTCCTGCTTGGGTTCCAGCACGGCGAACGAGTCGACATCGGTCATGTCCTGGGTGGCATCGGTGCGGCCCGGGGTGAAGGGAACGCGGATGTCGTGGCCGGCCTTGCGCGCGGCGGCTTCGACGGCGGCAGAACCCGCGAGGACGATCATGTCGGCCATGGAGACCTTCCGCGTGGTGCTGCCGGCGTTGAACTCCTTCTGGATCCGTTCGAGGACGGCGAGGACCTCACCGAGTTGCTTCGGCTGGTTGACCTCCCAGTCCTTCTGGGGAGCGAGCCGGATGCGTGCGCCATTGGCACCGCCGCGACGGTCGCTGCCGCGGAAGGTCGAGGCGGAAGCCCAGGCGGTGGAAACCAGCTGGGAGATGGGAACGCCGGCGGAAAGCACGCGCGTCTTCAAGGCTTCGACGTCCTGCGCGTTGACGGGTTCGAAGTTCAGTGGCGGCAGGGGATCCTGCCAGGTGAGCTGTTCCTTGGGCACTTCCGGCCCGAGGTAGCGGGAGCGCGGACCCATGTCGCGATGGGTGAGCTTGAACCACGCCTTCGCGAAGGCGGCCTCGAACTGATCGGGGTTCTCGAGGAAGCGCTTTGTGATCTTGCCGTAGGCCGGGTCCATGCGCAGGGCGATGTCGGTGGTGAACATGATCGGCGCATGCTTCTTCGAGGCGTCATGGGCATCGGGGACCGTGCCCTTGGCGGCACCACCCTTGGGGGTCCACTGATGGGCACCGGCGGGGCTCTTGGTCAGCTCCCATTCATGGCCGTAGAGGTTGGCGAGGTACATGTGCGTCCAACGTGTGGGAGCGGCGGTCCAGGCTCCTTCAAGTCCGCTGGTGATGGTGTCCACGCCCTTGCCCGTACCGAACTTGTTCTTCCAGCCGAGACCCTGTTCTTCGAGCGGGGCGGCCTCGGGCTCGGGTCCGACGTTGCTGGCCTTTCCGGCGCCGTGGGCCTTGCCGAAGGTGTGGCCGCCGGCGATGAGGGCGACGGTTTCCTCGTCGTTCATGGCCATGCGCGCGAAGGTTTCGCGGATGTCCTTGGCGGCAGCGAGGGGATCGGGGTTGCCGTTGGGACCCTCGGGATTCACGTAGATCAGGCCCATCTGGACCGCCGCGAGAGGCTTCTCCAGCTTGCGGCCCTCGGCGTAGCGCTTGTCACCCATCCACTCGGCTTCCGGTCCCCAATAGATGTCCTCCTGCGGTTCCCAGACGTCCTCGCGTCCGCCGGCGAAGCCGTAGGTCTTGAAGCCCATGGATTCGAGCGCGACATTTCCGGTGAGGACCATCAGGTCCGCCCACGAGATGCGGTTGCCGTACTTCTGCTTGATCGGCCAGAGCAGACGCCGGGCCTTGTCGAGGTTGGCGTTGTCGGGCCAGCTGTTGAGGGGGGCGAAGCGCTGGGTTCCATAACCCGCGCCGCCGCGACCGTCGGTCACCCGGTAGGTGCCGGCGCTATGCCAGGCCATGCGGATGAAAAGCGGGCCGTAATGACCGTAATCGGCGGGCCACCAGTCCTGCGAGGTGGTCATCAGCTTCTCGATGTCCTTCTTGAGCGCGGGGAGATCGAGCTTGGCGAACTCGTCAGCGTAGCGGAACCCGGAGCCCATCGGATTCCCGCGGGGTGAGTTCTGATGGAGGATCCGGAGGTTGAGCTGGTTCGGCCACCAATCCTGGGTGGTCTTGGCACTGGCGACCGTGTGGCGCGTGGGCGGGGCCATCTGTCCCATGACGGGGCACTGGGCGGTCGGGGAGGTGTTCACGGTGGGCTGGGGGTTCTGGGCGGAGGCGGAACCTGCGGCAAGCAGGGCCAGCGACGCGACCCATGCGAAGGACGTCGGTGATGTTTTCATGCAATGACAGCGGACAGACTGTGGATCTGGAGTGCCGCCAGAGGCCGGAGTGCCTCGGGTGACATGTGAGCTATAGGTCGTTACCATCAATTCATCCAATGCATCGTTCGTATCGTTGCGATACCCGGAGTGCATCGCTAGCGTGATGCCATGCGAAGTGACCTCAACCTGTACGCGCTCGAGCAGTTCGTGGCTCTGGCGCGCACGCGGAACTTCACCCGGGCCGCCGAGGAACTGCACGTGTCCCAGCCCGCGCTGAGCCGTTCCATCCGGAAACTGGAGGATCAGCTGGGCAAGCCCCTCTTCGAGCGGAGACCACGGGAAGTGGTGCTCACGGAACTGGGCGAACGGCTGCTGGGACGGGCCCGGGAGATCCTCCGGATGATCGACGAGACGCTGACGGAGTTCTCCGAAGCGGGCCGGAATCCCAGGGTCCGGCTGGGCGCGATCCCGACGATCGCACCGTACTTCCTGCCGCGGGTGCTGGGTGGATTCTCGGAGGTGCGGCCAGACATTCGCGTGGTGGTTCAGGAGGACACGACCGACCAGTTGGTGCGCCGTTGCAGCCAGGGGGAACTGGACGTGGTGATCCTGGCCTTCCCGGTGGCGGCACCGTTGCTGCAGGTCGAACCGCTGTTCGAGGAAGAGCTGCTGCTGGTGATGCCGGCACAACATGCGCTGGCGACGTCGCGGACGGTTTCGATCAGTGCCCTGGAACGTTACCCGTTCGTGACCCTCAACGAGGTCCACTGCCTGTCCGAGAACATCGCGTCGTTCTGCCGGAGGAAGTCGGTGCAACCGGTGTCGATGGAGCGGACGAGCCAGTTGGTGACGGTGCAGGAACTGGTCTCGCTGGACCACGGGCTCTCGATCGTACCCGCCATGGCCCGCGAGATTGATACGAGCCAGACCCGGGTCTATCGGTCGTTCACCGGGGACCGACCCCAGCGCACGGTGGCGCTGGGCTGGAATGCGGAGCGCCCGATCAGCGAGGCGACGCAGGCGTTCATGCGACACGTGAGGGAAAAGTCAGTCACGAAGGCGGGTTCCAGAGCCTCGTTGCGGGGTGCATCCTGACGCTGCCCCCGTTTGAGAAGGGGAACGGGGTGGCGATGTCCTCATCGCCTTGGGAATGGCTTTGGAACGGCGACGAGGACGTCGCCACCCCGTTGCCTGCGGGGGCAGTTTCAAGGTGGGCCCCTCCTTGCGAAGTCCCAGAACACGGACTTGACGGACGGCGGGCGCATTCCTAGCGTTCGCGCCCTGTGGTGGTGGCCGTAGCTCAATGGTAGAGCTCCAGATTGTGGTTCTGGTTGTTGCGGGTTCGAGTCCCGTCGGTCACCCCAACCTCCCTTTCCTCTTCGTTTCACGTTTGGGTCTTCCGCACTGAGTTCCTGACTTTCGATCGACGCGGTCCCATTTTCTTCCCCGGATGCATTTCTGGTGGAGTCCTGCCGACTCCGTTTCCCATCTCGAGTCCGAATTGTTGCGCGCCTTTCCGGGCCGATCCCTGCTGCGCCCGGCTCCGGGTTTCGTTGGCGTGGAAGCGGTGGACGCGGCGTGTCCGCCCGTCATGGCCTTTGCCGCGCAGACGTTGCCCGACGCTTCGGTGGTGACGATCCCGTCGATCCGGTCCGTGGCGGACGTTCTCGTGGATCGGATCGTGGATGGGTTTCCAGAGGACGGTCCGTGGCGGTTGCATGTGGTGCCGTGTTTTGGTCAGGGAACGGCTGGCGAACATCGGTGTGCGCTGATCGAGGAAGCGGTCATCGAAGGGGTGCGGAAACGTCGGCGGTTGCGGTTGCGGCACCGCCTTGCGGAACCGGGGCCGGTGGCCGTGAATGAGTCGTGGATCCAGCTGTTGTTGGTGTCGCCGGAATCCGGGGTGCTTTCGGTGGCGTGTGCGCCGGCGGCGCATGCGTGGCGTTCCGGGTTGGTTCCGGTTCCGGCGGGACGCATCCCCGTGGCGGTGGACAAGTCGGCCCCGAGTCGGGCGTTTGCGAAGCTGGTGGAATCGGAGATCCGACTCGGGGAACGCATCCAATCAGGGCAAACAGTGGTGGACCTGGGGGCATGCCCGGGCAGTTGGACCTACGTGGCGGTGCGACGTGGCGCGCGGGTGATCTCGGTGGACCGGACGGAACTGCGCGAGGACTTGATGCGGAATCCCGGGGTCATGTTCCATCGGGGGGACGCCTTCACGTTTGAACCGCCGGAGCCGGTGGACTGGTTGGTGTGCGACGTGATCGCGGCCCCGGATCGGAGCATGGGGCTGGCGATCGACTGGGTGCGGAAGGGATGGGCGCGGCGGTTCGTGGTGACGATCAAGTTCAAGGGCGTGGAGGAGTACGCGAAGCTGGACCGGTTGAAGGCGGAGTTGGCGCCGCTGTGTGCGGAATTCCGCTTGGCAAGGCTGTGCGCGAACAAGAACGAGGCGTGTGTGATGGGAAGTTGCCAGTTGCCAGATTCCAGTCTCCAGGACTGACGTTGGCTGCTACATGGGAGTTGCCTTCGAACTGAAAACCTCAAACTCCCAAACGTGACCTCGTCTGCGGCGTGTGCGGGGGATGGACGGTGTGGAGCGGCGGGGAGTAGGGTGGCCCCATCATGCGAGGGATGCTCGGTTGGATGATGTCGGCGGTGGTGCTGATCACACGGTTGGTTGCGGAGGAAGTGAAGTTTCCGGATCCGGTGCGGGTGGCGTTGTGGCCGCAGGGGGCTCCGGATGGTTCGGGTGGAGTGAACCCGGAGGAGAAGCCTGCGATGACGGTGTATCGGCCAGCGCAGCCGAATGGCATGGCGGTGGTCATCTGTCCGGGGGGCGGGTATGGCGGGTTGGTGACCGGGGCCGAGGGACAGGGGATTGCCCGGTGGCTGTATGACTCGGGCATCACGGGAGTGGTGCTGGAGTACCGGTTGCCTGGCGGGCGTGCGATGGTGCCGTTGATGGACGTGCAGCGGGCAATCCGGTTGACGCGGCATCATGCGGCGGCGTGGGGATTGGAGACCAACCGGGTGGGTGTGATGGGATTCTCGGCGGGTGGACATCTGGCGGCGACGGCGGCGACGCATTTCGACGCGGGGACTGCCACGGCGAAGGATGTGGTTTCGAGGCAGGGGTCGCGGCCGGACTTTGCGGTGCTGGTGTATCCGGTGATCTCGATGGGCCCGCAGGGGCATGGGGGTTCGAGGCAGAATCTGTTGGGAACAAATCCGCCGCCGGCACGGATCCGGTGGTTCTCGTGCGAGGAGCAGGTGAAGACGAATACGCCGCCGGTCTTCCTGGCGCACGCGGTGGATGACCGGGCGGTGACGATCGAGAACAGCCGGCTGTTCGCGGCGGCGTTGAAGGCGAAGGGCGTTCCGCACCGTTTGCTCGAGCTTCCGGACGGCGACCACGGGTTGAATGGCTACAAGGGCGCGTCGTGGGATGCGTGGCAGCGGGAGTCACTGGCCTGGATGCGGGCGTTGGGGACTCCCTGAGTGCGGGACGGGTGCCTCTCGACACGGCCCCCATCTGGGAATGGCTTCGGGGTGGCGATGTCCTCGTCGCCTTGGGAGTTGGTGTGGAACGGCGATGAGGGCGTCGCCTTCCCGATCATGCGGGGTTGTGTCAGGCTGCGCCGGTAGGGGGCGCGGTTGCTGGCTTGTTCGGTTCGGTGAACGGAAGGGTCTTGCGCCGAAGGAAGGCGATGATCGGTTTCTCCAGCCAGAGGTGGAAGGCAAGGGAGACGGCGATGCAGGCAGCGACTTCGACGATCAGGGTGACGGCGGCTCCCGCAATGCCCAGTCGCGGGAGACCGGCTGCAAACGCAACCTTCGTCAGGAGGCTGATGAGTGGGAAATGGATCAGGTAAAGGGCGTACGACGCGTCACCGAGCCCTTGGATCCATGGGTGCCGACCCGAGGGCAGGCCGCGCTCTTCGCCCGCGGTGAGTCCGAGCACAAGCAGACCTGAACATAGGCTGGTGCCGATGGCGCGAACCATGTCGTTGGGCCAGAGGGGCCGTGCGTGGTCCCCGTGGAGCACGAAGACCAGCACGAGGCTGACGAGGGTGACCCAACCAGGCTTCGGGATCCGGAATCCCGAGCGGTGGATGGCGGCGGCGGCCATCCCGACGATGAACGTCAGGGTGTTTGGGCCGGACAGGAATGTGCCGAAGCGGGGGAGGGGGAATCCGAGGAGTCTGGAGCCGAAAGCCCAGGCGAGGAGCAGACCGAGCAGGATCGCTCCAGTCCTGCCCAGAAGCATCAGGCCAAAGAGGGTGTAGAAGAAGACCTCGTACTCGAGGGACCAGGAGACGGCGATGACGCTGAATGGAGACCCATCGGTCGGGAACCCCTGGAGTTGCTGGGGATAGAGAACCAGACGGCTGAACAGGGTCAGCGGGTCGCTGGGAACGGTGGATCGCAGGGAGGGGATGAGGAGGGCAGGGATCAGGACACCGAGGAAGATGAGGATGTAGGTGGGATAGATGCGGATGATGCGCTTGAGCGCGTAGGGAACGAAGCGCGTGGGCTTGAAAAGGTCTGCCTGGTGGACGGTGAACAGGATGAAGCCGCTGAGGACGAAGAAGTATTCCACCGCCAGCATTCCCCAGGAGAACGGGGCGGCCGCCCACGGAAGGTTGAAGTACTTCGGGTTCGTGATGCAGCCGAGCGCGTGGTAGATGCAGACCAAGAGTGCCGCGGCTGCCCGGCCCGCCTGAAGGGATCGATACATGAATTTTGTGAGTCGGGGTTCCCGCGTGGCACCCGCGGAGACGCTCACCATCCGGAATGGGCGAGTCAATCGCGCGATTCCGCTGTGGTTCCGGTCTTTCGCTTGTCCGTGGGACGTGGTCTTGTCGGGCGATGAGTGAATCGTTCCCCGGGGGCGGCCTCGAACCGGGCCGGAACTTTCGCACGACGCACTGGAGCGTGGTGATGGCGGCACGGCATGCGCCGACGGCGGAAAGCGTCGCGGCGCTCGAAGTGCTGGCGAAGACGTATTGGATGCCCCTGTACACGTTCATCCGGCGGCGGGGCACGGATCCGACGGAGGCACAGGACCTCACGCAGGGATTCTTCGCGCGGTTGCTGGAGAAGGAGTGGTTGCTGACGGCGGATGCGGAGCGCGGGCGATTCCGGACGTTCCTGCTGACGGCGCTGACCCGGTTCCTTTCGGATGAGTACGACCGGGCCACCGCACTGAAGCGTGGAGGAGGAACCACGGCGGTATCGTTGGACTTTGAATTGGCGGAGGAACGGTTGGCGTTGGAATCGGCGGATGGTCGGACGCCGGAGCAGGCGTTTGACCGGGCGTGGGCAGAAGCCCTGCTGGAGAAGGTGCTGTCGCGGCTTGCGGCAGAGTTCGATGACGGAGGGCGCACCGGTCGGTTCGCAGTCCTCAAGCAATTCCTCACCGAGGATGCCGAAGACGGATCCTATGCACGGGCGGCCGCCGAACTGGGTCTTTCCGAGTCGGCGGTGAAGTCAGGAATCCACCGGTTGCGACGCCGTTACGGGGAACTCATCCACGAGGAGATCGCGCTGACGCTGGTGGCGGAGGCGGACATTGATTCCGAGCTGGAGCACTTTCTGGCGGCCTTGGGCGGATGAAGGAAAAAGAAATCACGGAAGAAGCCGCAACTGCACGGAGTGGAATCCTAAGAAAGCGTGCGGCAGTCCTCGGTTGAGGAGGCGGAGGCTGTCATTGGAACGATGAGCAACGGACCAGACACGGGGAGTAAGGCTTGTCCGAGGTGTGGTGCCTTGTTGAAGGCGTCCGCGCTGGGAGGGTTGTGCCCGCGCTGCCTGGTTCGGCGGGCGCAGACAGTGATGCCGGAGGAATCGCCGGTGGCGGCGGAGCCCTTGGGGACGGGGGAACGGATGTTCGGGCCGTACCGGTTGCTGGGGGAACTGGGGCGAGGCGGAGCGGGTGTGGTGTACCGGGCCCTGGATCCCGGGCTCGGACGGGAGGTGGCGTTGAAGGTGCTGCTGGCCGGGGAGTGGGCGTCGCGTGCGTTCGTGGAACGGTTTCGCACGGAGGCGACGGCTGCGGCGGCGTTGACGCATCCGCACATTGTGCCGGTACACGGCTTCGGCGAGATCGAAGGCCGGCATTATCTGGTGATGCAGTTGGTGCCCGGGGGGACGCTGGCGGAGGCGTTGGGGAAACCGGGCTTGGTGTTCACGCCGGAGCGGACGGCGGAACTCGTGGCGAAGCTCGCGCGCGCGGTCCATCACGCCCATCAACGGGGCATCCTGCATCGGGATCTCAAGCCGGCGAACGTGTTGCTGGACGCAGCCGGGGAACCGCTGCTCGTGGACTTTGGACTGGCGAAGCTGGTTGCACGGGAGGGGCCGATCACCCAGACGCGGGCGGTGCTGGGCACGCCCGCGTACATGTCGCCCGAGCAGGCCGCGGGACGGACCGAGGAGGTGACGACCGCCGCGGATGTGTACGGATTGGGGGCCCTGCTGTACGAAATGCTCACCGGACAACCGCCCTTCGCCGGTGGGACCACCGCGGAAACGGTGCGCCGGGTCCTGGAGGAACCCCCACGGCGACCCTCGGCCTTGAGGTCCGGCGTTCCACGGGATCTGGAGGTCATCGCCCTCAAGTGTCTGGAGAAGTCCGCAGGCCAGCGGTACGGCTCGGCGGAAGCATTGGCGGATGAGTTGGAACGGTGGTTGCGCCATGAACCCATCCTGGCCCGGCCCACTCCGGCATTGGAGCGGGTGCTGCGTTGGACCCGGAGACGTCCGTGGATGGCGGCTTCCGCGGCCTTGCTGATGGCGGCGTGGGTGACGGTCGCGCTCGTGATCGCGTGGTCGAACGGACGGCTGCGGGCGGCCCGGGAGCAACTCTCCGCACAGGCGGAAGCGCGTCGGGCCGAGGTCGTCCGGTTGAACGTGGCGGCCGGCGACGACGCCTGGCGGGCGCGGGACCATGGAACAGCGCTGGGGCATTACCTGACGGCAATGACCCTGGAAGGCGAAGGTGGACCAAAGGAGGCGGCCCACCGGGAACGGATCCAGGTCGTCATGGCGCAGATGCCAGGGCTGGAGTTGTTGTCGACCTCGGGGGGGCCGCTGCGCGATGTCGCCGTCGATGCCACCGGAATGCATCTCGCGACCGCGGGCGTCGACGGGGCTGTGCGGGTCTGGACCGGGGTCGCCGCCGCCCAGCCAAGGGTGCTCTCCCACGGAGCCTCGGTGGACCGGGTGATCTTCAACGCAGCCGGGGATCGGTTGCTGAGCGTGGGAAGGGATCACCGGTTGCGGCTGTGGGCGACGGCGACGGGCGAAATGCTCTTTGAAATGCGGGTGGCGCGCGCCCAGCCGAGTCCGTTGGAAACCGATTTGAGGGTGGTGCGGTTCTCGCCGGATGGCCGGCACTTCGTGTTCAGCGCGACGAATGGTCTCGCGATGCATGGATCGGAGGAGGGAGCGCGCCGGTGGCTGATCCCGCGGGGACGCCGGATGAACGATGCCACCTTTTCGCGGGATGGCGGACGGGTGGTCTGGGCAGATGAGGATGGGACACTGGGGATGGCGGAGGCGTCGACCGGCGAGGTGCTGTGGCGGACCCGCCCGGGCTTCGCGATCCGCAGGGTGTGGTTGAGCGGCGATGGGCGGCATGTGGCGTGGGCCAACGATGGATTCGAATTCTGTGTCGGGGATGCCGCGGACGGACGGCCGTATTTCCGCCCCGTGAACCATCGTCGGCTGGTGTTGGACGGGGACTTCAGCCCGGACGGAGACCGTTTTGCGACGGCCAGTTACGACAACACGGCGCGGGTGTGGGACGTGGCGACGGGAAGGCCGGTGATGCCGTTCCTCAAGCATGACGGGGCCGTCCGGGGAATTTCGTTCACCGCCGACGGTCACGAGGTGATGACCTGGAGCGACGACGGGACGGTACGGTTCTGGGGGGCGGAAAGCGGCGAACCGTTGCGGACGCGACTGCCGCATCGGGGGCCGGTAGGTACGGCGCGTTGGTTGCCCGGGAGTGGTGGCGGGGATGTCGTGACGGTATCGATGGACGGTGGATTGAGGCGCTGGAGTTGGCCGATGGAACACGGGGCCTTGAGGCGGTGGCGGCGGGGATCCCCGGTGCACCGGCTGCAATTCTATCCGGACGGTCGGGAGGGGTTGTTCGTGTGGTTGGATGGTCTGGTGAGCCGGGAACCGCTCGACGGGGATGGAGGCCGTGCAGGGGCCGAGTTGCTGCCGAACAATGCACGTCACGATGCGTGGCTGTCCGCCGATGGACGACGGATGCTGACGGTGGACCAGGAGTACCGGGTGAAGTTGCAGGATCCGGGAACCGGGGAGGTGCTCGGCGGACCGTGGCAGATCGGACCCATGACGCTGGATTCCGTCTGGACCCGCGACGGCGAACGGTTGGTGGTTCTCGAAGGGGACGTGCCCGTGGTGCGCGATCTCTCCGCGGACCGCCGCATACCGATGCCTTCGGCTCCACCGGCGGCAGGCAACTCCATCCGCGTGAGTCCGGATGGAAAACGCGTCCTCCTGATCGCACCCGACCTGACGATCCATGTGGTGAACCTGATGGATGGGACACCGGTGCGTGCGCCGTTCCGGATGCCCCGCGGGTTGTGGGCCCTGGAATGGGCTCCGGATTCCCGTCGATTCGGCTGTGTCCTGGAGGGGCACGTGGAGATCTGGGATGTGGAGTCGGGGGCACCCACGGGCGTGAAGGTCCGGCTGCCGGAGCCGGATGGCCGCATTCTGTTCTCCGAAACGGCCGGCGCGATGGTGGTGTTCACCGATCACTTCCTCGGGGCGATTGAGCTGGGGACCGGGAAGCTCCGGTTCCCGTGGAAGCGCCATGCCGAGTCGGTGGTGAGCGTGGCCATTCGGCCCGATGGGCAACACGCAGCCACGGGAACGGCCGATGGCCACGCATGGGTGTGGGACCTGAACACCGGGGAGGCCGCCTGCCCTCCATTCCTGCATTCCGGTTATGTGATGTCCGTCGCGTTCAGCCCGGATGGGACCCGGCTGCTGACCGGCGACAATGGTGGGACGGTCTGCCTCTGGGATGTCAGTCCTTCGGGATGGTCGGTGGATCGGTTGGCCGAGCGCGTGCGGCGGTGGCGGGGAGAGTGGTGACGCAGCAAAGGGGCGAGCTGCGGGAATGCCCGCGAAACTTCGGCGGGTGCTTTCCTAACACATCGGGGAACACACGTTGAAGATCCATCCCCCCGGTCCATGAAAGCTCGAAGATTCCCGATCGTCCTGAAGGCCCTGCTGCTGATGCCGGCGGCATTTGTCCCTGCGGGTGACGAGGCGGACACCGCTGGTGGCCACTCGCGCGTGCATGCCGAGTCCATGGAACGTTTCCGGGGGATCTCCGAGGAACCGCAGCGATCCGCCGGCTCCGTTGCGGCCACAGCGCTGTCGGAATCGGTTGGCGCCGGCGTCCAGCTTCGCTTCTCCGTGGAGCGGGTGGTCGTGGACCGCATGCGGGACCAGCGTTGGTACCTGACGGCCGCCGGGGCCGGGGAGTTGGAAACCGGGATGGAGGAACCTGTCGGTGTGGATCCCCGACTGGAGTCGGCAGCGCGGTAGTCGACGATGGCCAGGGTTCAGCCTGGATGGGGCCGTTGGAAGAGGTTGCCCGGGGATTGTCCGCGCATTCTCGGCATCGCCGTCGAAAACCAGGAAAAGGCTTTTGTCGTCGGAGAAGTGGAAGTCGACCGATCTCGGCGAGTGTCGCTGCTCTCGGTGAGCTGAATTGCGACGTCAGCGGGTGCCTCCCGGCGTCTGATTCATCACGTCCTGCCCGGCCTTATCACGATCCCCCCCGCTTCGTCACATTCGATGCGACGCTGCCCGCGTCTCCACCAAACTGCAGTCCTGAAAGTCACAAACAGGGTCGGCTCATTTGAGCCGGCGCACCGAACCAATGAAGTGAACTGCAGACTTATGAGAACAATGCTCGCAAACCTCCTGCTGCTTGCGGTCCTGACCCTTGATTCAACGATGGGTGCCCAGGCTCAGACCGTCGTTGCCGACGCCATCTCCAGAATGCGCGCGGCGCAGAACTATTCGTGGAGCCAGACCACGGAGACACCGGGCGCTCCGTTCTCCGTGCCTCCAGTCAGTGGCAAGGCGGACAAGGACGGCTATGCGATTCAAGATGCGAAGGCCGCCGGCAACTCCCTGCAAGTTGTGACCAAGGCGAGTCGGGCCGTCGCGAAAGTCGGAGCCGGATGGAAGACAGCGGACGAGTTGGGCAAGGGCAAAGGCAAGGTGCCGGCGGATCTCGCGGAACTGCTCGTGTCCCGGACGCCTGGGCATGAGTTGCAGGCGCTCGCCGCCACGGTCGTCTCCCTGCAAGCGGATGCAGACGGTTCGTGGCATGGGAAACTGGACGATGATGCAGCAGAGTCCATCATGTCGGGGTTCGTCAAACACCGCGCGCCGCGACCAGACATGGCATTGTCCGGCGCGAGCGGCTCCTTGCGTGTCTGGGTGAAGGATGGCCTGCCGCAGAAGTATGTGCTGACCACCTCGGGTTCGATTTCCCTGCCGTTCGGCTCGAGGGAAATCACACGGACAGCAACCGTCGTGATCTCCGAGATCGGCTCGGCGAACGTCGAGATTCCCGCCGCCGCCAAGGAGAAATTGGATGCAGCTGCCCCGTGACCGCGCACGGGCAATGGGTCAGTCTCATCGCTGCCCATTTGCGGCTGGACAAACTGCCTCTTCCAGATTCAGGACAGGTCGGCTTGGACGGAGCCTGGGGTGGGTTGGCCGAGTTCGGAGAGCATGCCGCGCAATCCCCAGCGGCGGTGCATGCCGGGGAGAGTGGCGGTGAAGTTAGGAAAGAGGTGCTGGATGACAATCGCAACAAGAGGAAATGGGATGAACAACAATGTGATTCAGGGCATCCGCTGGTTCTTGGTGATAGGCATGGCGCTGGCTCTTGGCCGAATGGTCATGGGTCAGACGACCTCGTCCAAGTTGGTAGGTCCTAGAGCCCGGTACAGCGTGGTTCCGGCTCGGAGTTGGGAATCAAGCTATGCGAGGCCCGTGGCCTCCGGCGAAGCGGATCTCAAGCTTCAGTTGCTGGAAGATTACTTGAACAAAAGGGGGCAGGAGGGGTGGGTGTTCAAGAATGTGGTTAAAGATCACTCGAACAACATAGACCTGTATGTCTTTGAAAAGCTTGAGTAGCCCGGAGGGGAGACAACGGTGTCGGCTCTCTCCATTTGACAATGGGTCCACTTGAACCGGCCATGGAGCACGTGTCCCCGGCGACGATGCGCCCAGTTGAACCAACCGTCATCGCTTGCCTGGAGCCAGCTCAACGACCCTTCTAGAAACGGAATTTCCAGCTGGGATTACTCCGCTGGCCGCGCAACGCCGCGTGACCATGAATCTGCCGCCGCTCTCAGGTTGAGCGACGAAACGCATCAAGGCCCGAATGGGCTCACGCGAAGAACCGACCCTCTGCGGAAAGGGTGTTTTGCAGCAATGAACGGGCGGTCTTCATTGCATGCGCCGGGTGAGGGCACCCGGCCTTCAGCCTCGACCCATTGAAGGCCGCGTGACCCCACGCGGCGCATCTCCAATCCTGCCGGGTGAGGGCACCCGGCCTTCAGATCCCTGGCTCGGACTCAACGAACCGGTCCTCAGTTCATTGGTAGCAAAGAAGGGTGTGAAAACCCGGTCGACCCGGAGAGTAACCGGGTGAGTTAGTCAGGAGACGCAAAGACGCAAAGGGGGAAGGGCGGATGCCTTGCTTCTTTCGGTCTTGGCCTCATCAGCCCCAACGGGGCGACCCAAGACAGCCCGGGGCATCGCCCCGCGGAACCTTTCGATTCACCCGCATCCGTTCCTCCTCTTTGCGGCTTCGAGGCTTCGTGGCTTTTTCCTCCCGTTCCCTTCACGGACAGACAGGAGGGGCAAAGCCGCAAAGCCACGAAGAAGGCGGCGATGAAGCGTTTCGACCCCTCTGCGCCCCAGCGCCTCTGCGCGAGAACTTCCCGTTCCATCCACTTCCCTGAAAGAAGACGGGCTCGCGCGGAGGCGCGGAGGGGGAGTTGCCGCAGAAACCAGGGAACATGCAAAGGGGGAGTGGATGCCTTCTTCTTCCGGTCCTGGCCTCTTGGCGTCTTTGCGTCTTGAGCGAAGCGGGCGTGAGGAATCCGTTCGCCACTTCCTCTGGGTGTGGGTGCGGTATCACCCCTCCGACCCTTTGGATTGGAGAGTCGGTTCCAGAAGCCACCGCCACATCCGCAGGATTTCGATTCCGTCCGGGGCTCGGGTCCCGGCGGGCGGGGCGCCTTCGGTGATGAGCACCTTGCGGGCCCTGGGAAACTCGGTTGCGGCCCCTTGGAGCGCCCGGATCTCACGCTCGAACGTGTCCCTGCTTCCGATCTCGGCAGCCACCTGGATGAGCTGGGTGGAGCCGTCGGGAGCGGTGGCCAGAAAGTCGACTTCGTGTCCCTCGGATGTCCGCACGTACGCCAGGTTCATCCGCCTTCGTGCCAGTTCACAGGCGACCACATTTTCCAGATGGTGTCCGCGATCGGTCCTGCTGACCGGATTGAATGCACCGGCCAGTCCATGATCCGCGAGGTAGAGCTTCCTGGGGTTTACCTGCTGACGACGCTCGGATCTGCTGGCGACAGGAACGGTGAAGACGAGGAACGCCTCCTCCAGGTGTGCCAACAATGCCAGAAGGCTTTCCTTGGAGATCCCGATGCCGCGCGAATGGAAGTCCGCGTGAACCTTGCTGACGCTCATGGGACTTGCCGGTTGTCGGAGCAGGTGTCGCACAAAGGCGCGAAGGGCGACGAGGTTGCCGATGCCATGCCGTTCGGCCACGTCCCGGAAGACCACCGTATCCACGTAGCCCTGCAGCAGGTCGACCCGATGCGGGCGCAGCGACTCGCCGCCTGCCTCCGGGAAGCCGCCGATCTCCAGGTAGGCATCGAAGTGGGACAGCCAGGCTGATTCTTCAGCGGCCCCGATGAGGGGGTTGCCGTGTGGCAACACCGCTCCGCGCGAGGCTGCAAACTCACGGAAGCTGAAAGGCGTGATGACGGTTTCCAATGCCCTTCCCCGCATGGTGGTGGCGACCTCCCGACTGAGCATGCGCGCGGAGGACCCACTGATGAGGAGTTCGACGTTCTCGCTGTCGAGGACGCGCCGTACGAAAGCCTCCCAACCAGGAATCCGTTGGATCTCGTCGAAGCACCAGGTCACCCGCTCGCGGCGTCGGAACTCCGGGAAGGATCGGTAATACTCGTCCAGGATTGCGCCCAGGTCCGCGGCTTTGAGGTCACCCAGGCGTTCGTCCTCGAAGTTGAAGTACACGAGCCGTTCCCGCGAAACTCCCTCCGACAGTCTCGACGTGAGGCATTGGTGGAGGAAGGTCGTCTTTCCGGCCCGGCGCATCCCGATCACAGCCCGGACCTTTCCTTCCAGTGCTGTCGTCCCCGCTTCCCGCGGTGTGAACCGGGGGAAGGGCAGCGAGATGGCATCGCCCAGCTTTTGTCGGATGGCTTCCCGGATACGGTCGTCCATGGAGACCAATTTCAATGAAAACCAGTCTTCTGTAAAGACTGGTATCCGAAATCGGTCTGGGGAAGGGGAGTTTTCGCGCAGAGACGCAGAGGGGGAAGGCAGGTTCCTGTTGTCTTGGTGTCTCTGCGTCTTGAGCGAAGCGGGCGTGAGGAATCCGTTCGCGAAAGGGGCAGGGCGGCGGATCGCGGGAGGGAGGGTTTCGTGTCGTTGGTGTCTTTCGTGGTTGAGAACAGCAGCGGCGGGTTCAATCACGAAGCGCACTAAAGAAGGAGAGGGGGAGGCCCTTGGTGGACTTCGAAGGGTACCAAGGCCCGAATCGGCTCACGCAAAGAACCGACTCTCTACTGAGGGGGTGGTTTGCAGCAATGAACTGGCGGTCTGCGGTTCGTCTGCAGCCTTCAATTCATTCGCCGGGTGAGGGCACCCGGCCTACAGTTCCGTGGCTCAGAATCGACGAACCGGTCCTCAGTTCATGGGTAGGCAGGAAGAGGGATGGGGCTGGCCGGAACTGGACGTTAGGTGGGCCAGCTAGGCGGCAAATATAAAGCGTACGGGACGGATCCCATCGCCAGTACCTATTGTGATTGGAGTTCTGGAAAATGAGGCAATGCCGCCAAAAACTGCCAATAGGCTTGCCAGACAGGGTGTTTCGGGTAGGAAACAAGAGCGGGAATGAATGCCTTGCCCTTGAACAAGTTGGGCGGTGGACGGTCTGACTCAACCATAACCGCAACATGAAGCGACCACATATCCTCCTTGTAAGCCTTTTGGCCATTTTCACACTCGTCGGTATAAAGCTGGCTCTTAAGACGAAACGAGTGACGGTTCAAGGCGAGAGTCTATCGCCTGGCTTTGCAGCCACGAATGCGCGTGCCGCAGCCATTCAACGAGGCGAGTTCGCGGATCTGGCGCTGATGGAGGGTCGGCAACTGTTGAAGGACGCCTTTTATAGGCAGTTGGTGGGCGGAGCAGGAATTGTGGGTGAGGCCGATCGGGCAGAACTACTCTCAGTGTTTGGAGATACGCTGGACCACTTGGCCAATCCTACTTTGTACGGATACACAAATCTCTTCCGTGGACTAAGTGCAAACACACATGGGCCACGGTTCACAAGTTTCGCTGCCTATTGGAACACCAACGCGCCCAACACGACCAGCTTTGGCAAGCTGTCTGGGGTTTGGGATTTGTTATACACGTCGGGCGAAGCCACCAAAACGCCAAATCGGCTGATCGCGGCCAAGACGGATTCGATCACGGTGAGTGTCAGCAGGTTCTCAACCGAAGAGCAGATTTCCTCAGCGGCAGCCGCCGCGGCGGGTTCGCAGCTGCAAGTCGGCTATGTTGGTGCCCTCAATGATTACTATGGTAAGACCTCTTTGGTTCAGGCAGGCCTTCGGCTGACAAACTCGATGCTTCTGGCAACAGTAAAGATGGATACAAGGATTGCGACCGCCCAGGCTGATCATCCTGCAGGTCCTATTGTGATCACTTTCTTGCGCGCTACAAATCCTGATCGTTGGATTCCCTACGACTTGATGTCTTCACACCAGCGTAGGTTCGTACCTCTCCTGTAGATTCAATGCTTTTGGAAAAGCTCATCATATCCAACTGTGTGGCCAGTAATCCAAGATCCAACGATGAGTTTGGGAGAGCCCTCTCACATCAGGCGTCCTGGTATGCTCGTGAACACTTGTGCAATCGGGGGGCATGAATCCATGTCGCGACGCATCCCTTCCAGCCAAGCGTTTACTCTGCTTGAGATGTTGGTCGTCATCGGGGTGATTTTCATACTGGCTGGCATGCTCTTGCCCTCGCTTTCGGGCGCACGCCGTCAGGCGAAGGCGACGGGGTGTTTGAATAATGTAAGGCAACTTACCACTGCCTCAATGACGTACGCCGACGAGGATGCTTCGCGCAGCTTTTCCGCCAAACAGGAGTCAGAAGATCAAAACCTGAATTGGCTTCTGCCTTATGCCGCATCGACGAGGGTATTTGTTTCCCCCAGTACCAAGAACATCATTAGAACCAATACCGGTCTGGCTCCGCGAACCCTGGAGCCTGGTCTGGTTGACCTGTTCACAATGGCTCCGGGACATAGTGGTCCTGGTATGAGCTATCAGGGATTTGGCTTTGCGGGGGTTGGTGTAGATGTAGAGGAAATCATCCCGGTGCTCAATGGGACGCGAACACTGAATGGCATTCGGAAGTCAATGAACAACGTTGGAACCTACGTCCACTTTCACGACACGTTCGGGTTGCGTGGGACCGTTCCCGGTCCCGCGAATATATGGATTGTCCTCGATAACACCTTGCCAGGTCTGTGGTATTACCCTGATCGCTTTGACCTTCATGGTGCTGCGGGAAGCCATGTTGGATTCTGCGATGGGCACGTTGAGTGGGTCAATCAGGGAGATTTTGTCCGAAGTTATGAAACATCTCAAGACGAGGGAAGAACTGGTGTCGAACTGACATGGTAGGGGTCGTCAACTTCCCAAGCCAATGGCTGCAGATCTACTTCGGCCGGCATAGCTGGTCTGGATCCAGCCCACTGTTCCTTCTCGAAGCGGAATTTCCACCTGGGATTACTATGCTCGCAGCGCGACGGCGCGTGGGGCCACACGGCTGATGCCGTGGGCTACCATCCGTCGGTGGTCCGCCCCTGAACGCGGTGGCGCGACCCCATTGCCCCTCCGGAAACCCGAAGTGCCGTCCATCAGAAAGGGACGACGAAGCCTTCCGCCTCGGCCAGGGTTTTCTGGTTCGCGTCGAAGGTGAGGAACTCCTGGACGCCTAGTTCCAATGCCGTCGCGACGTGGAGGATATCCATGGATCGATGGCCGCCGGCATCCGTGTAACGTTCGCTGAGGCGCTCGGCTGCAAGATGGATCTGCGGCCATGGAGCCGGGATGACGGTGACATCCCCACGGGTCAGGTCCGCCTTCAAGTCCGCCAGCATTTTGGCTCCTTCGGCTCGCGGATAACCTTTGGATGGATTCAGGCGGTGAAGCCGGATTTGAAACCTGACGGCCTGTCTAAACTCGTAGAGCAGCAGGGTGGTGACTTCCAGTGGCCCCGGCATGGCTGCAAAGTAAGCGGCGGCGGCAGGTGAATTCGCCTGAAGCCGATACAACGCGCAAAGAAATGAGGTGTCCGGGTAAGACTTCATCAGCCCGGATCCTCAGCCAGTTCATCGGCCCGCATGGCGGCAACCTGTTCCATCGTGAGAACCCGATCCCCCCACGTTTTCCGCAATCGGGCCATGATGTCCACTTTGGGGCGGCCGGGACGGGAAGCGGCATTTGCACAGACGGGGACAAGCACGGCGATCACCTTGCCACGTTTGCTGATGTTGATGGACTCCCCTTCGTGAACCCATGCCTCGATTCGTGGGAAATCATTCCGCAGTTCTCGAACGGTTGCCGTCCTCATGTGATCCATTTTGTGTCTCACGGATCACCGTGTCAATCGGGCGGGTGGCCGAAACCCCTCCGGCGTCCGGGGATCGGGTGAAGCTGGAAAAGACAGTTGGAACCACGGATGGCACGGATGAGCTGGGAGTGGCATGCGATCCTTGCGGCCCTCATCCGGTGATGATGGCCAAAGCGTCGCATGCGAAGATGGTGAGGGAAGAAATCGTGTCGTGTTCCGTACCACCCCGTCGAGAACCCACTTGCTCGGTCTCTGGTTGTGGGCTAAGCCCACAACATGCGTATTTGTCAGCCAGATTCGCGGGGGCGGATCAATCTGGGTGACTTGGTCTCCCAAGGCGACACTTGGGGGATTGAGTCGGCCACCGAGGATAGGATCCAGCTTGTACGGATGAGGCCTCCGACAAAAAGCCGAAGGATGAGCTTCCTGCAGCACATGGATCGCTTACGCGAACTCGGTTTCCAGCTCCCGCCAAGAGACAAAACTCCCATCAGAATTCCCGAGCTGTGAAGTTCCTCGCTGACACAAACTTGGTCTCGGAGTTGATCAAGGTGCGTCCCAACGAAGCCGTGATGGCTTGGATCCGGGAGAATGACCCTGATTTGGTTCTGTCGTGGGTTTCCGTTGCGGAATTGCGCGCAGGTGTCGCCCTGGTGCCGGAGGGTAGGCGTCGGGAGGAGATGCAGGCAGCGGTGGAAGCCCTCATCGAAGATTTCTACGATGAGAATTCCGTGCCGCTGCTGGGCTCGACGGCTACTTTTGTCGCGGACCTCGCTCGGCGACATCGCGATGCGGGCATTTCTCCGGGTTGGCCAGATACTGTCATCGCGGCCGTCGCCCTGGAGCACGGTCTGACCGTTGCTACCCGGAACACTCAAGATTTCCCTGACGTGCCCACGGTGAACCCGTGGAACAATCCCGCCTGAGTCCTGGAGGGGAACGAAGGCAGTCTGTCTTCGCTGCGCCCCGGCCTCGGCTCCGGTCATCCTGACGGTCCGCTGAACGGCTTGGTTCTGGGCATTGCGGTCCGCCTATGAGCCAACCCGGCCGCCCTTTTGCGGAAAGGAGTGGCTGGGCTGGGCACCCTCGTTTGCAACCGGACGTCGCGGTGTATTCCGACCGGGGGCAAACGAAGGATTTATCCTGTTTGCGGAGATATTTGTGGAGTTGTTCCGACCAATGGTTGAGAGGATGAGTCTGCTTCCCCAAGGGCGAGACTCCATCAGCCTTATTCTCCCGATTCACATGGCAAAACTCAGCCCGAAAACCCTGCGTATGGCTTGCCTCCTTCTGGGAGGGGTCCTGTTGTTGCTCACCGCGCTGATGACCTGGATGTTCCTCGTTGAACCTCTGTTTCTGTTCAAGGAAGCCCGTGGATGGCGCTCGGTGCCGTGTCAGATCCTGAAGAGCCGAATGCATCAGACCATGGACGCGGACATCGGGACCGTCGTCTCTTATGTCGAGGTCGAGTATCGATATCGGTTTGAAGGGAGTACGTACGCGAGTGATCGCTATGACTTTCAAAACACAGGAACCTATTTCAAGGGTTCAGCCAGCGAAACGACTGCGCAGAGGATCGCGAAACTTGCGTCTGACACCAACGCGATCTGTTTTGTGAACCCAAAGAATCCCGGCGAAGCAGTACTGGAACGAGGTCTGGCGTGGGGGCGGTGGTTTGCCTCTGCTACCTTTCCGATCGTGTCTTTGTTGGGCGCCGCTTGCTTCCTGGTTGCGTTCAGGCGCATGGCGACAGTCAAGGCTGCGAAGTGATGCCCCAACAGCTTCCCAATGGCATTGGCGGCAGCCTCTCGCTTTGGATTCAGAACAGGTCGCCCTGGACGGGGCCTGGGGTGGGTTGGCCGAGTTCGGAGAGCATGCCGCGGAATCCCCAGCGGCGGTACATGTCGCGGAGGGTGTCGGTGTTCTGGGGGCGAGGGACCATGGCGTCGAGGGTGGGACCGTCCGGCAGGTCGCACTTGAGACGGACCATCTGCTGGTTGCGTCGGATGGTCTCGGCGGCACCGAGGAGTTCGGCGCGGAGTTTCTCGGCCTTGATGGTGGGGGCGGCCGCGACGGCACCTTCGGCGGAGCCGTATTTCTTGAGGAGATCGGTGGCGGTCTTGGGGCCGACGCCAGCGACGCCGGGGATGTTGTCGACGGCGTCGCCGATGAGGGCGAGCCAATCGGCGATCAAGGGTGGAAGGACGCCGGTCTTGGCCTCGACGTCGGCGGGGGTCCAGATCTTCTCGGTCTTGTCGTTGGGATTGAGGATGCCGATGCGGTCGTCGACGAGTTGGAGGAAATCCTTGTCGGGTGAAGCGATGACGACGGACCAGCCGAGATCGGCGGCGCGACGGGCATAGGTGCCGATCCAGTCATCGGCCTCGGTGCCCTCGCGCTGGAGCTGGGGCCAACCGGCGGCGTCGAGCCATTGGGCGAGTTGGGGGAGTTGGACGTCGAGTGCGTCGGGTGTGGGCGGGCGGTTGGCCTTGTAATCGGGGAGTTCGGCCATGCGGGCGGGGTCGAGGCCGCCGTCCCAGACGACGAGGACGTGGGAGGGGGCGGTGATGGCGATGACCTTCTGGAGGGCCTTGATGAAACCGAAGAGGGCGTTGGTGGGGGAGCCGTCCGGTGCATTCAACGAGCGGATGGCATGGAAGGACCGGTAGGCGTAGGCGTGGCCATCCACGAGCAGGAGACGGGACTGCGGGGACTGCGACATGGGGTGAATCTCCGGTGTGCGGGGAGGGTGGGCGAGACGAAAGAAGGGTGCGGCTGCGGAAGGACCGCAGGCGCACCCTTTGTTGGGAAGAAGGAGATCCGGATCAGTTCACGGCGGCGACGCCGGGGATCTCATGGATGGTCTGCTGGATTTCCTGGGCGACCTTGGTGCCGTCCTGGGCCTTGAGGTCCCACTTGATGGCCTGCTGCATGGCCGGGCGTGCGTCCTCGATGGCGAGGCGGACGGTCTTGCCGTCGCCGGAGAGCTTGGCGGCGGTGATGTTGATGTTCTCGCGGCCCTTCTTCTTGGGATCCTTCACGGAGACCTCGGGGGAGCCGTAGTCTTCGGAGCGGATGTAGTTCCAACGCTTGCCGCTCCAGTTCTGGAGATCTTCGGCAGAGGCCTTGTCGAGGGGCTGGGAGAAGGTGAGTTCAACGCCGCCGGGGATGGCCTTGAGGGCGTTGACGGTGTAGACGGGTTTTCCGGTGTAGCGGACGCGGTCGAATCCGGTGATGCGGGAGGCATTGGACTGCCATTCCGAGAGGCCGGCGACGTAGAGCTGGCCGTCCTTGGGATGGAACCGGGCGCGCATCACGGACGAGGTGAACTTCAGGGGGAACTTCACGACGCCGGCCTGCTGACGGCCCTTGCCGATGTCCTGGCGCATGACGAGGTAGAGGCTGGACTTGCCGTAGGACTCGTGGAGGAGCTCGCCCTTGAAGGGTCCCCACTTGTCGCTGGTGACCCAGATCTGGCCGCCGCCGGAGTTGTCGTAGTCGTTATGCGAGAGCCACATCAGGGGCGGGACGTAGGCCTCGGCCTGTTCCTTCGGGGTCATCTGGTTGACGACGCCGTGGAACGCCTTGCCATCGACCCAGTTGATGGGGGTGGTGGGAACCCAGGTGCCCTCGTTGTCGGAGGTGGTCACCTGGCCATCGGCGCGGACGCCGATGCCGTTGGGGGCGCGGAGGCCGCGGGCGACGATCTCGAACTTCTTGCCGTCGGGGCTGACCTTGAAGAGCGCGCCGGCATGGGAGCAGACGCTGCCGTTGCCGCGGGAAGCCTTCTGGTTGCCGAATCCGCGGCCGCCACCGTTCACGGGGTTGGCCTTGGCGAAGTAGAAGTTGCCGGCGGCATCGGTCTGGAGGTCGAACACGAACTCATGGAAGCCCTCGGTCGACATGACCTCGTTGTTGAAGTTTTCGTAGTAGTCGGCCGAGCCGTCCTTGTTGAAGTCGTGGAAGCGGGTGATGCCGTCGCGACCCGAGACGTAGATCATGTCGTTGACGATCTCGAGGCCGAGGGGTTCGTAGAGGCCGGAGGCGAAGCGCGTCCAGGTGAGCTTCTCGAGCTTGTCGTCGATGCCGGAGACGATCCAGATGTCGCCGTCGTGGGTGCAGAGGGCGGCGCGGGTGCCGTCGGCGAAGAAGTCCATGCCACCGAAGCGGACCCGGCGGTTCCAGGGATTCTTTTCCGGGGCGCTGATGACGTCGGTGACGTAGGCACCGTCGGGGGTCGAGGACGAGTTGAGCTGGCCCTGGAGGACGACGGGTTCAGGCCAGTGGGCGGCTCCGCCCTTGGTGAAGTCCTTGAAGACGGGCTGGCCGGCGGAGAGCTGGCTGAAGGCGCTGGCACCGCCCTGGGCACCGGCCCAGAGGGTGACCTTGAAGGTCGAGACCGGTGCGCCCTTGGGGAGGGTGAGGCTGACGCGGCCATCCTCGAACTTGAGGGCCCCGCCCTTCGGCAGGTCGGTGGCGGCAATCAGGGTGATCTTGCCGTCGGCTCCCTGGATGCGGACAGCCCCGGATTCCACGCTGCCCTGGCCGCCTTCGACGTCGGCGATCAGGATGGAGAAGGCGTCGGGTGTGCGCTGGCGCTTGATGATCTTGCCGGTCTTCGGGGGTTCGATGCGGAAGGTGCGGACGAAGCCGAGCTCCCCGTTGGAGGTGACGGAGGAAGGCTGTTCGAGAACCCGGGTCCCCCGGACGGTGTAGGCGAGCTGGACGTCCATGCCATTGACGTAGATGCCGTCCCAGCGGCCGAGGTCGGCCTTCACGGGGCCGTAGGGTTCGGAGCGGAGGTCCTTGAAGGAACCGTCAGCGCCGGCGACGCCCGGGACCTGGGCGGTACCGAAGGCCTGGGTGCCGACCATGGCGGGGTGGTTGCCGTGGCTGCCGTCGAACACGACGCCGCGGGTGTTGACGAATCCACCGCTCCAACCGGCAGCGACGCGGAGAAGATCCGTGTCGAAGAGGATCGAGGCGTCGTTGCCCACGCGGATGGCGAGGCCCTTCATGGCGACGTTGTCCTTGGGGAAGTTCGCGTTGATGCACGCGCCCAGGAACGGGAAATCCTTCTGGAGCAGTTCCTCGCGGATCTTGTCCTGCGCGTGGACGGCAAGCGAGATGCCGACGGACGCAACCGCAAGGCAGATTGCGTTGCGCCAAGTGACCACTGTGTTCAACAGCATAGCGTTCAATTCCTATCCAAAGCCCGGGCCGCGACACGGGAGCCTTTCCTGAGTCGCCGGGCGATTCTGAGACGCCCAATGACTGCCACATTGTTCGTGGCATTCAAATGCGGATTTCGGGGGAGGCGATGACTTCATCGCCATGGGGGGCTTTGGGGAGAGGGCGACGGGGACGTCGCCACCCCGGCCTGGGGTCGGAACTGGATCTGGAACGGGGAGGCGATGTCCTCATCGCCGTGGGGAGGGGCTTTGGGAGAGGGCGACGGGGACGTCGCCACCCCGGCTTGGGGTCGGAACTGGATCTGGAACGGGGAGGCGATGTCCTCATCGCCGTGGGAGGGGCTTTGGGAAAGGGCGACGGGGACGTCGCCACCCCGGCCTGGGGTCTGGAACTGGATCTGGAACGGGGAGGCGATGTCCTCATCGCCGTGGGAGGGGCTTTGGGAGAGGGCGACGGGGACGTCGCCGCCCCGGCTTGGGGTCTGGAACTGGATCTGGAACGGGGAGGGGGTTGCCTACCGGTTGGGCTTTTTCTCGCCGGCCTTGATGGGGACAGGGAGCCAGTTCTGGCGTGGCGGCACGGGGCAGGTGGCGAAGGCGGTGAAGGCGCAGGGGGGGCTGTAGGCGAGGTTGAAGTCGATCTCGATCTCGCCGGCATCGTTGGGACGGCGGACATGGAGGAATCGGCCGCCGCCGTAGGTTTCCTTTCCGGAGGTGGCGTCGCGGAAGAGCAGGAAGAAATCGTTGGCCTCGGGGTCATCGATCACGTCCAGGCGCACCTCCTGTTCATCCAGTTGGAAAACGACCGCACCGGGGCAGGTTTCGTCGTTGGACCCGCCGGTGACATCGGCGATGCGGAGGGTGCGGGGCGGGGTGTACGGTTCGAACCGTGCGGTCACCCGATACGCGGGGTGATAGGTGAACACGGGGATCTCCTTGAAGTTGATCCGCTCGGGCGCTTCCGGGTCGCGGACGCGGACGCCGCGGCGATCCCCGCGGTGGAGGATCCAGAACTTCACGCGGCCGACTTCGAGGATGTCGGGGGCTCCGTCCACGTCGGTGGCCACTTCCTTTTCGGCGGTCACGGCGTATCCGCGCAGCATGACGCGGACCCCGGGAACGGGGGTGAAGCGCACGACGCCCTGCTCGAGACGGAAGGTCCCGACAACGTTGGGCGCGGAGCCCATGGGGAGCTTGATGGGGACGTCGCCGCGGGCACCGATCCATTGTTCGCCTTCCTGGAGCCAGTAGAGGCCGGCGATGGAAGCCCAGCCATCGGGTCCGGCGATGTCGACGCTGCGGCGTTCGCGCCAGGCGTGCCAGCTGGCGGGCGCCGGCGCGAGGCGGGTGCGGCAACCGATCGCCCCGAGCAGGACGAGGACGAGGGCCAGGACGGGCCAGGAGCGCATCAGGGGGCGGGCGTGGGGCATGTGGCGGGGCTTGGGAAGGCGTTCAGCGCGGGATGACGTTGAGCGTGAAGTAGGCCGACGGATGCAGGAGCGGTTCGCCGGCGCGGTTGCGGAGGCCCGGGAGCTTCAGTTCGTGGATATGGCCCTCGACGAGATCCATCTGGAGGCGCAGTGAGCGTCCGTCGGGGGCGAGCTTGACGCCGTGGATGGCGGGCTTGCCCTTGTCGACTTCCGGGGAGCCGTAATCGGCGCGGTAGATGTAGGTGTAATTCTCGGCGGTGAAGCCGGCGACCGTAGCGGACGCGGGATCGAGCGGTTCGGTGAAGGAGATCTCGAAGCCGTCGGGGCGGGCGTGGATCTCGTGGATCTCGAACGGGGTCTTTCCGGTCCAGACCAGGCGTTGGAGGGCGAAGGGTTTTCCGCCGCGCGCACCCCAGCCGCGATCGGATCCGCCGACGAACAGCGAACCATCGGGTGTCTGTTCGAGGCTGAGGGAACCCGACGCGAGCCCCTCGCGGAAGGGAATGCAGGCTCCCTGGTAGACACCGTCGACCTGTTCAAGGCAGACGCGCATCACGGTGCTCCAGGTCTGGTCGCCGACGAAGAGCTGGTTCTGGAACGGACCGAACTTTCCGCCCGAACCGTCGTTGGCGATGCCGGAAGCGCTCTGGCCCATCTTTCCGTAGGGGAAGCCCACGGCGGGCGGGACGAACTCCTTCATCTTCTTCCATTCGGTGGTCACGCGGCTGTTCGAGACGGGATCAGCCGGGCGGGCACCGAGGTTGGGGGCGAGGCTGTACCACTTGTTGCCGGTGGGGTTGCCGACGAATCCGCCGGGCTTCAGGTGCTTCAGCCAACACGTGCCGTTCCACGGGCCCTGGTTGTCCGTGTAGAACATGTCGCCGAGGTGGTTGGTGGCGATGCCGCCGGGCGAGCGGATGCCGGAGACGTGGGGGATGGCCTTGCCGTCCGGACCGACCTTCAGGCACCAGCCGCGGAACTCGGTCTCGCTGGTGAAGGAACCGGTGAGGCAGAGGACGACCCAGATGTTGCCTTCCTTGTCGAACTTCGAGCCGAAGGCGTACTCGTGGTAATCGCCGGTGATGCCCCAGCCATCGGAGTAGGTCTCGAAGACATCGGCGCGATCGTCGCCGTTGGTGTCGCGCATGCGGGTGATCTCGCCGCGTTGGGTGGCGTAGAACCAACCGTCGCCGCGGGTGGTGATCCCGAGCACCTCGTGGAGGCCCTGGGCGTAGCGGGTGAACCGGACGTTGGCCGGCTTGGGATCGGGACCGAGCGCGCCGTCGACGAACCAGATGTCGCCGAGGCGTGTGGTGACGGCGAGGCGGTCCTTGCCGAAGTGCTGGATGGCGCCGGCCTCAAGGACGATGCCCTCGGGGATGGGCACGGTGACGAGGCGGTAGAAGGCATTCTCGCGTTCGGCGAGGGGAGCCTGGGCGGAGAGCGACAGCGCGCCGGTGACGGCAGCGGCGGTGGCAAGGGCGCCCCGGAGGAACGGAAGGATGGACGTCTTCATGGAAGCGGTGGGATGCGGCGGGTGGAAGTGGTTCGTGGGGGTGCGACGCGTCGGGTTCACCAGAGGATCTCCTGCACCAGTTCGCCCGGCACGTTCACCGGGACGCGGAGTTCGCGGCCGACGATCACCGGCTTGCTGCCGGGGAACGTCATGCGGATCTTGCCGTTCACGGTGTGGCTTCCGTCCGGGTTCGCCTGGATGTCGCCTTCAGCGGCCCGGAACCACAGCGCGCCCGTCGGAGCCGCGCCCGTGAACCTCAGGGAACGCCGCAGGACGATGTCGACGTCCACCGCCTTCGGTACCGGCGTGTCCTCGACGGTCACGCCGTGGAACCGATACCGGAAGGACGGGCGCCGGGCGTCGTCGAAAGCGTATCCGAGGAACTGGTACCCGGCGGCCTTGCCGCTTTCCTTCGGCCACGGTGCGTCGGCCGAGGAAAGCACGGCGAAGGGCGCGCCGTCGGGGAGTTGGATGCGGTGGTCGCCCAGGGGCGGTTCGAACCCGACGCCGCGATCGGTCGAATGGCGGGAGGTGTCGATGAACGCTCCCTGCCACAACAGCGCGAGGCGCTGGTTGTTGGCGTCGAACGCGAGATTCGCCTTCTCGGGATAACCGACGCCGATGGCGCGGGGACCGGCGCCCTCGATGAAGTTCCGGTAGATCACCGGTTCCTTGTCGGCCACGAGTTCCTGGCGGGAGCGGATGAGTCCGGCGGGGACATCGGCGCGGTCACCGGCGGCCATCCAGGCCCAGATGGCCTTGATCTGGGCATCGGTGTTGCCGTCGAGGATGTCGGTGTTCGCGGCGCGGCCTTCGGGCCAGAAGCTCGGCATGCGGGTTCCGGGCCGCAGCGCGGCGGGATCCGGCATGTAACGGCGGAACCAATCCCAGCGGATCCGCTCGTGCATGCGGTCGAGGGCGAGCGCCGGGATGCCCATGGAACCGTAGGTCGAGAACGTATGGCAGGCGATGCAGCTGACGCCGTCGCGTCCCACGAGGCGACGGCCGAACTTGGCGTCGCGTTCGGTGTGGGCGGGTTCGGGAGCGGCCGCGGGCGCGACGTCGGCGGCTTCGAGCGCCGCGGGCAGATGGCCGGTGTTGGCGGTGCCGAAGACCGGCATCCGCGTCGCCATGTACGGTCGGACCTTGGGTCCTTCGGCCAGCAGCTTCTGGATCCATTCGCGGCGGAGCTTGCCGCCGACCTTTTCGAGGTGGGGCGGGAGTTTGCCTTCCTCGCCGAGATCGGCTTCCCCGATGACGCGGAACCAACCGTCGCGTCCGGTGGCGAGCGGTCCGCCGACGCCATCGCGGGCGTGGCAGGCGAGGCAGCCCAAGTGGGAGAAGGTGAGCGAAACCTGCTCGGCGGGCGTGGTTGGTCTGGCGAGGCGATCGACGTTCGCGAGCGTCTGGCGCAGCGCGGAACGCTGGGCGGCGGAGAGGTTGAACTTCGGCGCGCCGGCCGGAACGTTGTCGGCGAGACAGCCGGCATTCGGGCGGCGGGCGATGACGTTCAGCGGTTGGACGGCCTTGGCGGTGAGCGGTCCGGTGGCGTCCGCGAGCGCGTGACAGGCGGTGCAGTTCAGTTCGGCGAAGCGGGCGCGGCCGGCCTTTGCCTTGGCCGTGTCGACCGCGAAGGAGGCGTGGCCGACCGGGAGCATGGGCTGGCCGAAGTGCTTCAGGACCGAACCCGGGATGGCCTGGCGATCAAACCCGGGACCCGCCCAGCGCGCCTTGAACTCCCATCCGCCGCCGCCCTGCGAGAAGCGCACGTCGATGGTGTGCGGTCCCTTCGTCAGGCGGACCTTCCCCGATTTCTCCACGGGGGGATGTTCCCCGTCGACGTCCACGATGCGCTTGCCGTCGATGTCGAGGACGGAGCCGTCATCGGAGGTGAGCCAGAAGGTGTATTCGCCCTCGGTGGGGATCTCGATGGCACCGGAGAAGCGGACGGCGAATCCGCTTTCGCGGACGGCCATCTTGATTTCGAGGGTGTCCGCCTCGCCGCTGGACACCTTCTTGCGACCTTCCTCGATGCGGGCGGCGGACGGGCCGAAGCCCTCATAATACTCCCACTTCAAACCGGGAACGGTGGCGAGCGGCGCGTTCGGATCGGTCAGCGCGGGGGCCTGGTCGCGGAGCAGGTAGGTGGCGATGGCGCGTGCCTCGGCGTCGGAAAGGCCGAGGGAAGGCATGCGTCCGGACGGCCGGTGTTTCACCGGGTCCTTGAGGAAGGCGATGAGTTCGCCGCCGGGGTACTTCGCGGCGAGGTTTCCGAGGGCCATGCCCTCCTTCAACGCGCGTTGGAACACGTCCTCGGGCATGTCGGCCGGACGATCGACGGGCGTATGACAGGCAACGCAACCGACCGAATGGTACAGCTCGCGGCCGAGTTCGAGGCGGGCGCGATCGGCGGTGGTGAAGGTCGGCTCGCCGGCGGGTTGGGCGGAGACGAGGAAATGCGTGAGTTCATCGATGGCCTGGCCGCGGGTGGCTTCGGGAAGGCCATGCAGGACGTGGGGCATGGCGGTGCCCGGCTTCGAGGCGGATGGATTCGCCAGCCACGCACGGATCCACTGGGGTTCCAGACGGAGTCCGCCCGCTCCGAGCAGCGGTGCGGTGCGGTTGCCGAGGCGGTCGGCAGTGGCACGGTCGGCCCCATGGCAGGCAACGCACTGGAGCTCGCCCATGAGCACCTCGCCGGGATCGGTCCCCTTGGCGATGGGCGCCGCGAGGGCGACTCCCTGCGCGGAGACGGGGAGTGCAGCCCCCGTCGAAAGGACGGCGAGCAACCCAAGAAACCATGTACGGAAGGCCATGTGCCCCCGGCCGACGCGATCGAAGTGGAGTGGATTCACGGAATGATGGGTGAGCTTAGGGGCATCCGGCGGTGCTTTTGAAGGAATGAGTTCGAGAGTTCGAGGGCCGTGCGGGCGCATGTGGACACTGCCCTTTTTGAAGTATTCGGGGTGGCGATGTCCTCATCGCCATTGGGAATGGCTTCGGAACGGCGACGAGGACGTCGCCACCCCGTTGCATGCGGGCGCAGTGTCAAGATGCGACCGAACTCCCCCCGGGCCGTGCAGGCATAACCCTTGACGGTTGCTTCGGTGAAAACGTTTGCTGGCTTCCGATCTGTGGCGTTGCGGCAAGGATCCGGCAACGACACCCGGGCGAAATGAACACGCAAGGCACCCCAACGACGGCTGACCCGGCTGCGAAATCACGCCCCGGTCCGCGTTGGTGGCCGCTCTTCTTGCTGCTGCTCCTGACACTGGTCCGCCTGGTTCAGGTCTGGTGGTTCAAGGACTACGAACGGCAGTTCAAATTTGCCTCCATGGCGCAGTGGCTGAAGCTGGCCCTGCCCGGTGTCCTGTTGTGGTTCCTTCTTCTTTCGCGGTTGCGTTGGCGCACCCGTTTCCTCGGCCTCGCTGTCGTCGCTGTGCTCGGTGGCGCTGGCCTCGCGTGCTTCCGCCTTCGCGGCGTCGATGGCGACCGTCTTCCGGTTGTCGAATGGCGTCGGGCGCGAGCGACGTCCGCGCCCGCAACCGCTGCGGGCACGAAGGCCACCGTGCCTGCCGTCGGGGTCCAGACGGCGGGCGGCGGTGACTACCCGCAATTCCAGGGACCGCGTCGGGATTCCCGGCTTCCGGACGCACGGATTGGAACCCATTGGATGGATTCACCGCCCACGTTGCTGTGGCGTCAGCCCGTGGGTGAGGGATGGTCCGGGTTCGCGGTGTCGGGCCAGCGTGCCGTGAGCCTCGAACAATCCGGGGAGCAGGAAGTGGTTTTCGCCCTCGACCTGGCCACTGGAAGCCGCCTTTGGGCGTCTGCTTACCCGGCGCGTCACGCCAGTTCCGACGCAGGCAACGGCCCCCGATCCGTGCCGACCATCGTCGATGGGCGGGTGTACACGGCCGGGGCCACGGGCATCCTTCGCTCCTGGGATCTCGCCACGGGGCAGGCCGGCTGGCAGGTGGATCTGGTGCGGGATCTCGGGGCGCGCATGCCCGAGTGGGGCTACAGCGCGTCGCCGTTGGTGGACCGCGGGCGGGTGTGGGTTCCTGTCGGGGTGGCGGGGCGTTCGCTGGTGGCCATCGATGCCGCGAGCGGCCAGGTCCGGTTCGGCGGCGGCAATTCCCCGGCGGCCTACAGTTCACCCATCTCGGCGACGCTGGGAGGACGCGAACAGATCCTTTGCCTCAATGATGTCGGGCTCGCCGGTCATGATGCGGCCGACGGGAAACTCCTGTGGGAACAACCCATCCCGGCCGCGCCCCATGTGGCGGCCCCGGTGGTCGTGGGTTCCGACCGGGTCCTGGTGTCGGTGGGATACGGTCATGGAACCTTCCTCATCGGGGTGGGGCAGGATGGGGCGGGGCGGTGGACGAACGGGGTGGTGTGGAAATCGATCCGCCTGAAGTCGAAGTTCGCGAACGTCATTGCCGACGGGGACACGCTGTACGGACTGGATGATGGCGCGCTGGTGGCGCTGGAGATGGGGACGGGTGCCTTGCGCTGGAAGGAAAGGCGTTACGGGCATGGGCAGTTGCTGTGGGTGGGTGGACGCCTTGTGGTCGGAGCCGAAAACGGTGAGGTTGCGCTGGTGGACGTCCGCCCCGAAGGGATGCAGGAGTTGGGCCGGTTCCGTGCCTTTCCCGACAAGACGTGGAACCCGCCCGCCCTGGCTGGAAATCTCCTGCTGTTGCGCAACGATCGCGAGGCGGCGTGTTATCGGTTGGCCGTTCCATGATTTTCTCAACGCCGGATGCAGGCTGCGTGCCCCCACGCGGCGGCTGGTGGAGGGCGCCGGGTGAGGGCACCCGGCCTGCAAAACGTCGGATGGAGGCTGCGTGCCCCCACGCGGCGGTTGGTGGAGGGCGCCGGGTGAGGGCACCCGGCCTTCAAAACGTCGGATGGAGGCTGCGTGCCCTCACGCGGCGGTTGGTGGAGGACACCGGGTGAGGGCACCCGGCCTGCAAGGGGATATGGGCACTTTCCCTTCCGGGCATCCGGGAGCACAGTGGGGGCAATGTTTCGGCAGTTGGTCCTGTGGGGATCGTTCGTCAAGTTCAGCCACACCGTCTTCGCCCTTCCGTTTGCCTTGGCCGCCATGATCGTGGCGGCGCGGGAGACGCGCGGATGGCCGGGGTGGCGTGTGTTCGGCCTGATCCTGGTGGCCATGGTGGGGGCGCGGACGTGCGCGATGGCGTTCAACCGGATCGTGGACCGGAAGTTCGACGCGGAGAACCCGCGGACGTCGAACCGGCACCTGCCGATGGGGGCGGTGACCCTGGCGGCGGCGTGGGGGTTGTGCCTCGGCAGCGGGGCGTTGCTGGTAGGGGCGGCGTGGGCGTTGAACCCGATCTGCTTCCTGTTGTCGCCGGCGGCGTTGTTCCTGGTGTGCTTCTACTCGCTCACGAAGCGGTTCACGGATTTCACCCATGTCTGGCTGGGAATCGCGCTGGCCGCGGCTCCCGTCGGGGCGTGGCTGGCGGTGGAGGGCGGGTTCCATTTCCTGCCGCGGATCGAGGGAAAGCTGGACCTGCGGCATAGCGCCCTGGTGCCGCTGGCGCTGGGGTTGGCGGTGATGTTGTGGCTGGTGGGGTTCGACATCATCTACGCCACCCAGGACTACGAGTTCGACCGGAAGCGCGGCCTGCATTCGCTGGTGGTGCGGTGGGGACCGAAGAACGCGTTGGCCGTGGCCTTCCTGAGCCATCTGTTCATGTGGGGGGCCCTCGTGCTGTTCGGGGCGTTGTGCGGGTTCCGGCTGACGTACTGGATCGGGTTGGTGCTGATCCTGGGGTTGCTCCTGCTGGAACACATGATCGCGAAACGGCGGGATCCCATCGCGGTGAACATCGCCTTCTTCAAGCTGAACGCCGTGGTCAGCGTGACCTTCCTGGTCGTGACGGCGGTGGAGGTGGTGTTTCCGTGGTTCCGACTGCGCTGGGCGGAGGGGGTTTTCTTCTGAGGGCTGTAAAATGTCGTGGGTTGGGGGGGTGAGGCTGGTCCGGTTACGGACCAGCGGTCTGTCCGAGGGCGGACCGCTTCGAAGGAGACAAAGGCCGGATCCGGGGCATGATTGCCCGATTGCAGGCCATTTCCGGCGTATTTCCGGCCTTGGCATGCGACGTGATGAGGGATGACGGTCAGAGAGAATTTACAGTCTGTGTCCAACGCTACTTCCATCGTCCGGGTTTGGGTGATCCGCCTGCTGGTCCTTCTGGCCGGGTTGGGGGTGGTGGCGCAGGCGCAGGGATTTGTGGACGCGTTCGCCGGCCGCGCCGAGGTCACGGGCCTGCAAGGCACGCTGACGGGAAGCAATGTCGGGGCGACCATCGAGGTCGATGAACCACGTCACGGCGGCAAGTCGCCGGCCAAGTCCGTGTGGATCACGTTTGTGTCGCCGGCGACGGGCCTGATGAGCCTCAAGGTGGAGGGTCAGGACTTTGATGTGCTGTTGGGGGTGTACCGGCTGAAGGTGGGCCAACCGGCGCTCCTGAGGCATCTGGAGCGGGTGGTGCGCAGCGACGATGGCGACACGGGGACTTCGGCGAGCGTCGAGTTCGCGGTGAAGGCCGGCGAACGGTACGAGATCGCGGTCGATGGCTTTGCGAGGAGTGAGGGTTCATTCCAGATGGATTGGCAGGTCGAGGACCTGGGAGTGGCGGTGCCGATGCTGGTCTCGACGACCCCGGATCAGGCGTTCCGGCCGGGGGATCGGGTGGTGATCACGTACGCCACGGAGGATTACGACGATGACGATGACGTGAAGCTGCACTGGTTCCTGAACGACGTGGAACTGGAGAACGAGGAAGAGCCGACGCTGGTGATTCCCAGCCTGAGCGAGGCACAAGTGGGGCAGTACCGGGTGCGGGTGGACACGGACGACGTGCGGTTCTTCACGGAGGCGGTCGAGGTGCAGATGAGCACGGAGGGACTGAGCACGACCCTGGCGCGGAACAAGCCGGAGGACTCCATGGAATCACCGTTGGTCGGTGCGGGTAGCCTTCGGCCATCGCCCCTGCGGAACGCGGCCCCGGCCGGCGATGGCGTCTCGCGGGGGTACAACGGGTCCCAGATCTTCAACACAGTTTATGCAGGACGCGATCCACTGGAGCCCGTGCATTGCGGGCAGGGTTCAGGTTCCTCGTACTGGTTTGCCTATCAGGCCCCCGAGGCGGGCACGGCGGTGATGGATACGGCGGGGAGCACGTTCGACACGGTCCTGGCGGCCTACACGTACGACATGCCCTACGCGGGATACGCCAGCCTTCGGGAGATCGGGTGCGACGACAATTCGGGTCCCGACGGCAAGTCGGCGGTGGTGTCGTTCCGGGTGAGTCCCACGCGGTACTATGTGGTGGTGGTGGATGGCGTGAACGGCGCGAAGGGACGGGCGCACTTGAACTACCGGTTGGAGACGAACGCGGTGCCGCCACTGGTGGCTCCGCGGATCCAGCAGATGCCCAAGGACCGGGTGGTGGCGCACGGAACACCTGTCACTTTTGAAGTCGTGGCGGAAGGCTCGACGCCGCTGGCCTATCGGTGGATCCGTCCCGCGTCCGAACCGCTCATGACCACGAATGGCGTGCTGGCGTTGGGCGAGGTTCAGCTGCCGCAAGGCGGCCTCTATCAGGTGGAGATCTCCAATGCTGCCGGCGCCGTCACCTCCGCTCCCGTGGGCCTGACGGTGTGGTCGGATCCGGTGCTGGAACTCGACGGAATGCCCGGGGTGGCCTGGGTCCGTTACGGGTTGCAGGGACCGGGATCCGTGCCGGTGGAGATGGCCTCGGAGGTCCAGGGTCCCTGGACCCCATGGACGAATGGCGTTCCCGATGCGTCCGGCATCGTCCGGCTGAGTCTTGATTTCGCGACCGAACCCCGACGGTTCCTCCGGCTTCGACTGCCGGCCGTTTCCGCAACGTCGGTTTCCAACACGATTTCCCAATGAGCGTTTCGCAGGATCCCACCTTTTCGTGCCTGTTGATGGACGATGACCACGGCTTTGCGTCGATGCTGGCGACGCTGGTGCGCGAGCAGGGCGGCCAGCCGGTGCACTGCGCCTCGGTGACCGAGGCGCGCGCGATGCTGTCGCGGCGCGGCTTCGATCTCGCGGTGATCGACAACCGGTTGCCGGATGGCACGGGCTACGAGTTCTTTCCTGAGTTGCGCCGTCGGTGTCCGGAAGCGGTGGTGATGATGATCACCGGTGCGCCCGAACTGGCGAAAGCGGTCGAGCTCACGCGGAACGGGTTGTTCGACTACCTGACGAAGCCGCTGCGCGCGGAGGATTTCTCGGCGTCGTTGCAACGGGCGCGGCTGCGGTTGAGCCGTCCGGACACGAAGGCGGATGGCGACCTGATCGGCCGATCGTCGGCGATGCGGACGGTGCTGGAGCACCTGCAGCAGGCGGCGCGGCATCCCGGGGTCACGGTGTTGTTGCTGGGCGAAACGGGAACTGGAAAGGACCTCGCGGCGCGCGTGCTGCACCGCATGTCGCATCCGAAGGATCCCGAGGCGGCACCCTACATTCCGCTGAACTGTTCGGCGGTGCCGGCGGAGATGTTCGAGTCGGAATTGTTCGGCAGCGACAAGGGATCGTTCACCGGTTCTGACCGCAAGCGTGCGGGCTTGGTGGGCGCGGCCGAGGGCGGGACGTTGTTCCTGGATGAAGTCGCGGAGATTCCGTTGGTGCAGCAGGCGAAGCTGCTGCGGTTCCTGGAATCGCGGGAATACCGGCCGTTGGGAACAACCACGCCACGACAGTTCACGGGCCGCATCGTGGCGGCCACGCATCGGGACCTGGCGGCGGAGGTCGTGGCGGGACGGTTCCGCGAGGATTTGATGTACCGGTTGGATGTGATGGGCATCCGGATGCCCGCGTTGCGGGAACGGCCGGATGACATCCCGGCGTTGACGCAGGCGATGGTGGTGCAATTGGCGACCAAGTACGGACGCCGGGCACCGCTGGTTCGGCCGGAGGATCTGGCGACGTTGTCGGGCCATCATTTCCCGGGGAACGTGCGCGAGCTGCGGAACCTGCTGGAGCGTTCGTTGCTGAAGACGCCGCCGGAGTCGTCGTGGATGAACCTCGACATCGCGTGGCTGCGCCAGCGGTCGGGTGCGTTGATCGCGCCGCCGCCGTCGAATCTCAGCGTGGTGCGCGATCCGGTGCCAGCGGCGCCGGTGCCTGTCGTTCCGGTGGCGCCTGCGGCACCGTTGGCTCCACCCGCCGAAAGCGCGGTTGATGCCCGAACGGTGGCGTTTCCGAAGTCGGAGGAACTTGCCTTTGAACCGCCCGCGGACCGGATGCTTTCGCCGCTGGAATTGCAGGAGTACCAGTTGATCGCCCGCGTCCTCCGCGAGGAACGCGGAGGCATCCGACGGGCCGCGTTGCGGCTGGGCCTGACGCATCAGGCGTTGTTGCGGCGGTTGCAGAAATGGCCGGAGCTGCGTCCGGCACAGGCGTCATGAAAACCACGTGGACGGTGCGGCTCGGGGTCTGGGGCGGCGCGTTGTGGCTGTGGGCCACGATCGTCGCGGCGGCTGCGGAGCCGGCCACGTCACGGTTGGTGGAATGGGCGGGAACGGTGGAAGTCTCGATGACGAACGCCGCCTTCGTCCCGGCGGCGACGAACCATGTGTTGCGGGTGGGTGACCGCCTGCGGACCGGCCCGGCGAGCCGTGCAACCCTGCAGTTGTCGGACCGTTCCGTGGTGCGCGTGGGGGCGTCGACCGTGCTCGAGATCCGGGATCCGGTGGAGCCCACGGGGACGCGACGGTTCCAGCTGCGGTCGGGGCTTTTGTTCTTCCTCAACCGCGAGCGGCCTTCGAGCGTGGAGTTCGACACACCCTTGGTGTCGGGAGCGATCCGCGGGACCGAGTTTCAGTTGCGGGTGGATCCGGCGGATGGCGCGACGGTGCTGGGACTGTTCGCGGGTGCGGTGGAATTGAAGGGCGCTTCCGGAGCGATCGCGGTGGAAGCCGGGCAGGAAGTGGAGATCCGGCCGGGACAGGCCGCACAGGTCCGCCCGGTGCTGCCGCTGCGTCGGGGCATCCAATGGGCCTTCCATTATCCCATCGTCCTGGATGCGACCGCACCGGAGTTGGGATTGGCCGGCAACGCGGCGTGGCAACCGGTGGTGGAGGCGTACGCGTCGGGTGACCTGCGGACTGCCTACGCACGGATGCCTGCGGGCGTTGCGGGCAATGAACCGGCGGGGGCGCGCGTGCTGCGGGCCGCGCTGGAACTTTCGATGGGACGGGTGACGGAGGCCGCGGCGTTGCTGGACGGGGTCGATGGATCCGGTTTACGCGGCGCAGTGATGGCGTTGCGGGAATTGATGGCAGCCGTGGCGATGGACGTGTCCGCCGGTGCGTTGGCGGAACCCGCGCAGGCATCGGGCTGGCTGGCGCGATCGTATTTGTTGCAGTCGCGGTTGGATCTTCCCGGGGCGTGGGCGGCCGCGGATCGGGCCGTGGTGTTGTCTCCGGGATTTGGCGCGGCGTGGGTGCGCCGTGCGGAGCTGGCGTTGTCGACGGATCGGCGGGCTGAAGCGCGGCGGTCGCTGGAACAGGCGCGCCAGTTGGCGTCGCGGCATGCCGGAGCGCGGGTGGTGGAGGGATTCCTGGCGATGGACGAGCGACGCTGGGCGGAAGCCGGTGAGGCGTTCAGCGAGGCGATCGCGATGGATGGGTCCTTGTCGACGGCTTGGCTCGGACGCGGATTGTTGGGGTTGCACCTGGGGCGCGAGGTGGAGGCGTTGTCGGACATGCAGGTGGCAGCCGTGTTGGAGCCGCAGCGCGGCGCGTATCGGGCGGCGTTGGGCAAGGCGTTCAGCGCAGCGGGTGACGTGAAGCTGGCGGACAAGGAATTCCGGTTGGCGCGGGAACTGGATCCGGCGGATCCGACGCCGTGGTTTTACGCGGGTCTGCATGACCTGCAGCAGAACCGGTACAACGCGGCGGTGCGCAACCTCGAGGAGGCGTCGGCGCGCAACGACGGGAGCGCGGTGTTCCGGTCACGGCAGCAGTTGGACCGCGACCAGGCGATGCGCAGCGCGGACCTGGGCGTGGCCTACGCGGTCACCGGGTTGGACGAGGTGGCGTGGCGCGCGGCGACGCGTGCGGTCGTGGAGGATTACACCGATTTCTCCGGACACCTGTTCACGGCGCGGGCGTTGCAACTGCGGGAGGATCCGGCGGGGTTCGATCTTCGTTGGGAAACGGCGCGGCAGGCGGAATTGCTGGTGGCGAACCTGCTTGCACCGCCGGGCGCCGGGAATCTCTCGCGGGTGTTGTCGCAACAGGACCACCTGCGGGCCTTCGGGCTGGCCCCGGTTGGAATGTCGAGCCGCACCGAGTACCGGTCGCGGGGGGATTGGGAGCAGGTGGGCAGCGTGTTCGGGCAGGTCGCGGCGGTGGGGTATGCGATCGACACCGAGTATCGCAGCCTGCGCGGACAGGGTCCGTTGCAGGGACAGGAGAGTTTCCGGTCGTCGCTGCAGGTGCGATTCGACCTGGGACCATCGGACACGATGCTGATCCAGACGGCGGTGGGCGAAGGCAATGCCGAGGACGTGGCGCGGCGGTATGATCCGAACGGGGCGACGGCCTTGCGTGCGTGGAGCCGTCGGGAGCCGGAGCTGCAGGTGGGTTACCGGCATGAGTGGCGGCCCGGCGTGGTGACGCTGGGGTTGGTGTCGCATCTTTCGGATCGGTTGCGCGTGGAGAATCCGGACGCGCAGACGCCGTTCCTGGTGCAGCGCGGCGGGGCACCGGTGGGCTTTGGAACGGTGGCGAGCCATGGGTTGGAGTTTGAAAGCGAGTTCGAGGTGAACTCGGTCGAACTGCAACAGGTGGTCCAGGGCGAACGCATGGGGATTGTCGCCGGTGCCCGGTATCAGGGTGGGGACGTCGACGCGCGGTCGCGGTTGGTGCCGGTGCTGCCGGGTCCGGTGATCGAGAGCGTGAACCGCTCGGACCTGGAACGGGCGAACGGCTACGCCTACTGGCAGGTGCGCCCGTGGAACTGGCTCCGCGCCTGGGCCGGGGTCTCGTACGATCACCTGGAGTACCCGGCGAACGCGGACCTCGCGCCCATTGGATCGGACCGATCGGACGGATCCGTCCGATCCGACCGATCCCTCCTGGCCCCGAAGATCGCCCTGGCGGTCACGCCGTGGAAGGGCGGGGAATTGCGGGCGGCCTTCACGCGGTCGATGGGCGGGTTGTACTTTGACGATTCCATGCGGTTGGAACCGGGGCAGGTCGCTGGGTTTGGACAGTCCTTCCGCAGTCTCGCGCCGGAGTCGGTGATCGGGTTGGTGCCCGCCACAGCCTTCGAGACGATCGGGGTCCGGTGGGACCAGAAGTTGCCTCGGGACATCTACGTCGGGGTGGAGGCGCTGCGGATGGAATCCGACGGGAGCCGCGGAGTGGGTGTGCTCACGAATTCCCTGCCGTTTCCGGTGGCGGACTCGCCCTCGCAGATCGGGCAGGAGGTGGAGTTCACGGAGCGATCGATTGCGGGATATGCGGGAATGCTCGTCGGGGAAGCGTGGTCGCTCGGGGTTCGGCCGCGGGTGTCGGAGGCGGAGTTGCAGACGCGCTTTCCATCATTGCCCGAAGGCCTGCCCGGCCTTGAGGCAATGTCCGGCGCGCGGACCGCGACGTTGCTGGAGGTGGGGCTGTGGCTGCGGATGAATCATCCGTCCGGGTTCTTCGCCGGATGGGACAGTACGTGGCGGCAGCAGTGGCTGTCCGGTGTGGGTGCTCCCGGGACGGGCGAGGTGTTCTGGCAACACGACGTTCACGTGGGATACCGCTGGCCGCGGCGGCATGCAGAGGTGCGCGTCGGGGTGCTGAACCTCACGGACACCGACTACCGCCTGGACCCGCTGAACCTGATGGCCGAGCCCGCCCGGCAACGCCTGGTGCAGGCAAGTCTCCGGCTGAATTTCTGAGGAAAACCGGACGGATCGGACGGATCAGTCTGATCCGTCCGATCAGACTGATCCGTTTGGATGAGGAGGCTCAGCGTTCGGGCACCCGGTGGATCGTCTGGAGGATCTCGCTCTCCACGGGCTGGCCGGTGGCGGACTTGAGGGCGAACCGGATGCGTTGCTGCATCGCGGGGACAGTGGAGGCGAGGGTCAGCCGGACGGTCTTGCCATCCTTGGCGAGTTCGGCGCCGGTGACGTCGACGGTGTCATGGCCCTTGGCGGCGGGATCGGTGAGGCGGAACTCGGGTGAGCCGTACTTCTCGGTCCATTGGTAGTTCCAGCGTTCGACGCTCCAGTTCTGGAGGTCGGCGACGGTGGCGGGATCGAGCTTGTCGGTGAAGGTGATCTCGACGCCGGACTTCCGGACGTGGAGGTCGCGGGGCATGACGACGGGCTTGCCGGTGTAACGCACGCGATGGAAGGCACCCTGCCGGGCACCGTTGGACTGCCAGATGACGAGACCGCAGGTGTAGAGCTGGCCGTCGAGGGGGCTGAAGCGGGAACGCATGATCCCGGACTCGAAGCGCAGGGGGAACCGGACAACACCTGCCTGGCGGACGCCATCGATCTCCTCGTGCATGACCTTGAACAGGGAGCAGGTGCCGTAGCTGGTGTGCAGGAGATCGCCTTCGAAGGGACCCCAGCGCTTGCTGGTCACCCAGGCCTGGCCGCCGGAGGAGTTGTCGGCGTTCTTCGGCAGCCAGAAGAGCGGAAGATCGTAATCCGTGGGCTTCGGCGTGCGATGCGCGGTGAAGACGTGACCATAGAATCCACCGGGCTTCATCCAGTTCACGCGGGAGGCAGGCACCCAGTTGCCCTCGTTGTCCGAGGACGTGATCTGGTCCTTGGGTCCCATGCCAATGCCATTGGGGGCGCGCAGGCCGGTGGCGACCACCGAGAGGGTCTTGCCGTCGGGAGTGACCTTCAGGAGCGTGCCGTGGTGGGGAATCTTCGCCTCGCCGAGGTTGCCGCCCTTGTTGAAGTAGAAGTTGCCGTCGCGGTCGGTTTCGAGACCAAGGCAGAACTCGTGGTAGTGGTCGGTGATCGTGGTGTCGTTGTTGAAGTTCTCGTAGTGGTCGGCCTCGCCGTCCTTGTTGAGGTCGTGGAGGCGCGTGATCTGGTCGCGGCCGAGGACGTACACGGTGTCCTTGACGATGCGCAGGCCAAGCGGCTGGAAGAGGCCCGAGGCGAACCGCTGCCAGCGGAGGTTCTGCAGGCCTTCGTCGAGACCGGAGACGATCCACACGTCGCCGGAGACGTTGCAGATCGCGGCGCGGGTGGCGTCCTTGAAGAAGTCGAATCCGCCGAAGCGGAGCCACGATTTCTGCGGGTTGTCATCGGGCCAGGTAATGGTGTCGACGACATAGGGTCCGTCGCCGCCGCTGGTGGCCAGCTTGCCCTGGGTGACGACGGGTTCGCCCCAGATACGAGGGCCGGGCTTGAGGTCGGCGCGGAGATCGGCGGGGGCACTGCGCTTCGCCATCGGGCTGCCTTCGGGAAGGTAGGTCAGGCGGAAGGGTTGGTGGGCCTTGATCGCGGGCAGCGAGAGCCAAAGGGTGGAACCGACCAACCGGAACTCCGCATTCGCCGTGACGCCATCCAAGCGGACCTCGACGGAGGGACCGTTGGTGCCGGACTTGAACGTGGCGGAGTTCGGGCCGACGGCGAGGTTGCGCGCGGGCACTTCGGCGATGCGGAGCATCCGGGGTCCGGAGTCGCGCTGATACTGGATGACGCGATTGAACCCGCCGCTGTCGTACGAGGGCTGTTCAAGGACACCGACCTTGCCGAGGTCATACTCGAGCACGACGCGGTCGCCGTGGCGGTGGAGTCCGCGCCAATGGCCCCAGGCGTCGGGAAGACGTTCGAAGCGCGTGGGACGCGGGTCGTCGAGGTTGTCGGCGGTGGCCCAGCCAGGACCGTTGGAGGTGTGGAAGAGGATGTCGCCCCAGGGTTCGGGAAGGCCTTCCATGCCGTCGCGGCCGCGGGGCAGGTGCAGGAATCCGCCGGACCATGCGGCATTCCAGCGCAGGGTCATCGTGTCGAAGTTGACGGCGGCCGGGGCGGCCTCCGACCCGACCCGGAGGGTCAGCGTCTTGAGGGCGGCGACGGAGCCCTTGAGGTTGGAGGAGAAGAACGGTCCCTGTTCCATCTGCTCCCATTTCCATCGGCCGGCGGCATCGGTGGGAATGGGGGGCTTGGCCTTCTGGGCATGGGCGTTGAAGCCGGTTGCCAGTGTGGTGGCAACGGCCATCGAGAGCAGCAACGTGCGGGGCATGATGGGATCATGCCGTAGGAGGGGCGGGAGTTTGAAGTTTGAAGATTCAAGATCCTCGCTTGCAGGCTGGGTGCCCTCACGTGGCGGGAATGATGCAGCGCCGCGTGGGGGCACGCGGCCTACAGAAGGGAGCAGACCCCAGACCCAGTTCCTGGATCCTCGCTTGGAGGCCGGGTGCCCTCACCCGGCGGATCATGGACAGCTGGCGACGTGTTACGTCCTGGATGAAAGAGGTCACCGCAGGGTCCGCCGCCTGAAGTTGGCGGTCGTGTCTCTGGGGTACGCCGGAGGCGTTGCAGCGCTCTGGAATCTGGGAACTGGGAACTGGTAACTCCCTCCTCACACCACCTGGACGGTGTTCTCGAGGGTGCCGATGCCGGAGATGCGGATGCGGACGACGTCGCCCTGGGCGAGCGTGAATTCGTTGGCGGGCACGACGCCCGTGCCGGTGAGGAGGATGGCGCCATCCGGGAACTCCTGGCTGCGACCCAACCATCCGGCCAGTTCCGGGAAGGACCGCTTGATCTGGCCGATGGAGGTTTCCCCGGCGAACACCTCGGCTCCGCCGCGCAGGATCTGGACGCCGATGGTCCACGAGCGGGCTTCGGCTTCATCCGCGGCGACGCGGATGCAGGGGCCGAGGGCGCAGGAGGCGCGATACATCTTGGCCTGGGGCAGGTAGAGGAGGTTTTCGCCCTCGATGTCGCGGGAGGACATGTCGTTGCCCGCGGTGAACCCCACCAGTTCCATGCGCGAGTTGAACACGAGCGCCAGTTCCGGCTCGGGAACGTTCCACTTCGCGTCGCTGCGGATGCCGACGATCCCGCCGGGACCCGAGACCTTGGCCGGCATCGACTTGAAGAAGATCTCCGGACGCGGTGCCTCGTAGACGCGATCGTAGGCGCTGGCGCTGAAGTCCGATTCTTCCATGCGCGCCTTCTTGCTGCGCAGGTAGGTCACGCCAGCGGCCCAGACTTCCTGCTGGTCGACCGGTGCCAGGAGTTGGACCGAGGCCAGCGGATGGACGGGCAGCGGCGTGGCCGCCAACGCGCGCAGGACTTCGGTGAGATGGGTGCTCTCCAGCAGCGTGGCGAGCGATGTGATGCCCGCGGCGGAGAGATCCTGCACGGAATCCGTCGAAAGGAGACCGACGCGCGGCGAGGCACAGGAACCGATGGAGAAACGGCAGAGCTTCATGGATACGGGTGTCGTGTGCGTCCAGAATGACACCCCGACCGGATCGCCCGCAAGGGTGCGGGCGAGATTCAGGGGTCAGGGGGGGCGATCCCGATTCCAAGCCGGTTCCCCATCGGCAACATGCCGGACCGACACAGTAAGGAATGACGAGCAGCCCGGACGGCTGCCTCTGCCGCCCGCGTCGGTATCGGTATCGGGATCGCCATCGGAATCGAGGTTTGGGGCTGATCGAACTCGATGCCGATTCGGGGGCATCTCGACACCGCTCCCAATTCGAATGGATTCGGGGTGGCGATGTCCTCATCGCCCTGGGTGATTGCCTTGTCCCCTGGATGCCCGACCCCCTCCCACGCCTCCGGCGTGAAGGCATCCCGGAGGGATGGGTTCAGCCGACTGGCAACTCGGAACTCCCCCACTCAGTGCGCGTGGGCGATGCCGCGGGCGTGCTGCCAGGCGTGGAGGATGTGGTCGATGATCTCGGGGACGCCGACACCGTTGCGCACCTGAGCGAAAAGGAAGGGACCCACGCCCCGCATGCCTTGGGCGTCGCGGGCCATGACGTTGAGGTCGGCGCCGACGGCTGGGGCGAGGTCGGTCTTGTTGATGACGAGGAGGTCGCTTTGGGTGAGGCCGGGGCCGCCCTTGCGGGGGATCTTGTCGCCGCCGGCGACGTCGATGACCTGGATGGTGTAATCGGCGAGTTCGCGGCTGTAGCAGGCGGCGAGGTTGTCGCCGCCGGATTCGACGAGCAGGAGGTCGGTGTGGAACTGGCGCTGGAGTTCCTCGAGGGCGAGGAGGTTGGCGGAAATGTCGTCGCGGATGGCGGCGTGGGGGCATCCGCCGGTTTCGACGGCGCGGATGCGTTCGGCCGGAAGGGCTCCGTGGCGGACGAGGAATTCACCGTCTTCGCGGGTGAAGATGTCGTTGGTGACGGCGGCGAGGTTCACGCGTTCGCGGAGACCGCGGCAGAGTTCGAGCATGAGGGCGGTCTTGCCGGAACCAACCGGTCCACCTATACCCACGGTGAAGGCGCGTTGGGCGTAGTCGCGGTGGATGGGGGATTCGCGATCATCGAAGTTCCCGGCACCGTCGTAGGGTTCGTGGGTGTGGCCGTGGGGACCGTGCGAATGGGAGTGCGCGTGACCGTGCGAATGGCTGTGGCCGTGCCGGTGGGAGGGATCCGTGCAGGTGCCGTGGTCGTGATCGTGATCGTGATCGTGAGTGTGGTCGTGGGAATGGGTGGCCATGGCGCGAGGGAGTTGGCGGTCAGGTTTGGAAAAGTCGGGAATAAAGCCGGTCCTGGGTGCCCTGCCACAGGTCGAGGAGTGGCGCGGTCTGGGCGAGGTCGTCGAGGGACAGGGAGAGTCCGAGTTCGGTGGCCTCGGAGGCGTGATGGGCGACCGAGGCCTGGACGGCCTGGCCGGCGAGGGGGCCGACGATGTTGAGTCGGACGGCTGCGGCAATCCACCCGCGGAGCTGGATGAAGACGAAGCCCTGGGCGGTGTCGGCGAGCGGGAATTCGAGGTGTCGGGCCAGGGCACCGAAGAGCGGTGCGAGGTGTTGGCAGGGGAGCGGTTGGGTGCCGGCAGGAAGGCGCGCGCCCAGGGCGCGGTCGGCCGCGAGGACCAGGGCGGATCCCTGGAGACGACTGGCGCGGTTGGCGACGTGGTTGGTGAGGAAGGCGTCGGAGAGGTCGTCGAGTTCGTGGATCCGATGCGGTTCGCGATGGGCGGTGCAGACCCACGGGAGGGAGGCGTGGGCGAGTTGGCGGAGGCTGGTCAGGATCCAGCCTTCGAGACCGGTGCGCCCGGAGATCTCGCCGTGCTGACGGGCGGCTTCGAGTCCGCCGGAATGGGCGAATCCACCGGTGGGAAAGGCAGAGTCCAGGAACTGCCACAACCTCCACGGGGATTCCACGGATCCTGGGCTCTGGTTATCCACAGATTTCACAGATGACACGGATTCAGGGGGTGGGTGGGAGGTGCGCGGAAGGAAGGGAGGTCAGGACACAGCCTCCGCCCGAAAACGTAGACGGGGTGGCGATGTCCTCATCGTCTTGGGAAAGGCTTTGGAACGGCGACGAGGACGTCACCACCCCGTTCTTCGCCTTGGGAAAGGCTTTGGAACGGCGACGAGGACGTCGCTGCCCCGTTCTTCGCCTTGGGAAAGGTTTTGGGACGGCGACTTGGATGTCGCCACCCCGTTCTTCGCCTTGGGAAAGGCTTTGGAACGGCGACGAGGACGTCGCCACCCCGTTCTTCGTCTTGGGAAAGGCTTTGGAACGGCGACTTGGATGTCGCCATCTCGATCCATGGGAAGGCAGTGGTGGCATGTGCCTGGGATCCGTGTCTTGAAACTTCAAACTTCAAACTCCCCCTCAGAACAGATGGTAGCGCTGGGCGAGGGGGACGATGGTGGCGGGTTCGCAGGTGAGGAGTTCGCCGTCGGCGTGGACGGCGTAGGTCTCGGGATCCACGGTGATGCGGGGGAGGGCGTCGTTCCACTTGAGGTCGCGCTTGGTGATCTCGCGGCAGTTGCGGACGGCTTCGATGCGCTTGGTGAGACCGTAGCGGGCGGCGACACCCTGCGCGGCGCAGAGTTGGGAGACGAAGGTCACGGAGCAATCGCCGGGGGCGCGTCCGAAGGCACCGAACATCGGGCGCATGAGGACGGGTTGCGGGGTGGGGATGCTGGCGTTGGGGTCGCCCATCTGGGCCCACGCGATGAAGCCGGCCTTGAGGACCATCTCGGGCTTGGCACCAAAGAAGGCGGGACGCCAGAGGACGAGGTCGGCGAGCTTGCCGGGTTCGACGGAACCGACGAGGTGGGAGAGGCCGTGGGCGATGGCGGGGTTGATGGTGTACTTCGAGATGTAGCGCTTGATGCGGCGGTTGTCGTTGCCGGCGGATTCGCCGGGAAGTCGGCCGCGTTGGCGGGACATCTTGTCGGCGGTCTGCCAGGTGCGGGTGATGACCTCGCCGACGCGGCCCATGGCTTGGCTGTCGCTGCTCATCATGCTGATGGCACCGAGGTCCTGGAGGATGTCCTCGGCGGCGATGGTCTCGCCGCGGATGCGGCTTTCGGCGAAGGCGACATCCTCGGGAAGGCTGGGGTCGAGATGGTGGCACACCATGAGCATGTCGAGATGCTCGTCGAGGGTGTTGCGGGTGTAGGGGCGGGTGGGGTTGGTGGAGGAAGGCAGAACGTTGGGTTCGCCGCAGATCCGGATGATGTCGGGAGCGTGGCCGCCGCCCGCACCTTCGGAGTGGTAGGTGTGGATCGTTCGACCCTTGAAGGCGGCGATGGTGCCCTCGACGTAGGTGGACTCGTTGAGGGTGTCCGTGTGGATGGTGACCTGGATGTCCTGCAGGTCGGCCATGCTGAGGCAGCAGTCGATGGCGGCGGGGGTGGTGCCCCAGTCTTCGTGGAGCTTGAGGCCGATGGCACCGGCAAGGATCTGGTCGGCGAGGCCGGCGGGGTGGGCGGTGTTGCCCTTGCCGGTGAGGCCGAAGTTGAGCGGCAGGCCATCGAGGGCCTGGAGCATCGCGCGGAAATGGTTGGGCGAAGGCGTGCAGGTGGTGGCGCAGGTGCCGGTGGCGGGCCCGGTGCCGCCGCCGACCATGGTGGTGAGCCCGGCCGCGATCGCTTCGTGGGCCTGCTGGGGGCAGATGAAATGGATGTGGGTGTCGAGCCCCCCGGCGGTGACGATCAGGCCCTCGGCGGCGATCACCTCGGTCGTGACGCCCACGATGAGATCGGGGCTGATGCCGGCCATGACGTCCGGATTGCCGGCCTTGCCGATGCCGGCGATGAGGCCGTTCTTGATGCCGATGTCGGCCTTGTAGATGCCGGAGTGGTCGATGATGAGGGCGTTGGTGAGGACGCAGTCGAGGGCGATGTCGGCTCCGACGCCGGCGGCCTGGCCCATGCCTTCACGGATGACCTTTCCGCCGCCAAACTTGCATTCGTCGCCGTAGACGGTGAGGTCGCGTTCGACCTGGGCGATGAGTTGGGTGTCGCCGAGGCGGATGCGGTCGCCCGTGGTGGGACCGAACATCTCGGCGTAGTGCCGGCGTTGCATGCGGTGGGCCATATCAGGATTCCTTGTGGGCGAAGCCGAGTTGCTGGATGCGGGTCATGGCGGCCTGGAGGCCGGCGGGGGAAACGGGGCCGGACGCCAGGGCGTTGCCGCCAGAGAGGACGCGGTTGCCGGCGATGTCGACGAGCCGGACGGTGCGGGTTTCGCCGGGTTCAAACCGGACGGCGGTACCGGCGGGAATGTCGAGGCGACGTCCGTAGGCGGCGGCGCGGTTGAACTGGAGGGAACCGTTGGTCTCGATGAAGTGGTAGTGGCTGCCGACCTGGATGGGGCGGTCGCCGAGATTGGTGACGGCGATCTCGACGGTGGGACGGCCGGCGTTGAGGACGATTTCGCCCTCGGGCGTTTCGAGTTCGCCCGGCTCGGGTTCCGGGCTTTCAGCGGCGGCCGGTGGCAGCGCCGGGATGGGAATGCACGAACCGTAGAGCGCCAGGCTCAGGTCGCCGTTCTCGGCTGCGATCGGATGGTGGACGGTGACGAGCTTGGTGCCGTCGGGAAAGGTGCCTTCGACCTGCACCTCGGTGACCATGGAGGGGATGCCGGACATCACCTGTCGGCGGCCAAGGAGGCGGCGGCCGAGGTCCATGAGTTCGGCGACGGTGCGGCCGTCGCGGATGAACTCGAGGAGGACGGTGGCGATGAGGGCCACGGATTCGGGATGATTGAGTCGGACGCCGCGGGCGAGGCGGCGTTGGGCGAGGAGGCCTGCCTGGTTGAGCAGGAGCTTGTCCACGTCTCGGGGTGTGAGGTGCATGAGATCCGATGGGTTCAGGTCAGTTCACCATTTGCGCTGCCAGGGGTCGTCGCCCAGCAGGCTCGAAATGGGGGCGAGCCATTGGCGGAGTTCGGCACCGACGGCTTCGGTGTTTGTGCCGGCGATCCGGGCGATGGCTCCGTCGGCGAGTGGACTCGCGGCGACAACGGTGGGTGCGCGTTGGATGATAGGTCGCACGGCGACTTCGGAAAGGAGCTGTTGGGCCGCGGCGCGCATTCGGGGACCGACGAGGATCAGGGTGGAGAAGCATCCGTGGCGGCCGCCGCGGAAGGGGGCCGCCATCGGGCCTTCGGCGGGATCGAAGCGGAGGGAATCCAGGCAGAGGGTACGGCCGGCGGCTCGGATGAGGTTGCGGCTGGAGAAGTGGTGGAAGGACCACGCCTCGCCGCGCGCCACACGCCCCGGGGTGAAGCTGTCGACAAGGGCGAGGCTGGCCCCGGGTTCGAGGGTGAACTCCTGGCGCTGCCGGTACGTGGATTGGGCGAAGAGCTGGGTCGGATCGGGCGTGAAGGCGAGGAAGGCGTCCCGGCCGACGTGTGCGTCGGTGGTGTGACCGGAAGGCCGGCCGGCAGGATTGCGGTAGACCTTGGTGGACGCCTGGGTTCCGACGAAGGCCGTCGTGCCGGGGGCGAGGGAGAGTTGGAGCGAGGTCTGGTCGCCGGCGACGAGGCCGCCGCCGTAGCTGCTGGTGTAGATCCAGACGCTGGCACCTCGGGCGCGCGGGGTGAGCAGCTTGAGTGGGCTGCTGGCGAAGGCGCGGGTGACGGCGCTCAGGCCGTCGACGAGGGCGACTTCGAGGCGCGCGGTTCCGGCGGGAGGGGTGGAAAGTGGGGGCGGGGGAGCCACGGGATCGAGGGGCCGCCGGGTGGGGCACCCGGCCTACAGGGAAGGGTGGACGGGACGCCGGGTGGGGGCACCCGGCCTGCACATGGAGAGGGGACGCCGGGTGGGGGCACCCGGCCTGCACGAGGGGGGGTGTGGGTTCATACGGTGAGGTGCTGGCGGACGATGTCGTCGTTCAGTTCGCCGATGGGGCCTTTCGCTACGATTGCGCCGCGATCCATGATGTAAAAGGCATCCCCGACTTCGATGCAGAAGTCGAGGTATTGCTCAACGAGCAGGATGCCGAGGCGGGCTTCCTTGCGGAGGGTCTGGATGGCGTTCTGGATTTCCTCGGCGCGCTGGGGTTCCTCGCCGGTGAGGCCGTGGGTGCTGAGGCGTTTGATGGTCTCGCCGATCTGGTCGATGATGTTGGGCTGGATGCCCTCGGTGGGTTCGTCGAGGAGGAGGATGCGTGGGTCGGTGAGGAGGGCGCGGCCGATCGCGAGTTGCTGTTGCTGGCCGCCCGAGAGGACGCCGCCCTTGCGCTGGAGCATTTCCTTGAGGACGGGGAACAGGGTGAGGACGCGGTCGAGTTCGCCGGCGAGCTTCCGGCCCTGGGCGACGGCTCCGATGCGGAGGTTCTCCCAGACGGTGAGGGTGGGGAAGATGTCGCGTCCCTGCGGAACGAGGCCGAGGCCGGCGCGCGCGCGGTCCTCGGGACGGAGTCCGTTGAGGAGGGTGTCGCCGAGGCGGATCGTGCCCTGATCGGTCCGGGCGAGGCCGGTGATGGCGCGGAGGGTCGTGGTCTTGCCCACGCCGTTGCGGCCCATGAGGCAGACGACCTGGCCGGGTTGGACGGTGAGGGAAACGTCGCGGAGGATGCGCGAGCCGTCGTAGGAGACGTGGAGACCGGAGAGTTCGAGGTTCATGCGGCGGCGGCGTGTCCCTTCTTTTTTCGACCGAGGTAGACTTCCTTGACGCGTTCGTCGGACTGGACGTGATCGACGGTGCCTTCGCAGAGCATGGAGCCCTGGTGGAGGACGGTGACGGTGCGGGCGATCTGGCGGACGAAGACCATGTCGTGTTCGATGACGACGATGGTGTGTTTGCCGGCGAGGGAGAGGAGGAGTTCGCCGGTGCGCTCGGTTTCGGCGTCGGTCATGCCGGCGGCGGGTTCATCCACGAGGAGCAGGCGCGGGGATTGGGCGAGCAGCATGCCGATCTCGAGCCATTGCTTCTGGCCATGGGAGAGGGCACCGGCCTGCCAGTGAGCGCGATCGACCAGCCCGATGGTGGTGAGCACCTCGTGGATGCGGTCGCGCTCGGCGGGCTTGAGGCGCGAGAAGAGGCAGGACCAGATGCCGCGTTCGCCGCGCAGCGAGAGCCAGATGTTCTCCTCGACCGTGTGGTGGACGTAGACGGAAGGCGTCTGGAACTTCCGGCCGATGCCAAGACGCGCGATCTCGTATTCGTTGAGTTCGGTGAGGTTGACGTTTTCACCGAACTCGATCTTTCCCTTGTCCGGGCGGGTGCGCCCGGTGATGAGGTCGAGCATGGTGCTCTTCCCGGCTCCATTGGGGCCGATGATGACGCGGAGTTCGCCCTCATCGAGGTAGAGGTTGAGCTCGTTGATGGCGCGGAAGCCGTCGAAGGACTTGGTGACGCCTTCGAGGGTCAGCAGGAATGGGCGGCGGGTGCTGCTCACGGTTTTGGGGTGACCGACGTGGAAGATTCCGGGGTGGCGGGGGCGGGTTTCCGGCGGAGGCCCTTGAGGCGGGCCGGAAGGCCGGCGAGGCCCTCGGGAAGGAAGAGGGTGACGAGGATGAAGAGGATCCCGAGGAAGTACGGCCATTGCTCGGCGAACGAGTGGGTGGCGTAGCTCTTGAGGGCATTGACGCCGACGGCTCCGAGGATTGGTCCGAAGATCGTTCCGCGGCCCCCGACGGCGCACCAGACGACGGCTTCGAGGGATTTCTCGGTGCCCATCTCGCTCGGGTTGATGATCCCGACCTGTGGGACGTACAGGGCTCCGCCGAGTGCGGCGATGATGGCGGCGACGACGAAGACGAAGAGCTTGAAATGCGCGGTGGCGTACCCGGAGAAGAGGACGCGGTTCTCGGAATCGCGGATGGCGCGCTGGATGAGCCCGAACTTGGTGGTCGTGAGCCAGCGGCAGAAGGCGTAGGTAAGGAGCAGGAGCACGCCGGAGGCGATGTAGAGTGCGCGCTTGGTGGACGGCAGGTTGATGTCCTGGCCGAGGATGAACTTGAAATCGGTGAGGCCGTTGTTGCCGCCGAAGGTGAAGTCATTCCGGAAGAACAGCAGCGTCGCTGCGTAGGTGAGCGCCTGGCTGAGGATCGAGAAGTAGACGCCCTTGATGCGCGAACGGAACGCGAGCCATCCGAACGCCGCCGATACGAGGGCGGGCACGACGACGACGGCGGCCATGGCAAAGGCGAGGCTGCGGAAGGGGATCCAGTGCGGTGGCAGGCCGCCGGTGTCCGGATAGCGCTTCGGGAACTCCAGGAAGACCATGAAGTCGGGGATGTCCGCCTGGTACTGTCCGAGCTTTCCGATCAGGAGCATGAGGTGCATGCCGAGGGCGTAGCCGCCGAGGGCGAAGAACAGGCACTGGCCGAGGCTGAGGATGCCGGTCTGGCCCCAGAGCAGGTTCACGCCGAGGGCGAGCACGGCGTAGCACAGGTACTTTCCGAACACCCCCATCTGGAAGGTGGTGAGATGAAACGGGGAATCGACGGGCACCGCGCCGTTGAGCAGCGGGAGCACCACGAGGCCGATGAGGGCCAGCGCGGCAACGATCCAGATTTCGCGTTGGGTGGAGGTTTTCATGTCAGCCTTCGAGACCGCGGCCACGGGAGGCGAAAATCCCGCTGGGACGCCATTGGAGGAAGAGGATGATCGCACCCAGGACGGTGATCTTCCCGAGCACGGCACCGAGCCACGGTTGGAGGATCTGGTCGGTGACCCCGACCCCGAGCGAGGCGGAGACGGTGCCGGGGATGCTGCCAACACCGCCGAGCACCACGATCATGAAGCAGTCGACGACGTAGTTCTGACCGAGGCCCGGCCCGACGTTGCCGATCTGGGAGAGGCAGGCACCCGCCATTCCAGCGAGGCCGGAACCGAAGGCGAACGTCATCAGGTTCACGCGTTCCGTGCGGACGCCGAGGGCGGAGGCCATCGAACGGTTCTGCATCACGGCGCGGATCTGGAGGCCGAGACTCGTGCGCGTCATCAACGCCCAGGTCAGGACGACGATGGCGACCGCGAAGGCGATGACGAACATGCGGTTGTAGGCGAGGAGAACGTCGGAAACGACCCAGGAACCGCTGAGCCACGAGGGAGCACCGACCTGCACGTTGGCGGCACCGAAGATGTGCCGGAACACCTGCTGGAGGACGAGGCTCACGCCCCATGTGGCGAGCATCGATTCGAGTGGCCGGCGATAGAGGAAGCGGATGATGCCGCGTTCCAGCGCCAGCCCGACGAGTGCGGCGGCCAGGAACGAGGCGGGCAGCGCGACGATGAAGTAGCAGTCGTAACCCTTGCCGGAGGTTCCGAAGGCGGCACTGAACCAGCCCTGGACGACATACGCGGTGTAGGCTCCAACCATGATGAGTTCGCCGTGCGCCATGTTGATGACGCCCATCAAGCCGAACGTGATGGCGAGTCCGAGCGCAGCGACGAGCAACACGGCGGAAAGGCTGAGGCCGCGGAAGGCGGTACCGAACAAGGTTCCCCAGCGGACGTAGGTCTCCAGTTCGGCGACTGCTTCGCGGACGGCCTTCAACATCTCGGGATCATTCGCCGAGGCGAGTTGCGTGCGGAGCTTCTGCAGGGGCGGCAGCGAACTCACCGAACGGATCTCGGCGAGCGTGGCCACCGCGCGAAGTCGGGCCGCGCGATCTTCTCCGGCAAGTTGCGTGAAGGCGATGGCCTCCGTCAGCGCCTTGCGGACGGCGGGTTCCGTCTCCTTGGAAAGGCGTCCCTCGAAATGAGGCAGGTACTCGGCTTCCTGTTCCTGGCCCAGCTTCACGATGGCGTCCTGCCGGACGCGGACATCCGGATCCGCGATCGCATGGAGGTCGAGGACGACCTTGATGGCACGTCGCAGCTTGGAGGAGGTGTCGATGGGCGAGAGATCCGACATGACCGGCCGGACGGGTGCTCCGGCGGCGTCGACCAGCGGTTTCCCGTCGCGGATGCGGAGGCCGTTGCTGCGGCCCTCGGCATCGGTGGCACCGTCGACGAGGAAGGGTTCACCGGTTCCGCCATCGGGGGGTTCCCAGAGGAAGAGGTTGCCGAGTCGCCAGGCGGCGAGCGCCTGGAGCACCAGGGCGTCGTCGGTGCTGATGAGTTCGCGGACGGCGGTGACCTGTTCGGCGGCATCCTCGGCCCGGATGGCTTGCAGGAGTTTCGCGCGGGCGGCTTCGTCGGCGAGGGATCGGGCAGAGAGCAGGAGGGCGAACCAGAAGGGAAGCAGCAGCAGGAGGCGTGCGGGGAGCGTGAGTGAGGATCGCATGCGAAGGGTGGAAAGCGGGATAAATGCTGCGTGAAAACCGGTGGAGCAGGGGGAATGCCGGGATGGGTGCAGAAGGCACGAATCCTGGTGTCCGGATGGAGAAGGTGGTTCGCCGTGTGGCGGGCGAACCACCATGAACCCCGGTGCGGGCACCGGGGAAAAGGGAGTTGGAAGGAGAATGGGGGTGGGCGGCCCTCCGCCCACCCCCGGTCGTTTCAACTCACTGAAGGATGCTCAGTCCGTTCAGTTCGCGCCGAGGAACTTGGCGCTAAAGGGTTCGCCTGGGACGTTCTTGATCGTCTTGATGATCTTGAACTGGCCAGTGGGAAGGGTCTCGCCGATGTAGGCGTTGTTCACCAGGTGGTGGTTGGCCTGCATGGTGACTTCGCCGGCAGGGCCCTTGAACTTCAGCCCGACGATGGACTCGCGGACCTTGTCGACCTCGAAGGAGTCCGCCTTCTCAACAGCGGACTTCCAGAGGTGCACGCCCATGCGGGAGAGGTTCATCGGGCTGCAGGTAACGCGGCCCTTGGGATCCACGCCGGTGACGGGGAAGTCCACGCCAGTGACCTTCGGGTTGAGGAGCCACTTCTGGAAATCGCCGACGAACTTGGTGTTCTCGGGGCTCTTGATGGACATGAAGTAGGTCCAGCAGCCGAGGTGACCGGCGAGGGCCTTGGCGGGAAGCCCGCGGAACTCATCCTCGGAGATCGAGAAGGAGACGACGGGGCAGTTCTCGCTGGTCAGGCCGGCATTGGAGAATTCCTTGAAGAACGGGACGTTGGTGTCGCCGTTCAACGTGGAGATGACGCAGGCCTTGCCGCCGCCGGCGAACGACTTGATGGAGGCGACGATGGTCTGGTAGTCGGTATGTCCGAAGGGCGTATAGATCTCCTCGATGTCGGAGTCAGGGATGCCCTTGGACTTGAGATACTGCTTGAGGATCTTGTTGGTCGTGCGCGGGTAGACGTAGTCGGAACCGAGCAGATAGAACTTCTTCTTGCCTTCGCCGAGCATGTAGTCGACGGCGGGGATGGCCTGCTGGTTCACAGCCTCGGCGGTGTAGAAGATGTTCTTCGAAAGCTCTTCGCCCTCGTACTGCACGGGGTAGAAGAGGAGGCCGTTGTTGCGCTCGAACACGGGCAGCACGGACTTGCGGGAAACCGAGGTCCAGCATCCGAACACGACGGCCACCTTGTCCTTCACGACCAACTGCTCCGCCTTCTCGGCGAAGAGCGGCCAGTTCGAGGCGGGATCGACCACGACGGGCTCGATCATATAGGGCTTGCCGCCCACCTTCACGCCACCGGACTTGTTGATCTCGTCGAAGGTGAACAGGAGCACGTCCTTCAGCGAGGTCTCGCTGATGGCCATCGTTCCGCTGAGGGAGTGGAGGACGCCAACCTTGACCGTGTCGGCGGCTTCAGCGACGCCCAGGACCAAAGTGATGACTGCGGCGGAGAGCCACTTGATGGGATTTGCTTTCATGGGTGATGCGATCGAATCGATGAGTGTTGAACGGGATTGAGTTGAAGGTGGACTAGAACAGGTAGTTGAGGCCGAGACCGAAGATGACACGGTTCTTGTGACCATCGAGGCCGCCCGTATAGGAGGTGAAGTCGTACCGGATCTCAGGCTGGATCTTCACACGCGGGGTGGGCATCCAGTTGAGGGTCAGGGTCAGGCTTCCGAGGGAGCCGTCAGCGTCGGACGAGACGATGGCGCTGCCGGGACGGCCGGGGAGGTTGATGCCCTTGAGGCCGCCACCATCCGGGTCGTCGAGGTATTCCGCGCGCACTGCAACGGAGAGCGTCGACGCGAGATCGTAAGAGGTGAAGACGCCGATGGAGGTGAGGTCCGAGGCCTTTCCGATGGCGGGATCGAAGTTGAAGTAATCAAACTCGAGGCCGGTGTGGAACTTGTCGGTGAAATCATAGCCAGCCAGGACGGAACCGCCCTTGATGTCGGTGGTGCGGCTTTCAGGACCGCCGAAGCCGATGAGGTTGAACCAGCCTTTCTCGGTGGGCTTGAAGTTCAGGCTGCCGATGAGGGTCTTGCCGTCGTTGGAATCGACCGGACCGGCATACATGCCGTTCTGGACGCGGACGCGGGCAGTGAGCCAGTCGGTGAACGTGTAGGAAAGCTGGACGCCTGCGCCGGGTGGGTTTCCGGTATAGAACCATTGGAAGCCCTGGGAGAAGTTCGCGTTGGCCGCCCCGCCGTCACCGGACTCATAGTTCAGCAGCGAGATCAACTGGCCCGCCTTGATGTTGAGGCCGGTACCGATGGGCGCGTTGATTTCCACATAGGCCTCGCGGACGGACTCAAAGCCTGCCGCCGGAGAACCGGTGTTGAGTACGGTGGAATCCTCTCCCCAGATCATGGAGGTGCGGAACCCGGCATCCCATTTATCGCCGCTGGCCTCGACGGGCTTGCTGGCGAGGGTGAGCTTGACCTTGTTGAGGGAGAACCCGTTGTGCGAGGTGTTCCAAAGATAGCCGTCGCTCTTCTTGTCCGCGGGATTCCGGGAGTTATAGAAGTACGACGTCTGGACAAAACCGGAGAGGGTGATCTCCGACATCGCCGTGGTCGCCTTGAGCCCGGACTTCGAGGGCTGGAGGCCTTCGCGCTGTGCGAGTTGTTCGAGGGCGTCCAGGCGCTGCTTCAACGCGGTGTTCTCGGACTCCAGCTTCTCGAGCCGGGTCGGATCCTGGGCAACGGCGAGCGTCAGGCTGCCGACGATGGCCGCCGCGTAGCGCAGGTGATGGGTTGGAGTTCTGAATCTCAGCTGGTTCATAGGGTTCGCGCACACGACACACGGCGGTTGCCGGAAACGGCTCCGATCCATCCCGCACGGTTTTGGCGTCTGAGGGGCGCCTGCGTTCTGGAGCGGATTGCCATGTGTGTCGCCGGCACCCCAACCTCGCGGCATGCCAAGTCCGCATTTCTTGCCATCGGGATGTTTTCATCTGTGGGATGCTTTTTCCTCATGCGAGCGCGTACTGTCCGCGGCTATTTCGATTGAGGGATTCTTCTGACTCCGAGCGTGGCCGGTTTGCAGGGCCATTTCTGAGGTGCTGAACAGAAGGTTCGCCTTCAGCCGTGCGCTGGAGCCGGGTGGTTCGCGCGGATTCGAGGTGTCGAGACTTCTTCCCGGTGGCTAAAAAAAAACAATGTGTGCGGTATGCAGCGTCGCGTTCTGGGCGAGGGCCGCGCCCCCTCCCGGAGGAGTTCTTTCGGATGATCACGATCAGGTGGTCGATCCGTTCAAGGCGGAGACCACGCCAAGGTGAGTTCCGTCGCCTGCCTTGGTGATGGCCGGGTGCCCTCACCCGGCGGTGCCCATGCATCTCCTTTGTGCCGTGCAGGTCGCAAACTTGGACCTTCAGGTCGGCACCGGTGTGGAAGGCTTGTATACCAATTTTGGGTAATGTGCTTTGGATGGGAATTCAGTGGCGGGGGTTGGTCGGTTTCTGGGATCACCTTGGACGGTCCAACCCGCGATTGCTCCTGGGTTGGTCCCAAGCATGAATTCGCACTCTTCATTCTGGCAGGGAGGGCTTCTGTGTGTCCTGGGTGTTGCGGCCGGAGCCGATGGATTGACCGCGGCCTCCGCTACCAACGACCTCAGTCGGGTCGTGGTGGAAGGTTTGCCCCTCGACGAGACGGTCCTGCCCACGGGGCGATCCGTGGAGTCCGTGACCGGGGGCGAACGTTCGATCCTGGAGACACCGCGGTCGGTCAGCGTCGTGACGAAGGCGCAGATGGAGGCCCGGGCGATCTCCCGCGCCACCGACTTCAACCAATACGCCCCCGGGGTCTACACGCCGGCGCGCTACGGATTGGCGAATGTTCCGGTGATCCGGGGTGACCTCGGCGAGATCTACCAGAACGGCCAGCGCACCATCTACAGCCGCAACGCGCTTCTCGCGAGTTTCAATCAGGTGGAGGCGATGGACATCGTCAAGGGGCCCGGATCGGCGGTCTACGGTCCCCAGGGGGCCGCACCGGGTGGCTACGTCAACTTCGTCACCAAGGCCCCGCGGTTTGATGGTTTCCACGGCGAGATGATCAGCCGCTGGGGAACCTACGTTCCCGGTGGGCAGTCGTATTTCACGCCGGAGTGGGTCCTCGATGTCGGCGGGCCGATCAGCGAGAAGGTGGCCTACCGCGTCAGCTATCTCGGACGCGAGGCCGAAGGGTACTACCGGGACACGAAGGACAATCGTCAGGACCTGTTCGCTGCGTTGACGTGGGTTCCAACGGAGCAGTGGTCGATCGATTGGAACGCGCAATTCTACACCGCCCGCTTCAACGAGGTGGTCGGGATCAACCGGGTGACGCAGGAGTTGATCGACGACTGGCAGTACATCGCGGGCCCGGTGCGGGTGAATCCGAACCGTCCCGCATGGGCGGCACCCTACCAGTACGCGTTGCTGGATCCGGCGAATGCGCAACGGGTGAAGGTGTATCCCTGGCAGACGTTGAACTCGCCGTCGGACAGCGCCGCGGGGAAGAAGTTCTCCTCGCAGATGACGGCGACCTACGCGATCAGCGACACGGCGCGCGTGGTGAATCGGGCCTACGGCGAGACGCAGGACAGCCGCAAGATCTCCGGGTACGGATACACCGAATGGATCCCGGAGAACTGGATGATCAACGACCGCCTCGAGTTGCACCTCGACGTGGATCCGGAGATCGCCGGGCGGGCGTTTCCGATCCGCACGATCTCAGGATTGGATGTCCGCTACTCCGAGTTGGTGTCGTATCAGGACTTCACCGCGGAGCCGTTCTTCATCCACGACGTGACGCAGCCGGCGGGCGGGTTCTCGGTGCCAGGTCTGGCACCGGGGACGAGCGTTGCAGGCGGCTTCAATGTGCCGGGAGCACCGGGGTATGGCGGTGTTCCGTGGGCGTCGGTCGGTAGCCAGGACAGCACGCTGTTGCAGACCGGCTTCTTCACGCAGTGGGACATTGCCCTCGGCGACAAGTTCAACCTGCTCGTGGGTGGGCGCGGCGATCACTTCGATGCGGCTGCCGCGAGTCCGGAGTTCGTGGAGGTGGCGCGGGGTGGACTCTACGACGCCTCCGCCGAGCGCCTTCGTGGATCGGTGTTCGTCAGCGGGCTGTATAAGTGGACGCCCACGTTGTCGTCGTACGCGACCTACAACCTCGCGGCGGCGGTCGCGGGAAGCGTCAACTTTGGAGGTGTCGATGGTTCCCGCGGCAACGCGGGCCTCGAGAACTCGCTCGGTTCCGAAAGCGAACTGATCGAAGTCGGATCAAAGGCCAGCCTGTTCGGGAACACGGTGTTTGTGGGGGCGGCGCTGTTCCGGCAGACGCGCGTCGCGCCGCAGTTGGTTGGCGGCCCCATCGGCATCGAGACCCGCGGCGTGGAGTTGGAGGCCTTCTACCAACCCGATCGCAATTTCAACGCGAGCGCGAACTTCACCTTCCAGGACGCGAAGCAGGACGATTACTCCTACCAGCAGACGTGGTCGTACCTCGATGGGTACCCGGTGGGATTCGAAGTCGATGGACAGTCGGGAACGGGCGTGGGAAGCCCGAACTACAACGATGCCGCGGGTCGCACCCGGCCCACGGGACGCCTCCGTGCGGCGAGCGTGCCGCGGGTGATGTTCAATGCCTATGTGACGTACCAGTTCGACAACGGATTGGGTGCCAGCCTCGGGCCGCAGGTCACCGGCGAGCAATGGCAGGATCAACTGGGAACCCTGCGCATCCCGACCCAGTACACGATCAACGCCTTCCTCTTCTATCGTCGACCCCGATGGGATGTGCAGATCAACTTCTTCAACATCACGGACGAGCGGAACTGGACGTCGATCGACCCCAGCTTCGCCGGCAACGACGTGATCTTCCCCGAGCAACCCTTCCGGATCAGCGGTCAGGTTCGGTACCGGTTTTGAAGTGGGGTGGAGCTCTGCCGTCCTTCTGGGTACCGGGATCGCTATCGGCATCGGAATCGATTCCTGGGCTGGTTCGATCCTGATCCCCCACGGACCGGGGTAGCGACGTCCTCGTCGCCTTCGAGATGCCCTCTCGAAGGTGGGATGATGTCACCGCCGAGCGCGTGCCGTCTTGTCGGTATCGGGATCGCTATCGCCATCGGAATCGATTTCCTGAGGCGATTCGATTTCGATCCCCCTGCAGAATGGGGTGGCGACGTCCTCGTCGCCCTGGGTGATCGCCTTGTCCCATCGATGCCGGACCCACTCCCACGCCTCCGCGTGCTGGCATCCCGAAGGGATGGGAGCCGATAGCCCCGGGTCGTGCGAAGCACGTACCCGGGGAAAAGGGCGTCCCTTTGGCATCCGCACCCCGGAGGGGTGCGAAGGCTGCGGATGCTTCAACCCCTCCATTCCACAACCGCCATGCCGCCACCTCCGGATGCTCCGGCCTGAAGACAACAATACTCAGCCAGCCAAGGATCAGTTGGGCCGCAGCCGAACCAACGGCGGCCGCCAATGCTGCCAGGCTGTAGGTACGGATGAGGCGGCTGGAGTCCGATTTCATGGGGGATGGCTGCAGTGC
>JAIXZE010000400.1 GCA_027489875.1 Verrucomicrobiales bacterium
GCAGACGCCAAGGAGGTGGGGGTGGGGAACCCCGCTGAAGAAACGTCCCGCAGCCCGAATCGCTTTCAGAGTCGGCACGGGGTCCCAGAAGTCAATCCGCCGCTCTGAAAATGTTGGCCATTCCGCCCCTCTCCTTCCGCGAAAAGCCCCGCCTCATCCGTTGTTCCCCCCACCACCAGCGAAGCCTTATTCCAAGCCACCCGAATCAACCATCTCCCGCACCCGCTCCAGGATCACCTCGGGAAGATGTGGTTCGTCGCCAATGCTCCGGCTGTACCACACCCAATGATCCCCTTCCTGCGTGGGATTGATCCAGGTCGAGGAACCCGCCGCCAGGCGCTGCCGCACCGCCTCCGGATCCGCGCCCAGCAGCACGGGAATGTCCTCGAAACTATGGAGTCCATCGCTGATGAAGAACGGCACCATCACAATGTGGCGCGTTCCTGCCAGCCGATGGCAGTCGCCGATCCGGGGTTCCTCCTCCATGAAAACGCCGTGGACGTCATGGAAGAGTCCCATGGCCCGCAAACGCACCACCTGGTCTTCGATCGCCTTCCGCGAGTTGTCGGAGTTGCCCGTGCCGTGCCCGGCGATGAACAGGGACACATCGGACGGCAGCGGCACCCCGTGCGGCGCGGGATGCTTCTCCACGACTTCCAGGGCGCGACGACGCAGGACCTCGGTCATCGATCCATGCGTTCCCACCGGGCCGCAATAGTAGACCTCGCGTCCGGCGATCCGGCGTACGCGTTCAAAGCCGGGCGCCCCGACGACACCCAGCCCCAGCTCGCGCGGAATGACCTGCTCGGTGAAGTAACCCTCCGAGATGAACAGGGGCACCACGAAGACGCGGGGATACCAAGCCCCCCGCAGGACGCCGCAGATGGACGGCTCCTGCTTCCAGTAGGCCTCCAGGACCTGCCCGAACACACCGCGGGCCCTCAATGCCGCCGCATGCTGGCGCGTGGGGGCGGCTGAATCACGGTTCAAGGTCGACCCATGCCCGATCAGGACCAGGGTGGACTCCGCGTACGGTGAGTTATCCGGCATGGACCATCATGCCCCGCATGGGCCAACCGGCAACTACTTCACCCCGTAACCCACTGCCGGCTTGCCGTCGTCGTCCAGCTTGCCGGTCGACCACAGGAGCCCACGGGTCAGCAGGTCCAGGATCGCAGGGTCCTGCAACGTGTGGTTGTAATGCCCGATCGTGGTCCCGAAAACACGTCCCTTGCCGAACTGGTTCACCCACACGTTCACCTCGGCCCGCTTGGTCTCGTGGGACCAACCCGTGGCGAGCGGCGTCGCCGTCGGCTCCACCTTCTCGATGTTGTACAGTTCTTCCTTCGGCGTGCGCCAGCTGGCCGGGAATCCCTTCATCACCGGATGCGACGGGGCGGTGTTGGTCATGGGATAATCGAAATGGGACCCATGCCGGTGGCTGGTCACACCCACGAACCGGAACCAATCATTCGTTGGGGCGCGATAGCAGTGCATCGCGCAATGGATCACCACCGCCGGCACCCCGTCCCGGTGGGGCTTCACGATCCGCTCCAGCCAATCCAGTTCCTTCTCGTCGGCGAAGCACTCGTTGTGCAGCACGACGTCGTATTTCTTCGCCCAGTCCTCCGTCTTGTAGATCGACACCTTGTGCTTCGTGCCCGTCTGGCCGGGGTCCATCACGATGTCCCACGTGATGTTCGCCCGCTTCGAAATGCCCTCGGTCAGGATCGTCGCCTGACCGGGATAATCGTGGCAGCAGCCACCCGAGATCAGCAATCCGCGCAGGGGCCGCACGGTGCCGGGCTTCCGCTGGTAGGTGGCCACAAACTGGGATCCACCCGTCGCATCGGCGAACGACGCCAACCGCGAACCGCCCTGCATGTCGGCAGCCAGCCGCCACCCCCCGGACGTCGCCTCCACGATCCCCGGGATCGTGCGGCCCGCGTTCTCACCCTCGACTTCCGTCAGGTCCAACTGCGCCGGCGTCGTCTTCGTGTTCAGCACGTACGTGCCCTTCGCCGTCTTGTCGCCCATGCGGAACACGTACTTCCCGTTCGTGAGCTCCATCTCCGCAGACTTGAGGGTCTCGTCCTCCACGACGTTCCCGCCGACCTCCACGCGGGAATGCACCCAGGTCCCGATCAGGTCCGAGGGTTCGATGGCAACGAGCGTCCCGCGCGCAACGGCGAGGGCGGCGAGAACAGGAAGGAGAATGCGCTTCATGTGAGTCTCCGAAGGCTGCCGCAGCATCCGCGCATTGGAAGCCGGAAGTTTGCTTTGTCAGCGGCGCGTAAGGAGGTTTGGAAACCCAGCCGCGCCGTGTCACCTTGCCGTCCATGCATAGGACGTCGTGGAGCCGCTGCCGCGCCGCTGTCGCCACCTGGGTCCTCACCCTGCCCGGCCTCTTGTGGGCCGTCGTCGTCTTCGAACCAGGCGATGGCACCCGAAACTCCTCCGCACCCACCGGAACCCTGGCCAACGCCGGATGGCAGTGGACCGGACGATTCAATTCGTTCTGCGGTGTCCCGGTGGGTCCGTCCTCCTTCCTGACCGCCGCCCATGTCGGGGGCAACATCGGCGACAGGTTCGAATGGCAGGGACGGCGCTACCGGGTCGTCGGATTCCAGACCGATTCTACCTCCGACCTCCGCCTGTGGCATGTCAGTGGACAGTTCGCCTCCAACGCCCCCGTCGCCACCCAGGACCTCCGCGTCGGAGAACTCGTGATGATCCTCGGACGTGGCGCAACCCGCGGCGCGGAAATCCTCGCCGACCGCGGCCTGGGTCCGATGCTCGCCGGATGGGAATGGGGCCCTGTCGACGGCGTCCTCCGGTGGGGGACCAACTCGGTCGAAGCCAACATCGACGGCACCTCCATCGGCCTCTACGGACCCCTCGTGGGTTGCCGGTTCAATGGCGGGCGCGGGAACGACGAGGGATGTCTCTCGACCATGGATTCCAGTGGCCCCCTTTTTGTGCGCCGCGGAAACACATGGCAACTCGCGGGGATCCACTTCGCCGTCCAGGCCGCCTTCAACACGCAACCCACGGGGGCCGGTGGCAACGGCACCATCTTCGACTACCGGGGCCTGTATCAGAATGAGGGCGGCTCGTGGGTGCTGGAATCCATCGAGAACGACAATCCCGTGCCGGCCTCCTTCTTTTCCACCCGCGTCCAGCCGCGCAGCGCCTGGCTCACGACCGCGCTCGCAACGGCCCCCGTGGGGACCACACTTGAGACGGCGGTTGATCCGGCAGGCCCGTTCAACGCGGCGTCCAGCGCCACCCACAATCCAGTCGACCGATTCTTCCTCGTCCCCCTCCAACCCACCGGCGCGGCGTTCTTCCGTTTGCGTGGGGTCGACGGCCTCCGGATCCTCCAAACCCGCGTCGAAGGCACCTCCATTCGGATCGACTACGAATGAGAACGTTCCCCTGCTCCGCTGCCCATGGCGGTTGGCTGATGCTCGCAGCGCGCGTCCTCGTTGTCCTCCTGGCCCTTCTCCTCGGCACATTCCGCGCATTCGCTGCCGACGACTTCCGGTTCCCGGTCCGCTTTGAAGGCATCTACCGCCTCGAAGGAACCCGGGACGGCACCCATTGGGACATCCTGGAACCGGCCATCGTCGGCCGCGCTGCCGATATCGTCCGCCCGCGCTCGGTTCTTCCCGTGGGATTCACCGATGCCCGCCTGGTCCCGGACACCTTCGTCGATCTCGACCCGATGCTCGAAAAACTCCGGGAGAAGCATCACCTCCCGGGCCTCGCCGCGATCGTCATCCGATCGAATCGTGTCCTCGCTGCAGGTGCCGTCGGGGTCCGGGTCGAAGGCACGGATGTCCCGATCATGCTCGGCGATGTCTGGCATCATGGTTCGCTGACGAAGTCCATGACGGCGACGCTGGCGGGCATGCTGGTCGAGGAAGGACGGATCCGCTGGGACACGCCCATGGGCGAAATCCTCGGGACCAAGGTGCCGGACATGCACCCCGACTGGCGTCCGGTAACCCTTTCCCAATTGCTGCGGCACCGCGCCGGGGCCCCGGACCACGATCAACTGGTGACCAACGGAGTGTGGCGGGCCCTGTGGCGCAGGCGGGATGGTGTCTCAGACAAACGCGCCCAGTGGCTCCGGGCGGTCACCACCAATGCACCCGTGGCAACGCCGGGCACCAAATACCTGTATTCCAACACGGGCTATGTCTTTGCGGGAATGATGCTCGAGTCCGTCACCGGGAAACCCTGGGAAATCCTGATGCGCGAACGGCTCTTCGCGCCCCTGTCGATGGACACCGCCGGTTTCGGTCCCCCCGGAACACCCGGCCGCACCAATCAGCCTTGGGGCCATCAATGGGTCGCGGGTGTTCCCGTCGGCACACGCCCGGGTCCCAATGCGGACAATCCGCCTGCGCTGGGCCCGGCGGGGACGGTTCACGGTTCCCTCTTCGATCTCGCCAAGTATCTCATGTGGCACGCCCGACGCGGGACTGGTTCCGGGCCAGCGGTGCTGCGACCCGAAACCTTCCGACAACTGCACACGGCCGAACCCGGGGAAACCTATGCGCTCGGCTGGGCCGTTTCCCACCGCCCCTGGGCTGGCGGGAAAGCGCTCAACCACACCGGGTCGAACACGCAATGGTTCAGCAATGCGTGGATCGCCCCGGAAAAGCAGGCCGCCCTGCTGGTGCTGACCAATATCGGCGACGGCACCAACAACCTCGCCTTCAAGGCCACCGATGCCGTCCTGACCCGCTTGATCGCCAACCACCTGCGGCGTTGAGTCCGCAGGGCTCCTTTCAAGTCATCAAGGCGGGCACCAACTCCCCGTGGATATCGGTCAGACGGTAATCCCGCCCCTCGAACCGATAGGTCAAACGGGTGTGCTCGATCCCCAGCAGGTGAAGCATCGTGGCGTGCAGGTCGTGCACGTTCACCGGATCGCGGACGATGTTGTATCCGAAGTCGTCCGTCTCCCCGATGACGATGCCGGGCTTGATGCCACCGCCGGCGAACCACATCGAGTAGCAGCGCGGATGATGGTCGCGCCCGAAGTTGGTCTTGGTGATCTCGCCCTGGCTGTAGGCGGTGCGACCGAACTCGCCGCCCCAGATCACGAGCGTGTCGTCCAGCAACCCCCGCTGCGCCAGATCGCGGATCAGGGCCGCGCTGGGTTTGTCCGTCTGCGAGGTCTGGTTCTTGATGCCGTCAGGAAGTCCTCCGTGATGATCCCAGTCGCGGTGACACAACTGGATGAACCGCACCCCACGTTCCGCCAGGCGTCGGGCGAGAAGGCAGTTGTTCGCAAAGGACGGCTTGCCGGGAACAGCGCCGTACATCTCGAGCACTTCCTTGGGCTCCTTCGCGATGTCCATCAGGTCCGGGACGCTCGTCTGCATCCGGAACGCCAACTCGTAGTTATCGATGTGCGTGGCGATGTCGGGATCGGCCAACTGCCCGAGCTGACGCCGGTTCAAGGCCTGCATCGAATCGATCAACTGCCGACGGGCCTCCCGGCTCATTCCCGGAGGATCGGACACGTAGAGCACCGGATCGCCCTGATTGCGGAACTGGACGCCTTGGTAATTGCCGGGAAGGAATCCGTTGCCCCAATACCGGGCCTGCAAGGGCTGGCCGCCGCCACCACTGGTGAGCACGACATACGCCGGCAGGTTCTCATTCTCGGAGCCCAACCCGTAGGCCAGCCACGCGCCCATGGTCGGACGCCCCGGCTGCTGGTGTCCGGTACCGAAGAACGTCACGGCAGGATCGTGATTGATCGGCTCGGTGAACATCGAACGGACCAGCGCGATCCGGTCGGCGATACCGCCAATGCCGGGAAGGAGTTCGCTCATCTCCGTCCCATTCGCGCCGTACTTCTTGAACGCAAATGGGGAACCCACGCAGAGCAGTTGCTTCTGGCCGGCCGTCATGCCGGTGATGCGTTGTCCCTTGCGGACGCTGGGGGGCAACTCGGTTCCTGTGAGTTCAGTCAGGCGCGGCTTGGGATCGTACAGGTCCAGATGCGACGGTGCCCCGGATTGGAAGAGATAGATAACGCGCTTGGCCTTGGGCGTGTGATGGAGCCGTTGCAGGGCACCGGTGGGTGCGGCAGCAGAAACGCTCGCCGGGTTGAGCAGGCTGGCGAGGGCAATCACGCCCAACCCCGTCGTGCTCTTCGTCAGGAACGCCCGCCGCGAGTGGATGCGCTGGATTTCAGGATCAAGGTTCATGGGATCAGCGGGTGATGGTTTCGTGAAGGTTGAGCAGGACGTTCGCCACCGCGGTCAGCGCGGCCAGTTCGACCCGTGGAATATCCGCTTCGACGGGGCTTTCGCCCACCGAAGTAAAGGCCTTGGCCGCCTCGGCATCGCCCGTGAACCGGGTCTTCTGCGTCACATACGTCTCGCGCAGGACCGCGAGTTCATCCTTCGCAGGAGCACGTCCGAGCACATGGCGGAACGCCCGCACCAACCGCGCCTCCGCATCCTCCGGCTTCTCGCGCCAGACACGGGCCGCCAACGCCCGGGCGGCCTCGACGTAGACCGGATCATTCATGAGCACGAGCGATTGCAACGGGGTCTGCGTGCGCTGCCGCAGGAAGGTGCACACCTCGCGGTTGGGCGCATCGAAGGTCGCAAACGACGGATAGTGCGCTGATCGACGCCAGAACACGTACATGCCGCGCCGGTACAGCTTCTCGCCGTGGTCCTGATCGTACCGGGAATCCGTGCCATCCCAGATTCCGGGCGGTTGGTACGGCTTCACCGAAGGTCCGCCAATCTTGCGGTCCAGGAGACCGGAAACCGCCAGGGCGTTGTCGCGGACGAACTCCGCATCGAGTCGGATCCGTGGTCCGCGGGCCAGCCAACGGTTGTATCGATCCTTCTCCAGCAGACCCGGACTCACCGCCGCCGTTTGACGGTATGTGGCCGAGGTCAGGATCAAGCGGACGAACTCCTTGGTGTTCCACGGCGTCACCGCCCGCTTCGGCCCCCGTCGCGCTCCGTTGGAAACCGGTCCGCCATCTCGGAACTGCGCCGCCATCCAATCCAGCATCTCCGGATGGCTCGGCCAGTCGCCCTGCGAACCAAAGTCGTTCAACGTCTTCACCAGGCCGTTCCCGAAGAACAGCGCCCACATCCGGTTGACCGTCACCCGCGCCGTCAGCGGATGCGACGGATTCACCAGCCACCGGGCGAGGCCCAGCCGGTTCGCCGGAAGCCCATCCGGAATCGGCGGCAGGAATGCGGGCACTCCGGCGGTCACCTTCTCGCCGCGCGTGCGGAAATCGCCGCGCACGAGGATGTGTGTGTCCCGGGGCTTGTCCATCTCCTCCATGACGAGCGTGGTCGGGATCGATCCATACAGCGCCTCCTTGGCCTTGCGGGCCTTTGCGAGCGCTTCCTCGGACCGGATCAGGTCCACCGCGAATCCCTCGCGATAGAACTTCCTCAACGTTTCCTGCTCTTCCGGCGTCCGCTTCCCACCGGTCTTGGCAATCACGGGCAGGAAGCCCTGCAACGCCTCCTGGGGTGCCTCGTCCGCCGTCAA
>JAIXZE010000416.1 GCA_027489875.1 Verrucomicrobiales bacterium
CGCTGGCACGGCGCGCCCTTCGAATTCTCGCATCACGACGATCGAACGCTTCTCCCTTCGGTTTTCGAACGCGCTCGTTGACAAACCACATACCTGTCCTTCGTGGTCCAGAAACCTCAGATCCCTGAACCACCACGCTGCCCATCATCTCTCCACTCGATATCCGAAGGGCGCGGAATGAAAGTTTGTCCCCAAGACAACGAGCTTGTTTGCCGGGGACCCATTCGTCTCGCTGTTCCCCGGCGGGATGGATGGGGCTAACGGGTGAAATGCCCTCCACGCCGAAGGAACGCCGGTCAACTCGAACGTGGATTCCATCGGGCATTCCGTCTGCTTGATCCGATAGACCCTTCGTAGATCGAATCCCTGAAGGCATGCCAGAAAATGATACCCATCCTTGGATCCGAGGTATCTCCATTCGGGCACCACCCGCAAACCCGAGGCGTCCCTGCCCTGGGCCAGTTCCTGCAACTGGTGCCGGGTGATCTCCTCCGAAAATGTTGCCGGATTCGCCTCAACGGCGATGAGCGACGTTTGCCGCACGTTGTTCAATCCGTAAACGGAACCGTAGGACACCACTGCCGGACTCAGAAGGGTCGCGTTGGCGACGCCTGTTGCGGTGTCGCGACCCGAGTGGCAACCCGCCAGGACAAGTCCGACGATGCCATAAGTGGCGTAAACAACTCTTGAGGCGCTCGCGCTGACGCACCGCAGGACGACGCGGACACCCTGTGGGATCCGAGTCGGAAGCGGACTCGGCCCGGACACGTTGAAGCTTTGGATCGGGTTCATCATTCGGCTTGGCTCCGCCAGTTCTTGAACACAAACAGGTGAACCCGCTTGAGTCCGAAATAGAACAAACCCTCCTTCACGGACGGCAGGAACCCTCGGGCGGTAATGCTTGTGACGCGGGTGATCTGCGTTCCAAAGGGGGTCGTCTCCAGTTTAAACTCTTCCTCGATGGAATCCACGCAACGCCCCCAACTGTGGTCCGTGGAAACCATCCTGAACCGGAGAAGATGGGGTGGCTGCCAGTCCGTGATGACCTGCGTCACCGTCCCTCGATCGGAAATGCATCGCCGTTCGGCTCCGACCCGCCCCGCCGCCCCGGGAAGCTCACACGCAACAGGCCGGGGAACCCCAAGGCAAAAGTAGCCCGGCGCCGTCATCTGGGAGTTCGTGAGCAGCGGCCAAAGCCGATCACAACTCGCCCGGATGACCGTGGATGTGCGGATCTTCATGATTGGGAAAAGCGACCGGGATCAGCACTGGCACACGCTTGCCGAATCGGATCGCTTGCTGGACCCCATGACTATTCCGGGAAAACCAGCACCGGCAAGACTGGCCTTGGCCCCTGACTGGATACAGGGCGCATCTTGACACTGCCCCCGCATGGAACGGGGTGGCGACGTCCTCGTCGCCGTTCCAAAGCCATTCCCAAGGCGATGAGGACATCGCCGCCCCGTTCCCAGTCTTAAATGGGGACAGTGTCAAGATGCGCCCCTAGATAAATGGGCTGAGACTGTTTCTTGGACAGGATGGACAAGATGAATTGTCTCACGCGGAGAACCGACCCTCTACGGAAAGAGTGTTTTGCAGCAATGAACTGGCGGTCCTCAATGCATGCGCCGGGTGAGGGCACCCGGCCTTCAGATCCGTGGCTTGTCCTCAAAGAACGTGTCCTCAGTTCATTGGTAGCAAAGAAGGGTTCCAAAACCAGGTCGACCCGGAGAGTAACTGGGTGAGCTAGTCAGGAGCCGCGGAGAGTGCAGAGAGAGCCCGAGCATTCCAACGTCGGCAACCATTCACCAGGCGGTCACTCATCCGAATGCTCCATGGTTCCCACCCGTAACGCCCGCGGCAGTCGGACCAGGTTGGTCGGTTGATTGGCATCGATGACGGTCAGCCACAGGAGATGTGGCCGAAGCAGAAAGGTGTTCGTGCGCACCGGAATTGGGCGCGTGGGTTGACCCCAGATCATCGCACCGTCCGGCGTGCGGAAGTAATCCCAGACCCAGGTGCCGTCCTCAGTTCGGCGATACGTCCCTTCCTCGGTCACGCCACAGGTGAACCATCGCACGACACCGTTGGTGAAGTGCATCACGTCTGAAGGCGCGTGCGGCACGAATCGATACGAAGACCATGCTCCTGCGGGTGTACGGCGCGCGAGCAACTCACCGACCACGAATAGCAGTGCGGCAAAGGCAAGCACGAAGCCCAAAACGTTCTTATGGCGTGGCGAAAGTTGCATGGTGTGTCCTTGAGACCACGCCCCGCAACAGTCGTCACACCATGCCCCCCTACTTCTTCCGCTGCACCAAACGGAAGAACGCATGCGCCTTCTGCACGGCGGGCAAGAGCAGCGCGTAATGGCCGTTGCCGTCGGGTTTCGCGATCACCTCGGTGACGAACGGCACCCCCAGGTCATCCGTCCCCTCCAGGGCAAACTCGAACAACGCCGCGTACTCCGCCGGATAATCGAACTCCAGCTTCACGCCATTGCCTTCGCCCAGTTCGATGTCCACCAACGGCAGCTCCAGCTTCACCGCCTTCTGCGACTTCGACAGCGCGTCCTTCGGATCCGTGCCGTCGAAGAACTCCTGAAGATCGCTGAACCCGTCGCCATCCCCGTCGCCGTAACCATCCACGCCACCGCCGAGGAAGAAGCATTCCCAATCGTCGGCGATGAAGTTCTGGTTGAGGTCCACCACCGGCGCCGGAGGCACCGACAACAGCGCCGCCGAGATCACCTCCACCGTAGCCCCCGGACATCCCGACGCCGGCGCGTCCGCATACGCGAACACCTGCACCCGCGCCCCGGGAATCATCTCGAAGGCCTCCGGGAACTGGAATCGCGCGCCACCGTCCGCCACCAGGTTCTTCTGCACCTGCGTGCCCGTCTCGACGAGCACGGTGCATTCGTCACCCAGACCATCGGCGGTGACGGTGAGATCCAGCGTGACCGTCGGTCGTGCCGGCAACCCGACCAGCAACGTCTGGGCCGCATTGAACGCCGCCGTCCGGTTCGCCGGTGACACCGACGTCACCGCGCTGTACGCGACCGGCAACTGACCCGTGCGCAGGAACCGGCGCAGCACATCCACCGGCAGGTCAAACTGGCCCGGGGCGATGTTGTTGCTCCGGCTGCTGATCGCGTAGATGTCGCGGGTCAACGCCCGCAACGGTTCCAGAGCGGCCGCTCCCGGCGGTTGCACGGCGCCATCGATCGCCGCGAACAGGGCGCGCACATCGTACCCCGGCCGCGCGTTGTCCAACCGCTGCCGCAGTTCCGCCAACTGGTCGGACGTCGGCGCGACCCGGTTCGCGTCGCCCGTGCGGAACGGCATCAACGTGACGTTGGTCGTGTTGAACCCCTTGACCCCGCGCACCACCAACAACTCGTTCACCCGACGCTCCAGCAGCAACGCCGCCAACGCATCCAGCGGTCCCAACGACCGCTTCACCAGCACGCGCGGTGACGACGCCTGCGCGGCCTTCGCCGCATTGATCCAGGCCGTGGCTTCCACCGCCGGCGAACCATTTCCCGGAACGTAGTTCACAGGCGTCACCGGCGTCACCGGCGGGGTCACGAACCCCACCAACTCGCGCCCGATGCGCTTGTCGTTGCCGGCCGTCGCCACATCGAAGTGCGCGTCGGTGGCGACCATCACCAGCGGCACCTCCGCCGATGCCGCCACCGAGGCGAACCGCACCGCCGGATCGGTCACCCCGACCACTCCAAGAACACCGGCCGCACCCTGCCCGATCCGTCCACCGCCCAGCGCATGCAGGTCCAGTTCGGTGCCGGTCGCCACCAGCGTCGCCGCGCCCGTGGTCCCGTCCCACGGACGCGGTCCCACCGCGAGATCGTATGCCGCGTCCTCGTCCAGGCGCTGCGCATCCGACGGCACCGCGTTGTTCACCTTGGGATCCGCGTTCAACGGATCCGTGCCGGCGATCAACTCGTTCTTGTCGGTGAATCCATCCCCGTCGGTATCCGCGCCGCCGTCCGGCGCGAGCCCGCGCGCCTTCTCGACGAAGTCGGGCACGCCATCGCCGTCGGTGTCCAGGCCGCCGGGCGGTTTCGCAAAGGTATAGGTCACCCGCTGCAACGGCGACTTGATGGAACTGCCGGCCAACTGGGCATAGAACTCGACGGTGGTGTCGGCCACGACCGACAGCGGCTTGCCATCGCTCTGGGCCCAGGCCGCCACCGGCGAGGTCCGGTAGAAGACCGGGGCGGTCGCAGGATTGGCAACCAACCGAACCTCCACCGCCGTGCGCTGGAATCCCCCGGCCGGTTGCGCCTGCACCTGCACGGGCTGATCCCCCGCCGCCGGCAGGAAGCTCATCATCGAGATCACCGGACGAACCTGGTTGATCAGGTGGAACGTCGCTCCCGGAGGCACCGGACCGAGCTGACGATTCTCGGGATTGTCGAGTCCCTGGGCCGCGGTGCCGAAGCGTTCGGCCGACGCGTTCACCTGCGCCGGGTTGCCAGCAAAGGATGCCGCACTGACCCAATCCGACGCGTTCAACGAGCGGAGCAACTGCGGCTGCGGCGCGACGAACGGTTCATTGGCGAAGAGGAAGACGTTCGCCGCAATCGCCCGCGGATTCACTGCGGGCAACGCTCCACCCCCGGCCGAGACATGGACACCTCCTTGAACACGGAATCCTTCCCAGCGCGACGACGGACCGCTGGGCTCAGAACCCCGGTAGACCTGGAAGGCCCCATCGGGAAGCGCCACCGCAGACACGAGGGACTCCCCTGCCGAGGCCGCCACGGTCTGCACCAATGTCGGCGCTCCAACACCGGTCCATGCAAAGATCCGAGCCTCTGTTCCGTCCTCCGAGAGCACCAGCAACCGCGCCGACGTCGTGGTCAGCACCGTCACCGACCCCACGGGAAATCCGAGATCGAGCAACTGCGCTGCACCGAAGCCGAACTGCCCGGGCTGCGGCTCCGTCACCGGCAACGCGGTGATCGAGGTCGCCCCGCGCTCCGCGAACACGAAATGGTGCAGACCCGATGCCGCGAACTGTCCGAACGCAAATCCGTCCGCAGCCAACCCCGTCGCCTGCGCGACGACCACCGGCGGCAGCGCCCCTGGCCGCAGCACACGAAACCGCTTCTGGTTCCCCACCCGTTCCAGCACGCCCACGAGCGATTCGCCGCCCGCCTTGACCCGCACCCGTCCACCACTCACGGGAATGCCGTCCACGGCACCGTCCGAAAGCGGCGAGAAGACACCGTCGACATTCCGCACCTGCGCCAAGCGTCCCGGAGACGGCAACCCGTTCTCCGCCGACAGCACCGCGACATCATCGAATGGCGTGTTGAGATTGCCGGGCATGTCGATGGGCACC
>JAIXZE010000274.1 GCA_027489875.1 Verrucomicrobiales bacterium
AGCGCCAACACCGTGACCGTCACGAATGCGGGCGTTGTCACCGTGGTCGTCGAACAGGCGGGCAGTGAGGTGTTTCTCCCTCTCCGTGAGGTGCGCCAGTTCAATGTCCCCAGCATCAACACGACCCTCCTGGGTTCCCTCGGCGGCCTCCCTGGCGCGCTGGGCGTGGAGGTGACTGGATCCCGCGCTTACGTGGCGGCCGGCGCGGCCGGCTTCCAGATCGTGGACGTGAGCAATCCGAACCGGCCGATACGTCTGGGCGGTTACGATTCACCCGGTGTTGCCGGGAACCTGCAGGTGGTCGGGAACCTTGCCTACGTGGCCGACGGTGACCTCGGACTGCAGATCGTCGACCTGTCCAATCCCGCCGCGCCAGTGCGCGTGGGCACCTGGAACACGCCAGGAAAGGCACGCGACGTTCACGTGGTGGACGGAATCGCCTACGTGGCGGACGAGACTTCTGGGCTCCAGGTGATCAGCGTGACCAATCCGGCCGCTCCGGTACGCCTGGGTTTCCTCGACACGCCGAACTGGGCTCTGGCGGTGCAGGTGTCCGGCAACTTCGCTTTCGTGGGCGACGACACCACCGGATTGATGGTGATCGACGTCAGCAACCCTGCCGCTCCGGTGCTGCGCTCCACCACGAAGACGCAAGGCTGGGTCACCAGCCTGAAGGTGGTCGGTGACCGATGCCATGTGGGCACCCGTGGAGTCCTGCACATTGTCGACGTCAGCAACCCTGCGCTGCCGGTGCTGCTGTCCACGACGCCAGTCCAAGGCGGGGTCAACGGCCTGGACGTGGTGGGTGACCGGTGTTACGTGACGAGCAACCAGGGTGTCATCCTCCTCGACCTCTCGTTTCCCGCCGCGCCGGTTCGTGTGGGTGGCCAACTTGGCGTGGGAGGCTCCTTGTACGGTGGGCTTCAGGTGGTGGGCGACCTCGCCTACGTGTCAGCCGGTTCAATCGGGCTACAGATCTTCGATATCGCCGGTCGCCTGCCCCAGAGCCTCACCCTGGATCTTCCGGAGACCCTTGTCTTCGACGGGCGCACCCTGCCGCTGGGGGGCACCAGCTCCACCGGTCTGCCGCTGGCCTATTCGGTCCTCAGTGGCCCCGCTACCGTCGTCAACAATGAGCTGGTGGTCACCGGGATCGGTCCCGTCCGGTTGCGCGTACAAGGTACCCTGAATTCCGTCTACCTCCCGGCCACCCTCGAGAAGACCGTTCGCATCGGGCTGCCCGAGCTCCGAGCCGATGCGGTTGGAAATGGCGTGGACGTGACGTGGGTGGCGGGTTTGACCGGGCTGTTCCTCGACGGGCGCGAATCGCTGGCCTCCGAGCATCCGTGGCGGCCGGTCGTCGTGCCTTCGCAGGAGGTCAACGGCCGGGTCCGGGTACCGGTGGAGTCTTCGCCCTTCCAGTTCTTCCGGCTGCGGGGTTACACAGGAGAGGCGGAGCCGCTGGCCCTGACGGGCTGGAACCGCGACGTGGTACTCGAGCAGTCGACTCCCCGCAGGGCGCTTCCGTTCGATAACTTCGGGGCGGTTTGGTTCGAGAGTGGCCTCGATGGTCGGTGGGATGGCTTGCCGACCAACCGGACCATCGTCAGCGCCGTGACTCCGGAGGTCACCTTCCAGCTTCAGCCTTACAATGGCTCCAACACGCTCTGGCTGAGTGCGAACTTTCGAACCAACTCGCTCGTGCTGGCGAGCCCCTCGGCCTATTCCCGACTGCATGTCCTTGCCCACTCCGCCGGCGGCGGGGCCAACGGGACGCTACGCATCCATTACGCCGACGGCACCTCAAGCACACCCGCGCCGTTCTTCGCGCCCGATTGGTGGGACGGTAGCCCGGCGTCGCCCACGCGTCGGCCCGCCATCGAGGGGTTGGGACGCAGCTCCCGGGCTGCGGCCTTCGTCTACGAGTCGGTGTTTCCCGGCTTCAGCCTCCATCAGACGGACTTCGATCTCAGTGCCGGCCCCAACGCGGGCAAGGAGATCATCCGACTGGAGTTCGTGAAGGGAGCCGCCTCGGAGGTCACCGGCGTCTTCGCAGTGAGCGGCATCCCCATCCCGCCAGCCCGATAGGCTGGGCGCCGGGCGGCGTTGTCACACGATCCTCCCGGAGATCGAACACGGGTGGGCCACCAAAGGCGCGGATTCCCCTGGGAGCCGCGCAGCCAGTGGCCCACCTCCTTTCACTTCGCCAGGTGGCATGCGGCCCGGAGGCCCGGGGCGAGGTCGCGGAGAGGTGGTACTTCGCTCCGGCAGCGCGCTTCGGCAACGGGACACCGCGGATGGAACGGGCAACCCGTGGGTGGATGGATCGGCGAGGGAACGTCGCCAGCGAGGAGGATGCGCTGGCGTTTGGAGTCGGGATCGACGACGGGCACGGCCGAAAGCAGCGCCCGGGTGTAGGGATGCCTGGGTGCGCGACAGATTTCCCTGGCTGGCCCCGATTCGACGATCCGCCCCAGATACATCACGAGGATGCGGTGGCTGATGTGCCTCACCACCGCGAGATCGTGCGCCACGAACAGATACGCGATGCCGTGGCCGCGCTGGAGATCCTGCAGCAGGTTGATGATCTGCGCCTGCACGCTCACGTCGAGGGCGCTGACGGCCTCGTCGCAGACGATGAGTTTCGGTTCGACGGCCAATGCGCGGGCGATGCCGATGCGCTGACGCTGTCCGCCGCTGAATTCGTGCGGCAGGCGCGTGGCATGGGAGGGGTCCAATCCCACATCCTGGAGCAAGGCGTCGATGCGTCGGCGTCTGGCGGTGGCGTCGGGAACGAGGCGGTGGATGTCCAGGGCCTCACCGATGGTGTCGGACACGGTCCGCCGTGGGTCGAGCGAGCCGAAGGGATCCTGGAAGATCATCTGGAATCGGCGGCGGCGGGCGCGCAGTTCCTTGCTGTTCATGGCGGCGATGTCCTCGCCTTCGAACACGATGCGGCCGGAGGTCGGTTCGATCAGCCGGATGGCAGCGCGTCCGAGGGTTGTCTTGCCGCAACCGCTTTCGCCCACCAACCCGACCGTCTCGCCGGGGGCGATGGAGAAGCTCACGTCATCCACGGCGCGGACGCATTCCCTGGCCCCGCCGAACCAGCGTTGCCGGACCGGGAAGTGAACCTTGAGGTTCTGGATTTCTAGGAGGTTCATGCCGGCTGGGAATCGGCTTGGGTTGCGACGGACGCCTTCCAGAGCGGGCATCGAACCCGACGGCCGGTCTGGACGGAATCCAGCTCCGGGGGCTGGGCGGAGCAACTTGCCTGGGCCCGGGAACAGCGCGGATGAAAGCGGCACCCGGTTGGGAAGGATCCCGGCAGGGGTACGGTGCCCGGAATCGCGGTCAACCGTTCGACGTCCGCCTCCAGCCTGGGCACGGACTGGATCAACGCCTGCGAATAGGGATGCAGCGGGCGCTGGAGGATTTCCCGCGCCGGACCCTGTTCGACGATCTGCCCCGCGTACATCACGGCGACGTCGTCGGCGAGGTCGCCCACGATGCCGAGGTTGTGGGTGATGAGCAGGAGGGCCATCCCCAGTTGTTGGCGCAGGTCCGCCAGCAGTTCGATGATCTGCGCCTGGATCGTGACGTCGAGTGCGGTCGTGGGTTCATCGGCCACGAGCAGCTTCGGCTGCGATGCGAGGGCCATCGCAATCATCACGCGCTGCTGCATGCCACCGGACAATTCGTGCGGATAATTCCTGAGCCGCGATTCCGGCGCGGGAATGCCGACGAGCTTCAACAACCGGAGGACCTCGGCGTCCGTGGCTGCCGAGGGACGATGGTATCCGAGGGATTCCTTGATCTGTGCCCCGATCCGGAACACCGGGTTCAAGGACGCGCCCGGCTCCTGGAAGACGTAACTCACGATCCCGCCGCGGATGCCGCGCAACTCGCGCGAGGACATCTTCAGGACATCGCGGCCTTCGAGCCGGATCTCGCCGCCGACGTAACGCGCCGGCGGAGAGGGCAACAGACGGGCGATGGAAAGCGCGGTGACGCTCTTGCCGGAGCCGCTTTCGCCGACGAGGCACAGGGTCTTTCCGGCTTCGAGTGACAGGGAGACACCGTCGACCGCGCGTGCGGCACGGGCACCGGAGCCGAACTCGATCTGGAGGTTCTTGATTTCGAGGAGGGGCACAATGTCACGCGGCCGATTTGATGCGGGGATCGATCCATCGATAGAGCACGTCCACCACCAGATTGGTGGTCACGACCATGACGGCACTGAACATCACCGTGCCCATGATGACGGGAACATCGAGGTTGAAGACGCTTTGGACGGCCAGCGTGCCGATGCCCGGCAGCGCGAAGACGTTTTCCACGAACATCACGCCGCCGAGCAGTCCGGCCACGTCCATTCCAAGGATGGTGACGACGGGGATCAGGGCGTTGCGCAGGCCGTGCCGGAAGAGCACCACCCATTCGGGAGCGCCTTTGGCGCGGGCGGCGCGGATATAGGGGCTGTTGAGCACCTCGGTCATGTTGCTGTGGATCAGCCGGGCGTAGTACCCCACGAACAGGAGCGCGAGTGTCCCGGCGGGAAGCAGCAGATGGGAAAGGCCGCGGAATCCCGCCACCGGAAACCATCCCAGCCTGTACGACAGCCAATACTGGAGCATGCGCGCGAGCCAGAAGGCCGGCAGCGACAGGGTGAGCGTGGCCAGCACGAGGATCCAGCGGTCGAACCACGACCCGCTGTATTTGGCCGTCAGCACGCCCAGTGGAACGGCGAGGAGCATCCACAGGACGATGGCGAGGGCCGCCAGGGCCGCGGTCACCGGGAGTCGGGACAGGATGGCATCGGCCACCGGTTGATCCGTGACGTAGGACTGCCCGAGGTCCCCGTGCGCCAGGTTGTTCAGATGATGACCGAACCGTTTCCACATCGGTTCATCGAGGTGGAACTTCCTGTGGATTGCTTGGATCACCTCGGCGGATGCCTTGGGCCCGGCGATGACCCGCGCGACATCTCCGGGCACGGCATTCACGAGCAGGAACGTCAGCACGGCCGTGCCCAGCAGGGTCACGGCCGACCAGAACACCCGGTTGCTGAGTCGTAGGAGCATGCCGTTCATTCAACGTCGTGGAGCGGCCGGAAAGGCTTGGACCGAAGCCG
>JAIXZE010000030.1 GCA_027489875.1 Verrucomicrobiales bacterium
ACGACCCCGTCGAGTGGGGATTCCGGGTCCGGATCCGCGGTTCCGGGCGATCCGCCAACGCGGGTGCTGGCCCGCCAGGCCGCAGGATCCGCCTCGCCCAGGCTCGGGCGGGCAGGCACGAGCGAAGGACCGAAGCCGGCTGCCGCCACCGGCCATGGATCGGTCGGACGATATTCGAGTTCGAGGACGATGCCGCCGGAAGGTTTGCGGAGGCGGAGGGTTCCCCCAGCGTTGTTGAGGCGTTGGGTGGTTCCACCGACCACGTTGGTGATGCCGTGGATCTCACGGATCGCCTGGGGATCGGCCGCGATGACGAGGTACGAACGCGCCGGAAGCAGGGTTCCCGGTGGCAGGGTGATGTCCCATTCGCCGGTAAGGCGCCAGCCGCTCAGGTCCTCGACGAAGGGGTTGGAGTTGTAGAGTTCGACGAACTCGCGGTTGCGCGAGTCGGCGGACGGTGCCGGTTCGTAGTGGATTTCGGAGAAGGCGATTCCGGACCGTCGGCTGGAGGGACCGGGCGGTTCCAACTGACGGCTGCGTGCCGAACGATACCCAAGCGTCAGGCGGGCCACGCGACTGGTGACCGAACCCCACGGGTTGGCGACCCGGACGGAGTACTCGCCAACCCAGGACTCGGAAACCGTGGGAATCGTCAGGAGGGCGTTGGTGGCGCGGGCCAAGGGAAAGCCGTTGTAGCGCCACTGGTAGTTCAACGGACGTCCACCCCGGGCGCTGACCGCGAACCGGGCCTCCTCGCCCGGACTGGCGGACACATCGGAGGGCTGCGCAGTCAGCGTGGGCGGGGTGCCAGGTCCCGGTGCCAGGTCGGCGGTCGCGGAGACTTCGGCGCGGAATCCGCTGGGATTGGCCCCGTCCCCGGCGTTGTTGACCACGAATTCGAGGATGTTGGTGCCGTCCACGAACCCGGTGGTGATCTGGAACGAGGCCGTGAACTGTGTAAACCCGCCTTCGTTCGCCAATCCCACGGACTGACCGTTCAACCGGACGTCCACGCCGGAGTTGTCCGACGCCCAGCGTCCGGTGAGCACGGTCGTCGGGGGATCGAACTCATCGAGGGAGAAGCGCAGCCGGTAGACGTAATTTCCGGGTGCCGTCCCATCCCCGGCATCCGCTCGGGGGCCAATCCACTTGGAGGTTCCGTCGTTGTCGATCCAGGGAGGGATCGGAAAGCCTTCGTTGACGACCCATGCCGCGGGTCCGGGGTATTGGGCATCGGGCGATTCCACCAATTCCCAGTGCGGATCGGCCGTGCCCGCCGGAAGCGGCACGCGGAGGTCGTCGAGGCCCGTGGGATAAACGCCTGAAACCACGGCCGTCCGGGCAACGCCGGCGGACAGGAGCAGCCAGATGGCCGCCATCAGGAGTCCTGGGTTCTGAACGGTTCGAGAGGTGACCCAATCCGCTCTTCTGTCCTGTCGATGGCCACCTGCTGCAGTCCCGTTCATGGGGAGCAGGTTAGCCCTTCGAGGGAAACGACGCCCAGCTTCGAAACAGCGGCCGGAATGCGAGGGCTTCGGAGCGATGTCCTCATCGCCCTGAAGAACGGCTCTGCAACGGCGACGGGGACGTCGCCTCCCCGTCTCTTGGCGGGGCGGCGATGTCCTCATCGCCCTGAAGAACGGCCCTGCAACGGCGACGGGGACGTCGCCTCCCCGTCTCCTGGCGGGGCGGGGCGGCGTGCACCCCGGCCCTACCGATCAGCTCATGCGCATCGGCATGATCACGTACAGGAAGGGCTCGTTGCTCTTCAGGACGCCTGGCGAGAGCTCATCGATGAGCTCGAAGTACACCTCGTCGACGTCGAGTTCCTTGAGCGGATCCATCAGGTATCCCGGATTGAAGGCGATCGACATGTCCTTGCCCTTGTAGGTCAGGGCCATGGTCTCGCGGGATTCGCCGACGTCCGGGGTGTTGGCCGTGATGGACAACTGGTTCCGGTTGAACGTCATCTTGACCGAGTTCGACTTGTCGCTGGTCATGATCTCGGCCCGGCGCAGGCTTTGCAGGAGTTCCTCGCGCGGGATGCTCACGCGCTCGATGCACTCCTGGGGGATGACCTGCCGGTAGTTCGGGTAACTGCCGTCCACCAGCTTGGAGATGATGTAGACGCCCAGACCGCCTTCGGTTGCCGGGGTCAGGGTGAAGGCCACCTGGTTCTCGCTGAACTTCAGTTCCACCGTTCCGGCGGTCAGGAGGCGCTTCAGTTCGTTGATGGCCTTGGTCGGCACGATGAACTCGCCGTTGCTTTCGGCCGGAATGTCGACTTCCTCGTCGCTCATCGACAGTCGACGGCCATCGGTGGCCACCAAGGTCAGCTTGTGCTCCTTGAGGCTGAAGAAGATGCCGTTCAGGACGTAGCGGGACTCATCCGTGGACGCCGCAAAGGAGGTCCGGCGGATCATCGCCTTGAGCTTGTCCTGCGGCAGGGAGACGGCACGGGCCTGCTTGAACTGCGGAATGGGCGGGTACTCATCCGCGCTCATGCCGTTGATCTTGAAGAAGGAGGCTCCGGAACGGATCGACGCGGCCCCCTTTTCGTCCACTTCCAGTTCGATCTCGGCCACCACCAGTTCCCGGACGATCCCGAAGAGCTTCTTGCCCGGGAGGGTGACGGCCCCTTCCAGGGCCACGTTGGCAGGAACGCCACACGTGATGGTCACGTCGAGGTCGGTCGCCGTCAGGTGCAGCTTACCATCCACGGCCCGGAGGAGGATGTTGGACAGGATGGGGAGCGTGGTCCGGGAACCGACGACGTTCTGAACGGCTTGCAGGCCGTTGAGGAACTGTTCCTTGGCTATCGTCAGCTTCATGTGGGCCTACTATTTGACTCTTTAGAGAGAAAAGGAAAGTCAGTAGTAGGGTCTGTGAATAACACGTACAACCCATTGGGGTGTCCTCCAGCAGGCCTCTTCCTGCGGGTTTCCCCCGTGAACAGTTTCGGGAACAGCCAACCAATGACTGCCTGAGGGACCAACAACCCCCGACCTGTTGGCATCCATTCCGGGGTTCTTGGGGAGTTGTTCCCCGGGTTGTTGGTGGGCCGAGTGATCTCTCGACCCCGGTTTCGGAGTCGTCCGCGTCGTCTGCGCCGTCTGGCCAGGTTGTTCGCAGGCCTTCGCAGGCCCGAGGCTTGGGAAGAAAGTAGGGATTCCCGCCACATCAGGGACACCTCGGCGGAATCTTTTTCCACAACCCATTGGAGCCCAAGTGTCCAATTTTGCCTTCGGCGGGCTCCGACCCCATTCCGGCCTGCGAACAAGCTGGGAACAACCCGTGAAGGAGAACCTCAGAAGTTCCAGCATCCGGGTCTCGACAGGGGCACCGAAACGGGAGCTGCATCCGCACCCGACCCCCGGCTTCATCGGCATCCTGCGGTGACTGGACTTGTGCACGCGGATGGCTTCCGGGGAGGCCGGACAAAGACCGCGGCCAGTCCGAGTGCCGCGGTGACCAAGGCAAGGATCCGGAAGGCGAGGGCGTACGATCCGGACGCTTCCTGGATCCGGGCCAGCACCAGCGGTCCCGCTGCCGAAGCCACCACGGTCAGGAATTGGGCGGCTCCCTGGATCGAACCCAGCTGGCGCCGGCCAAAGGTCGCGGGCCAATAGGAGAAGAACAGGACGGTCACCAGACCTCCGGCAAGACCCATGACCGCCGCCTGGATGAAGACCATCCATGTGCTGGTCAGGTGCGGCAGGGTCGCCAGTCCGAGGGCAAGCAGGCTCATCGCGGTCACCATCACCAGTCGGGCCGGTGCACGCGTCAGCCACCAGCCTCCGAGGAAGTTCCCGCCAAGGCCGGTCAGGGCCGTGATCGCAAGGCTGGTGAGGTACAATCCCGGTGCGAACCCCAGTTCGTTCAGGACGCTCTCATTGAAGAGGCCGATTCCGGACGCCACCAGGCCGTACACCGACGACGCGAGGCCGAAGACCCAGAAGGCCGGTGTCGCGAGGGCTTCGAACAAGGTGAAGTCCTCGCCTTCCGACGTGGGGGCGTTCCCGCTGTTGCCATCCGTCCCGTTGGATCGCCGGAGGATTCCAAACGAAACAGCCGCCATCACGAGGAGACCGATTCCCACCATGGCCCAGGCCGGACGCCATCCGGCGGAACCCACCACCGCGCCTACCACCGGAAACGCGATCATGAACCCGACGCTCAGCAGGATGGAATAGATCGCCATGACGGAAGGCGGGCGGTTGCGTGCCGCGATTCCCGCCAGGGTCAGGCTTCCCGCCGACAAGGCGCTTTGGCCCAGGCCGCGTGTCAGCCACAGACCGAAGACCAGACCCGGAATCCCCGAGGATCCCGCGATGCCCAGAACCACCAGACCCAGCGCCCCCATCACCAGCGAGACCGTCCACAGGCCCCAACGGTCGAACAGCCGTCCAAATCCCAAGGCGAACAGCGATCCCGCAAGCGAGGTCCAGAGATTGATCTCGGAGTACCGGACCCGGTCGAGCCGGAGTTCCGCGAGCATGGGCTCGGTGATCAGGCCCAAGCCCTGCGACCGGCCGGGAAGGGTCCCCACCATGGCCAATGCCGCCAGTACGATCAGTGTCCAGTGCGACCGGCTTGGACCCGATGCAGGACGGGCAGGGATTGGGTTCATGTCCGGCGTCGGATCAAAGGTACTTGGCGAGGATGGGCTGGAGATCGCGCACCGTCTTCGCCGGCCACACCCCGCGTTCGGTCATGATCGCACTGCGCAGCGCCTCGTGACATGGCCACTCCGGGGCCTCAGGAATCCGCGGGATGACGTCGGCGATGACCGCCTTGGCCGTGTCGACGTTGCGGCGGAGGTTCTCGATGACCATCTCGACGGTGACGTGGGCCTCATCGGTCTTCCAGCAGTCGTAGTCCGTCACCATGGCCAACGTCGCGTAGGAGATCTCTGCTTCGCGGGCGCACTTCGCCTCGCCGAGGTTCGTCATGCCGATCACATCGAAGCCGGCCTTGTGGTTCGCGATGGATTCCGCCCGGGTGCTGAAAGCCGGTCCTTCCATGTTCACGTAGGTGCCGCCGTCATGGGCCCGCGCCTTGGTGCGGCGCGCACTCTTGTAGAGAAGCCGGCGCAGCTTCTCGCAGATCGGGTCGGCAAACGCGATGTGCGCCACGATTCCCTTTCCGAAGAAGGTGTGTCCGAGCGACAGCTTGGTCCGGTCCAGGAACTGGTCGATCAGCACGACGTCGCAGGGCTTGTACCGCTTCTGCAATGAGCCCACCGCGCTGACGCTGATGATCCAGTCCACCCCGAGCTTCTTCATCGCCCACAGGTTGGCGCGATGGTTCAGCTCGGACGGCAGGATGCGGTGACCACGCGCGTGGCGCGGCAGGAACACCACCTCGCGCCCTGCCAGTTCACCGGTCAGCAGTTCGTCCGAGGGATCGCCGAACGGGGTCTTCACAGAAACCCACTTCTGCTTCGAAAAGCCGTCGAGGTGATACAGGCCGGAACCGCCGATGATGCCAATGCGATGTGCGCTCACGTGCGCCGAGAATGCCAGAACCGGGACGGACGGCCAGTTTCGAGACGGCCTTCGGGA